>JANOJN010000013.1:0-25820 GCA_031418775.1 Acidimicrobiia bacterium
CATGTCCTCGGCGGACCAGCCGCGCGAATGGGCGATGTACGGGAACTGCGGGAACTGGCAGCCGAGCTCGCTGAAGAAGGTCAGCGCCTGACCGGCGACGGCCTGCACGTTGTCCTGCCCGCCGGTGATGATGAACGACGCAACCTTGTTCTCGATCAGCAGTCGGTTGTGGGTGGTGATCTGGTTCTGGACGCAGTTGAGCCGCTCGGCCATCTTGTAATACAGCGAGCTCGGCTGTCCCCACCGGATCGGTGTGCCGACGACGATGACGTCGGCCCAGTGGACGAGCGCCTCATAGACGACGCGCATCTCATCGGCTGGATCTCGATCGGTGATGGCGCACGGCCACGTGCACGCCGCCGCTGCTTTCGAGTAGTTCCCCTCGCACTCGTGGAACGCGAGCGAGCGAAGCGTGATCAGCTGGGTGTCGGCCCCGAGCTGCTTCGCTTCGTCCATTGCTTCGGCAACGAGAGCCTCCGACGTCGAATAGCGCGGGAGCCCATCGTCCAGCGCTGTCGTGGAGATCCCGAGCACGCGGGGCGGATCGTCCGGTCCCTTCGGATGATCCTCCAGAAGATGCGACGGCTTGTGTTTGACGAGTCGCCTCGGCTCGGTCGCCGGGGTGCGAACGAACACGCCGTCGTCTCGTTCCTCAACGGCGAATACCGCGACCTGTTCTTCGTCGAAACCAGCCGGGCCCCGTCCTGTGACGACGCTGTACTCCCATCCGTGCCAGGGACAGCGCACGTATTCGCCCGTACACGTACCTTCCGATAGCGGGCCACCGCGATGGTTGCAGCGATCAGCGATGGCGCGAACGGCACCGTCGTGGACGAAGACCGCGACCGGCGTCGCGCCGAGGACTACGCGCTTGGGGACGCTGGCCTCGAGTTCGGCGCGTGTTCCGATTCGGTGCCAGGTGACCGCCGTGTCAGCCATGGTTCGCTCCGAGCCGGGTCAGTCCTTCGGTCAGGAACGCGTCGAGCGAAAGACGCGCATCGGCGGTGCCCCCGCTTGCGAGGTCGGAGGCCGGGCGATACGCGCCGAACGGCGCGTTCCAGAACTCGGCTCCACCCGGCCTGTCCTTGTTCCAGGGTCCTATGTACGCGTATGGCTCTTCGCAGAACGAATCGCCCGTCGACATGCCGAGATTGCACCGTCCCAAGGGCGTCGCGACGTCGAGACCGAGATCGAAGTGCTCGGGCCAGAGCTGCGCGACGCCAGGTGCTCCCTGTTCGCCGAGGGCAGCGACCGCTCGGTCCACCGCTTGGGCCCCGAGATGCAACCATTCGGCCAGATGTCCTGCTGCGCGTATGTCGACCGAGAGGGGTTCATCGATCGAACCGAGTTCGGGCGTGTCGTCGCCTACCGAGAACCCAGGGTCAAGGTTCACGCCGGCAAACCCGGCGGCCGCAGCCAGAGATGCGCCAGCGAGATCGAACGCCGCGCTGTGCGAACCGTCATCGGTTCGCCACTCGCGGACGAGCCGATGCCCGGCCACCCGCAGCACGGTCTCGGCCTCCCCGAACATCGGCGTGCCGAAGCCGCCGGGCAATGCACGCAGTCCGATCCGGCCACGCTCGGCATGGCGCGCTTGGGCGAGCACATGCGTGGCGATGCGATGCAGGGATCGGCGCGTCCGGGCGTAGGACGTCGGGTCGACAGTTGTCGTGGGCATGTCCGAAGTGTACGAATCGAATTCCTCGGTCGAGGCGTCTTCTCACATCGTTCGCTCAGCGAGGTGCATCCCGGCCACGAGGGCGTTCGCCCGAACGGGCGCGTGACGGTGTGGCCGGGTCAATCGGGCCGGCCCCTGTTGCGGTCTTGGAGTTCGGGGTTTGGGTTGCTCTGAGAGCAACTGAGGCTCCGAACTCTCGATCACTGCGGTCCCGCTCCGCATGGCGGACCACGGGGCGTGCCCCTGTCGTTGTGGGGACTGAAGTTCGTGGGCGGCAAGAGCAGGTCGCGTTTCGTTGCCCAGTGGCGTCACGCCGGCGCGCTCAACGCTCACGTCGAGGGAGCATTCACCGGACACGCAGTGATGAAGGTGCTTGGCCACCAACTGGGGAGCGAGCAGCATTTCGACGAGGTGAACGAACGACTTCACCATGCCAGCTTCGGCGCCCAGTTCATCTCTGGCACGATCCAGCCAATGATGATGTTGCTCGGCAACCTCAACTACGTCGTCATCGCCGTGGCCGGTGGACTCATCTTCGCCAACGGCTCCATGTCGATCGGCGGGTGCAGGCGTTTGTTCAGTACACGGCCAATTCACCCAACCGCTGACCCAGATGGCGTCGATGTTCACCCGTGTGCCAGTCCGGAGGCGCTTCGGCGGAGCGGGTCTTCGAGTTTCTCGATGCTCCTGAAGAACCCGCCGATCCGAAGGTCGGCATCGACACTACGCGCGCTGATGGTATTCCGACCGTGACGGAGGGTCGGGTGGCATTCGAGCACGTGGGGTTCTCCTATGACCCGGCCAAACCGCTGATCGCTGATCTGTCGCTGGTCGCACCGTGGCCATCGTCGATCCTACCGGGGCGGGCAAGACCGTCAACAGGGGTGAATCTCTTGATGCGCTTCTACGACCTCGATGCTGGCCGCATCACGATTAATGGGCACGACATCTCCACGATGCCGCGCCGGACTTTCCGCTCCCATGTCGGCATGGTGTCAGGACACGTGGCTGTTCTCGGGAACGATCCGACAGAACATTGCCTACGGAAATCCCGACGCCACCGAGGCGGAGATCCTTGCCGCGGCGCAGGCCGCGTATGTCGACCGTTTCGTTCGCCACCTCCCGCAGGCTACGACACCCACCTCGATGACGATGCCACTGCCGTGTCGGCAGGGGAGAAGCAGCTCCTCACGATCGCCCGCGCGTTCCTGGCTGATCCGACGATCCTCATCCTCGACGAGGCAACGTCGTCGGTCGATACTCGAACCGAACTTCGCATTCAGCGGGCCATGGCCCAACTCAGGGCGTCACGCACCAGCTTTGTCATCGCCCACCGTCTCTCGACCATTCGCGATGCCGACATCATCTTGGTGATGGAACGCGGCTCAATCGTGGAGCAGGGGAACCACGACGAACTGCTTGCCGCCGACGGTGCCTACGCTCGGCCCTACAACGCACAGTTCGCTGCCGCAGGAGCGACGAACGACGCAACGTAGACAGGTGCAGCCTGGTGCGAGTCCGACTCTCTCTCAGCGCAGATGGACGTCGAACCATTCGAGGAGGGTTTTGTACACCGCCTCCGCCTGCGTCTTGTTGTACCGCGGTCCGGTGTCGTTGAAGAAGGCGTGATCGACGCCGGGCACGGTCAGAATTTGGTGGGCGAGCTTCGCGTTCTCGAGCGCTGCAGTCATCGCCGGTCGGTTTGCGTTGACGCGTGCATCTTGTTCGGCGTAGATCGCCAGCACCGCAGCCTTCGACTTGCTGAAGTCGGCGTCGGAGGGTCCGACGCCATAGAACGGTGCCGCCGCGGCGAGACGCGAGTCACCCGCGTTGATCATGTTCCAGACCATTCCGCCGCCGAAGCAGAACCCGATGATGGCAAGCTTCTTTCCAGGGGTGCGTCGTACGAGTTCGGCGAGCCCGGCGGTCATGTCGGCAACAAGATCGGTGGTGCTGAGGGCTGCGAGCGGCGCCGGCATCTGTGACGCGACAGCGTCCGTTCCTCCGGCGCGCGACGCAAGATCGAGAGCGAGCGCGCTGAAACCGGAGCGTGCGAAGCGTGTCGGTAGGTCCTGGAAGTGCTTCGTCAAACCTCGGTTCTCGTGGATGATCAGCACGCCACCTTTCGGCGCAACCGATGCACAGAAGCTTGCCCGCAGTTCCCCTGCGGGTCCGGCGAATCGGATTGGTCCGGCGGAGACCGCCTGCGGGTTCGGCACGGGCTTTCCCATCGTGGCGGGCGTCGACTTTGGGGCCGACGTTTTCGCAACCGGCCTCTTCTTCGTCGGCACTTTCGTGGTCTTGGATGCCGCTACTGCAGCATCGGCTTCAAGCCACAGCGCCGCGGTCGTGCTGGCGACGCCGAGCAACCCGAGAAGCCGCAGCGCCTCCCTGCGGGTGATGTGTCCGTCGGTGTGATCGAGCCGGACTTCGGATACCAGGTAGTCGTCAAGGGCCACGGCGGTCCTCCGCGTTTGCAGATGTAGGACCAAGCTTGCTACAGCGAACTGATGGAACCGGCAAGGTTTCGCATGCTCACCGCTGCGATGCCTTGTCGCCGGCAAGTTCGATCGTCGCGCGCAGCACGCGACCACGGTTGCGTCGGGTTTGTGTTCACCACCGCGGCCCATCTGTGGTTCGGCTCGATCAGGCTCGCAGCGCCCGCTCGTTTGCAGGCGTTCCTTACGGCTCCCTTCGGCGACGGATCTCCATCGGGCTCGCCCGGTGATGCGGATTGTTCGCCGAAACGGTCGGTCAGGCAGACACAAATGCGGTCATCGATGCCCTGGGCCTCGGAGCCGGTAGGTGACTCGCCCGGTGCGGCTCGGCCGCGTCGAGCAGTCTCTCCGGGGCCATTCCCAGCAGGGCAACATCAGCCAGCCCACAGTGCGGAGACGGGTAGTGCGGTGAGTCTTTCGCCGAGGCTCAATGTGTGTTGGCCGAGGTAGAGGACAACGCCGTGCACGAATGAGTCGCCGACCCTGTCGCGAAACGCAGCGAGGTGGCGGGCGTCGGCCGGAACGATGGTCGCCGACCCTTTCGCTTCGATGCCGACGATGCGCTGGCTCGGTCCGACGATCAGCGCGTCGATCTCGGCGCCCGCCCGATCACGAAAGTGATGCAGCCGGACGTCGGTCTCGGCCCAGGTGCGCTGTTTGGCTAGTTCGTTGACCACGAACGTCTCGAACAGTTGCCCGAATAGTGGAGACCGGACGTCGGTGAGCGATGTTGCATCGGCCCCAAGCACTGCCGAGGCGAGACCGGTGTCGACGGCATATCGCTTCGGGTGGCGTTTCGCTTTCGTTGTGGCACTCGATGCCCACGCAGGTAGTTCGTGGACGACCATGAGGTTGCGGAGCAACTCGACGTGCTGGGCAACGGTCGTTGGGTGCAGTCCCGCGTCGACGGCAATGGCTGCGGCGTTGGCTTCATGGGCGGACCGAGCAATCACCAGCTCGAGGACTCGACGGAACTCGGACAACTTGCGGACTTCGCCAACATCGTCGATGACGTCTTTCGTGGCGATCGTGGCCAGATAGGACCGGAACCAGTTGGCGCGGGCGCGGGCCGTCATCGTTCGCGGTTCCGGAAATCCTCCGATCACGATGAGCTCGGCGATATCGGCCCGCGAGACCTTCGGCAGCTTCCAACCGTGAAACGACTCAGGCGCCATGAAAACCCGGTCGACGAACTGTTCGCCGGTGCGGATCGCAGTTGCTTCACCGACGGAAAGGGGCCACAGCTCGACGACACCGACGCGCCCGGCGAGAGAGTCGGCCACCTTCTTCGATGTGAGGAAGCTGGTCGAACCGGCAAGAACAAGTTGTCCGCGCGATCTGTCTCGATCAAGACGCATCTTGGCCGCCAAAAGGAATCCATCACCACCGCGCTGGAACTCGTCGACGGCACTGGGCGTGGGCAACTGTGCCACGTAGGTGGTTGGGTCGAGCTCCGCAGCGGTGAGTTCGGCTGGGTCGTCGAAGGTGCGAATCGAGAGTGTCGGGGTCAAGCCAAGTCGAGCGCGCTCCCGGGCGAGCTGCCCGAGGAGCGTGGTTTTGCCGCTCTGCCGTGGCCCGCTTATCACCACTGCCCGGAACTCGCGAAGGTACTCCTCCACGACCCCGAGACTGCGACGAGTAACGTCCACAAGCCGATCCTACCCACAGAACGCCGAGAGTGTAACCACGAAATATTCTAGAGCTACTAGATATTTGGCTTCGGATGTGCGCGGTATGCCCCTCGCGCGTGCATTGTGTTGCTCCCACCGCAACGAGATGCACGAAGAGCAGCCAGTGCTCTACGGCGTCCGCGTGTCGAGTCGGTAGCACTGCCAGGTGTCGTCGACTCCCTTGAGGGTGTGTTCGCCCCACCCAACGCTGTACTCGCTCAAGGTCATGTCTTTGCCGGCCGCATAGTCCCGCCGCTTCATGACCGACGGATACGTCCCGTACAGCGTCAACGACCGGACCCGGTCGGGGTAGGCCGCAGTGAAGAGCACCGACTGCGGACCGCCCTCGGACGCGCCGATGAGATGGGCTCGTTCGATTGCGACGGCATCCATCACCGCCCAAATGTCGTCCATCCGCTCTTCGAACGAGAAATTGGCAGCGCCGTCGGAGACACCGATCCCGCGCTTGTCGTAGACCGTCATCCGCGCGGACTCGGCGATCGGACTCGCCCAAACCCACGAATTGTCCATCGCAACGGTCGCACCGGACGTGAACAGGACGTCGTCGCCCTCACCCGCCGTTCGGTAGGCAATGGCGACCCCGTCGTTGTCGGCATAGCGCGGCGGCGGCGGCAGCTTCACCTGTGGACTTCTCGTCTTGTCGCGACGCCGCTCTCGATTGCCATCGGCTGGGAGACCACTTCCTGACACTCGCAGCGGGCCGAAGTCGCATGGCAGGTCGGCGTGGTCGCTCGGGAGCGACTCGGACACCAAACACGCGGGTGCCTTGCGCTACACGACGATGAGTTCGATCGTGCTGTCGAGCGCGTACAGGTCATTGGGATCTGAGGTGACGACACGCTGCGCAGACCTACGGGCGCAGACCACAACGTGCGCGTCGACAACGTCGGAGGTGCCGCTGGCGGCAAGCAGTCGTCCGACGTTGACGGCGTCGACGCGGTCGAGCGGGACACGTCACTGGTTGGTTGGTGTAGGAGGCGTGAAAGACGAGCCTGCCGGTCAGGACGCCGGATCGCTTGCGCCAGAGCTGACGACGGAATCGTCACCCGACTACTGGTTTCGACAGCTCGGGCGAGTTGCACGATGACCCGACGATCGTTGTGGTCCAAGGCGACCAGCCCGCCGGCATCGAGGGTGATGCCGGCCATCACGCTGCCGCAGTTCGTCGCCGAGTCTTCGCCACGCCGAGCGCCTTGTCGGCCCATGCCCGCTCATCAGCTGACATCGGTCCACCGCTCTCATCGAGCGCCTGGGCAAGCATCGCTCCCCACCCGGCGACATCGTCGAGCGCAACAGCCACGGCGTGCTGAACAAATCCGGACCCGCTCGCAGCACGGCCCGCGCTGACCAAGTTGCGGACCTGCTGTACCTGTTCATCGTCCAAGGTGATCGTGATCTTCTTCGATGCCATACCACTCACCATGCCGACGGGGGTGGTGGAGCACCACGCAGCCCTTGTAAAGCGGCCGACCGAGGCGCACACTCATCAACGTGCGCTCCGCTCAAGTCGGTCGGCGCGCGAAAGGGGCGATCATGACGGTCGAGCAGAACTTGCAGACGGTGCGCCAGGCCTACGCCGCCTTCGGTAGCGGCGACATGGACGCCATGATGGCGCTTCTCACCGACGACGCTGTCCACATCGTGCCTGGCTCGTCGCTCGTCTCTGGCGCGCACAAGGGCAAGGAAGCCATCCTCGGCTTGTACGGCAAGTTGTTCGAGCTGAGCGGAGGCACCTTCGCCGTGCACCTCGACAGCGTGTTGTCCGATGGCGGCGACCGAGCGTTGGCCGTGCATACGTCGACCACGGAGAAAGACGGTGAGACGGTCACCCAGACCGAGGCGCTGCTGATCAGTTTCGTCGACGGCAAGATCGCTGAGATTCAGGACTTCTTCGAGGACATTGCGCTGAACGACCGCCTGTTCAGCTGAGGAAAAAAGTTTGACCTCGGGAGTTCGTGCATTGGGTCGCTTCCAGGGCGACCGAGCGCACGAAAGCCCGCGCTCATCGACTGAGCGAACTACCGCAGGGCCTGTCACAATGACAGCCCGACGTTCTTGTCGCCCTGGTCGCTTGCGGAGCGACCCAGCGCACAAGAACGCGAGTGAACCCTCGCGCTAGATGGTGTGGCCGGGTCGGCCGGGTCCTTCCGCGTCCTTGCCGCCCATGTCGGCGTTGAGTCGGGCGCGGGCCATGAGGTCGGCGATCACGGGAGTGAGGGCCTCGGGGTCGAGCGTGTTGAGACCCTTCGGCCCTTTGTGCCACGACTCGGCGATGGCGATCTCGTCGCCGGCAACCTGAAACACGCGGCCCGTAACGTTGCGCGACAGAGGACTCGCCAGCCATGCGCAGATCGGTGCGATCCAGTTTGGTCCACGTGTTTCGCGCAGCTTGTCGTTCACTTCGCCCATGAGGTTCTCCGTGAGACGGGTGAGTGCTCCGGGGGAGATGGCGTTGACCGTGACGCCGATGCGTGAGAGTTCGAGCGCGGCGATGATGCTGAATGACGCGATGCCCATCTTCGCGGCCCCGTAGTTGGTCTGGCCGGGGTTGCCGTAGATGCCCGACACCGATGTGGTGTTGATGATGCGGGCGTCGACGTCCTTGCCGGCCTTGTGCTGCTCGCGCCAGTAGGCCGCAGCGTGGCGCGCCGGTGCGAACGTGCCTTTGAGATGCACCTGGATCACCGCGTCCCACTCGGCCTCGGTCATGTTCACCAGCATGCGGTCGCGGAGGATGCCGGCGTTGTTCACGAGCACGTGCAGGTCGCCGAACGTGTCGACGGCTGCCTTGATCATGTGTTCCGCACCGCTCCAGCTGCTCACGTCGTCGCCGTTGGCGATTGCCGCTCCACCCATCGCTTCGATCTCGGCGACGACCTGTTGCGCCGGGGTGAGATCGGTGCCGCTTCCATCGGGCGCGCCACCGAGGTCGTTGACGACAACCATGGCGCCTTCTTTCGCCAGCAACAGTGCATGCTCTCGACCGATGCCGCGTCCGGCACCCGTCACGATCGCTACCCGTCCGTCGCAAATCCCCATGGCTCACTCCTCGTTCGGTCCCCGTGCGAGACGTATCGGGTCACGTTACGTAAGCGCGGGTCCGTCGGACAAACTGCAGTTACGACGCCTGGAGGAAGTCGTCGATCCGCACCACGTCGGCGACGGGGTCGGTGACGTGGATGGTCGACCAGCCGAACGACTGCGCAGTCGCGATGTTCTGGGCGAAGTCGTCGAGGTAGAGGATCTCGCGGTGTTCGACGCCGAGTAGTTCGCACATCGCCTCGTAGATCGGTGGCTCGGGTTTGCGGCTGCCGACGGCGAACGATTCGACGACCTGGCTGAAGTCGGGGAAGTGGAGGTCGCGTTCCATGGTCGGTCGGAACTCGGCGAAGGTGTTCGTCAGGAGCCCGGTGATGAAGCCGGCTCGTTTGAGCTGTGCGACCTTCGCGTTCATCTCGGGGACGGTCGTGTAACCACCGGCCGAGAGCAGCGCGTCGATCTCATCACCGCGCAGTGTCACGCCGTGAGGATCCGCCCAAGACTGGAGCGCGTCCTGGATCGCCGCGACAGCGAGTTCTCCTCGCTCAGCCCGATGCCACGGGTGCTGACCGCTCTCGTGAGGCCCGAGGAGGATCTGGAGCATCGTCGTCATCGGTACGCCGTGGGTGGTCGCTAGAGCGCCGACCTGGTTCGTGATCGTGGTGATGAGCACGCCCCCGAAGTCGAACACGACGGCACGGATTCGGCCTGGTGGTGAAGCCATCGCTCGACGCTACCGGCGCGCCGGAAGCTGAGCGAACACTCAGTGCGCAGTCGGCCCGGAAGCGAAAGACTCGCGGGATTGGGGCATGGATGAGAAGTTCACACCCTACGCCCGAGGCTTCAGGTGTCAAGTCGGGAATCGAAGGCAACCTCCAACGGGTGCTGTCTCCTCGGACAGTGATGGGACTTGCTCAGCGGCCGATGATCTCGATGGTGCCACACGCAATCCGGTCACCGGCGTTGCCCGTGTTGCGGGTGGCAACGATGGCGTCGGATGCGCCGCTGTACTGGGTGGCGAGGGCCCCGATCGGCACGTTGCCGAAGTTGTCGGGGCCGGCGTGCATGATCACGGCGCGATTGAAGAGCTCGCCCGGGACGAGGCGGTCGATGGTGAATTCGAGGTTCGCCCGACCGTCGCGGTTGAGATAGAGGCTGGTCATGTCACCGGCGTGATCCCCGTGGCTCTCTTCTGCGCTGCGACGCCAGTGTCCGTCGGCCGATACGAACCAGGTGCTCGATGCTGCCTTCGGGTCAGCTACGCAGTCGTTGCCGTTTGCGGGGTTGTCGTTGGCGTGGACGTGGAACCCATGGAAGCTCCTGACGTTGGTTGCGGCGGTCGGAACCTTCAGAGCGGCGCGGACCACGGTCCACGCTTCTCCCGGTTGATTGAGAAAGGTCACGGTGCCCACTGCAGTCCCGTCGGCCAGCGCGAGGTTGGCTTTGCCGACAACCTCTGCTGAGCTCGCCGACCTCGCTCCGGTCAGGAGGAATCCGATGATCGCAACAGCAAGTGCACTCAGGAATGTGATGACGAAAACCGCCCGGAGCCGTTTGGCGTCGGTAGTGCTTCGGCTCGAGGACGTGTGGTGTGCGGTGCTCATGGTGTTGCTCCGTTCCGGGGTGGGTGGTATATCCGGGCGTACACAGGGATGAAGGTTGCAAGAAGCAGCAGGTAGGCAGGGAAGGCAAGGAGGAAGCGACCGCCGCTGGGAATCTCCTGCACGACGAACACGATCGGCACGCAGGCCAGTGCGGCGATGGGCACGAGAAGAAGTGACGGCAATTGCCTTCGGTACGCCCAGGCGATGCCCCCCAACAGGAGCGTGGGCATCATCAAGATCCCGGCGGCGCCCCCGAGAAGGATGGTCGAGAAACCGGCAACCGCCCTCGCCGGTCGTCGCGCGATCGGACGCCATTTGACGCTTCGTCTCGCGAGCACACTGCAGAGCGAGATGACCGTTGGAATACCAATGATGAAGCTCGTTCCCGCAATGGAGAACTCGGGGTCTTCGGAGATGTAGCGCATCCAGAGCCGCGCCGCGCCGCCCCACGCCACTCCGTAGAGGGCGGCTCGTGCCAGTGCTCCGAAGAGCGAGCCCTGACGCGAGTCATCTTGCACGTGCGCTGTCGTCGCCGACCCGACGGGCGTTGCCATCGTTTCCATAGATGTGATCCCTCTGTTCGACGTCGGGTGTGACTCGTGACGATCCGTTCTGCCAACGAACTGCCGGAGCGTTGGAAGGATTGGGCTTCAGACCATCTGTGCCTCGTGGCTGGGCTTTCGGTTCATTTCGGCCTCAGGTTCTGCGCGTTGTCGCCGTCTCCTCCGAAGCGAGGCCGCGCTCACGGGGCGAGCGCTTCCAGGTTCTCGCGACAAAGACGACAGCTGCGGCCAGTCCCGTCGCCAGCATCATGACGCTGACGGTGTTCTCCGCGTTGCTCAGCGCCGGTGCCGGATTGATCGCGTGGTAGAGCACATGAGGCACGGCGCCCACGGCGTAGATCGCCAGGGCGAACACCAAGAGCATCTGTCTTCCGAGAATCGCAGCAACGGCGACAGCGATGCCCGCAGCGAGAAATCCCGCGCCTGCGTCGCTGGCGAGATGAGCGTTGTACGGCGGTTCCGCCGCGACGAGCGTCGGACCGATTCCCGGGAAGTTGTCGAACCAGTGCTTCGGTGCGACGACCGCCCAGGCGCCGGTGACGATCTGTGGAATGGCGATGGCCAGGATCGCTCCGACCCGCACCCAGCGGGGCACATCTTGCGTCGAGAGAGCGCGCGATTCCATACGTCGAGGGTACGGTTGGGCGGCCTAAGCCGAAAGTCCACTTGGATCATCCGATTCCAGACCACTTTCGTGGAGGTCAGGCAACTGTGCGCACTCTTCTGCTGGAACTCGGCCCTGCCCCCGGCCTCGGTCGGCGGGCCTCGGTTGAGCAGGCGTTGCGCCATGCCATCAGGTCGGGTCAGCTCCACGAGGGCACGCGTCTGCCTTCGACCCGCGCGCTCGCTCACGATCTTGGATTGGCGAGGGCGACGGTGGTCGCCGCCTACGACCAACTCGTCGCCGAGGGCTACCTGATCGCCAGCCAAGGATCCGGGACAGCAGTCGGCTCCGTGCATCAGTCGCCGCCGGCGCCTCGGCCGCGATCGGGAGGGCCCGGACGCCTGCGGTTGGACTTCATTCCAGGTGAACCGGATCGCAGTTCATTTCCGCGACGCTCGTGGTTGTCGGCGGTGAACGAGGCGTTGAAGGTCAGCCCCGACGAGCTCTTCGGCTACGGCGACCAGCGCGGTCTCCACGAGCTGCGCACCTCCCTTACCGAGTACCTGTCGAGGACGCGGGCGGTTGCCATCGAACCCGAACGGGTGAGCATTTTCGGCGGGTTCACGAATGCACTCTTCTTCCTCGCCGAAACGTTCCGGCGTTCGGGCATCGACCGAATTGGCATCGAGGACCCGGGTCTGCCATTTCACGCTCGCGTGCTGAGCGACGCCGGGCTCCACGTGGTGCCGATTCCCGTCGACGACGAAGGGATCTCGGTCGAACACCTTGAGGTCGAAAGACTCAACGCTGTTCTCGTCACCCCGGCACACGAGTATCCGCTGGGCATGGCGATGTCGTCGCAACGGCGTGCGGCACTTCTTTCCTGGGCTCGACGAAGAGCTGCCTGGATTGTTGAGGATGACTACGACGGAGAGTTCCGCTATGACCGCCAGCCACTCGGTGCACTGCAGGGTATCGGCAGCGATCGGGTGATCTACGCCGGGACCCTCAGCAAGTCGCTCGCCGCAGGACTGCGCATCGGGTGGTTGGTGCTCCCGACCGGCCTTGTCGAAGCGGTTGCTGAGGTGAAAGGTCGACGGGGAGGCGTGTCGAACCTCGATCAGGCGGCGTTGTCGCAACTGATCGACAACGGTGGACTCGATCGTCACGTCGCGAAGATGCGCCGGGTGTACCGCCAGCGTCAGGAGCAGCTGCTCGACGCGCTTCGTGACGACGTTCCCTGGTTCGATCTCACCGGAATCGCCGCGGGCCTCCACGTGACCGCATACCTGTCTGACGACGGCATGGGGGAGGCTGAGCTCGTCGACTTCGCCTCCGGTCGTTCGTTCGCGCTGTGGGGTCTCAGTCAGCATCACCTCGGGGCGCGCACGACGGACGCGACTGGGGATCGGGGCGGGATCGTGCTTGGGTTCAGCCGGTCAACCGATCGCGCCTTCCCCACCGCGGTGAAGGACCTTGTCGAGATCCTTCAGGACGCTCGGCGTTCCTAGAACGGCGACACGATGAGTTGGGCGGCCACCCCGCCAACAGCCACTCCAAGCCCGCCGAGTGCAAGGCGGCCGCCTCGGGTTTCGCGAATCGCCAGTCCGCTCCACACGAGTGCCAAGCCGAGCAGGTAGACGTTGTGCCACACAACGGTGGGAAGGTGCACCCAGTCTCGCTGCCAACCGTCGTACTCATTCGGTGTCGTGACGAACCAGCCGGCGGGGAGCAGACTGGGATCTGTATTCGCTGGCAAGTCGATCGGCATCGGTTGGGTCTGCACCAGGGCTACCAAGTGCAGGCCGGGGTTGTTCCATGCCCAGGAGAAGGCGAACGCAAGAAACCAGAGGATCGACCCAGCGATCATAGAGGGGGCGAGTCTCCGGAAGGTTCGGCCGAGCCCAACCCCGGACGCTCCGGCGACGGCGATGACCAGCGGCGGCTGCATCAGTTCTACGAAGGAATGGAGAGCCGAGTCTGTTCTCCTCGGCCATTCGCCGATCCAGAATCCACCCTCGATCCTCGACACGATGGCGATGCCGACGACAACCAGGATGCTCAGCGTGACTGGAACGACAAGACCCGCCAGCCTGGCCAGGTTGCGCTGCTCGGCGCCGAGCGGGGCTCCCTCGGCCAGGCCCGCCGGGCTTGCGGCCCGGTCGGTCCCGCCGATGCGCGACGCGGCGATGAAGACGCCGA
The DNA here is from genome assembly GCA_031418775.1 of Acidimicrobiia bacterium. Lineage (GTDB taxonomy): Bacteria > Actinomycetota > Acidimicrobiia > Acidimicrobiales > JANYDT01 > JANLQX01. The sequence goes on from JANOJN010000013.1 coordinate 13,880, forward strand.
TCGTGAGCGGCAGGAAGCTCAGTGGGACGACGTTCACGTAGGTCTGGCCCGACCACGAGTCATTGGGGCTAAGAATTACCATGAACGCAATGGTTCCGGCGAGCCCGATCCACATGCTCAGCCGTCGTAGGTAGCGTCTCGCCTCGATAGTCGCAAGCGCGCGTATCGATGTCTTCTCTGGGCCCACAACCGCACGAGACGGGAGTGAGGCGAGCGTAGTCATGCCGGAACTCCCGGCTCGCTCGTGAGCAGCAGGTACGCATCCTCGATCGTGGGCTCAACGAGTTGAGCACCCGAAGGGGGAGAGCCGATGTTGCGAACCTCCCCATTGCTACTGCCTCGAGACCGCAACGCCCGCGGATCGGCTTCGTCGTCCACCCACACGCGTCCGGCCGCCGTTGCCGCAAGGGCCGTTGGCGTGCCGTCGAATCGGACCTGCCCGCGATCAAGCACCAGAACCTGTTGGCAGAGCGCAGCGACCTCCTCCGCGTGGTGGGTGGACATGACGACGGTGGCGTGGGCTCGGGCCAGGTGAACGATCGACTCGAGGCGGAGTCGCTGATCCGGGTCGAGCCCGGCAGAAGGTTCATCGAGCACCAATAGTCGCGGCCTCCCGAGAATGGATGCGGCCAACGCCACTCGACGCTTCATACCACCAGAGAGCTTTCGGATTCGCCGGTGCATGTCGGCTTCAAGTCCGACGGCAATCAGCACCCGACGAACTTCCGTGCGCCGGAGGTCGCGGTCGTTGACCTCCTTCAAGACGGCGACGTAGTCGACGAGATCGAAGGCACTGAAGCCCGGGTGGAGGCCGGCGGTCTGCGGAAGGTATCCGAGCTGTCGACGGATGGCAAGGCGCTGGGTGAAGTTCGTCGGGTCGAGCCCGAAGATCCGGACGCCGCCTTCGTCGGGGACCAACACCGTGCCCAGGAGTTGGAGGAGGGTGCTCTTCCCCGCGCCGTTCGGACCCAAGACTCCGACGACCTGCCCACCGCCCTCCCACGTCACACTGTCCAAGGCTCGGCTCGTGCCGAAACGCATGCTCACTCCGGAGAATTCGAACTCGCGGTCCATCAAAGTCTCCAAACTGGGGTTGCATTCCGTCGTCGGTAGACGACAACGATGGCGGCGAAGGTGACACCGATCAGTGCCCACCCGAGAGCGACTTCGTTGGTCAACAGGTTGCGGACGGTCTCGGCGGTGAGAACAGCTCGGTGTCGTCGGCTCCAATCGGTTACGAGCACTGTCCACCCGAGTATGAGTGGGGCGGCGACGCGAGTCGGGTTGAGTACGGTCGCGCTGGCGAAGATGATCGCCGCGAAGGCGATGCCCGGAAGTAGCCACAACGCCACCATGTTCAGGGGCATCGCCGAGAACGCGGTCGCGGCGATACCACTCACCAATGAAAGGACAGTGGCGAAGAGCGCACGCAGGAGCGGCAGCCTGGCGCCGGCGAGAGGAGTTGCTTCCGCGAGTTGACCGGCCGGATCGACACCTGGTTGAAAGGCGACGAGCGACGCCACGACCGGTGCCAGTGGAGCAAGTGCAAGCTGCACGGGAAAGGACCAGTGGGGAGAGACAACGCTGACCACTCCGACGGCAACGAGAAGCGTGGCGGCGACACCAGCAGTTGCGGCCAAAAGAGGTGGACTGGCAAGAGAAACGTGAAGCGTTCGGTTCGACGACCGCAGCGGCCGTCGTGGTTCATCAACCCGGTCGGCGACGCGAGCCCAGAGCGCCTCGGTTCGCGACATTGCGTCGGTGGTCGACTCGGCGGACCGGCGCACGGTGGCCAGCGTCGCCCGGCAATCAGCGCACGCCAGCAGATGAGCCTCGATCGACGCGGCCGACAGCGTCGGGGCAACGTCGGCGACATAGGCCTGGAGTTCGTCTGCCGCCACGTGCCATAGATGCTTGTCTGTCATATCAGAGCCTCCCGAAGCTCTCGTTTCGCTCGCATCATCCGCGTCTTCACGGTGCCACTCGGAATGCCGAGTAGGCGTCCCGCCTCCGCGCACGTGAGACCGTCAAGCACGGTTGCCTGAATCACCGAGCGCAACTCCGGCGAGAGGTGACGCAACGCCGCACCAAGATCACCATGCTCGACGGCGACCAGCAGTTCATCCTCGGCCGACTCGGCCTCGGGCATTCTCTGAGCGCGAAGACGCTCAATCAGGGGACGCCGTGGACGCACGGCGTGCAACAGCGTGCGAATCCCGATCCCCCAGATCCATGCCGCAACGGCTCCGTCGCTGGCGAAGCTCGACGCATTCCGCCACACCACCACGAAGGTGTCCTGCACCGCTTCTTCGACCACGCTTCGGTCGCCACATCGATGGGCAAGGCGGACGGACAGCCAGGGCTCATGACGATCGAACAGTTCACGCAGGGCGCCTCGGTCCCGTTCGACGACGGCAGCGACGAGTTCGGCGTCACTTCGCCCATCGCTGAGGGTGCGGACCATGCATCACTGTGCCACTTTCGTGCCCTTCCGGTTCAGCTCGACGCGCCAAGGGCTCCAAGGTGTAAAACATGGCCTTCGGGCCGGTCCGTGCGGTCCGCGAGAGAGGAATCGTTCCATGAGCACGTTGCGTGCGGTACGAAGTTCAGCCGTGATCGTCACCACCATCGGCCTGTTCGGTGCAGTGGCCATTGGACCGACCGGGCGGGTCGCGGCCGCCAGCCTTGGCAAGGGCAGCACGTTCTGCAAGGCGGCCGACGCCGTCGTCAACGCCAAACTGCCGGACACCCCCCAAGACCAGAGCAAGTACACGGCCGCCGACAAGGAGACCAACAAGGTCTACGGGCGCATCCTCGTGAAGTCGATTGACACGATGCTGAAGGACGCGCCGGCGGACATCAAGGCCGACCTGACCGCGCAGCGCACCATGGCAGCAGGAGTCGTCAAGACCGGAATCGATCCCGAGAACGCTGCCCCCGGCCTCGGGCCGAGCAGCAAGGTGGCCGAGGTAGTTGGAAAGAGCTGCGGGTACACCTCGTTGGCCGTGATCGCCGCGGACTACAAGTTCAGCGGTGTCGGAGCCACGGTCAAAGCGGGGATAACTGCGCTGACCCTCAAGAACCCGTCGACGACCGAGAACCACCACATGGTCCTCGTGCGACGTCAGCCCAGCCAGAAGGATCCCGTCCTCAAGGTTCTCTCCGCCGAGAATCCGATCGGCATCGACTTCCTCGGTTTCGTCGGCGACAACAAGCCCGGTGAGACGAAATCGGGGATCGTGAATCTCACGCCCGGCGCATACATTTTCGCCTGCTTCCTGCCCATCGGCGGCGCGGCCACGGGAGCACCGCACTTCACGAAGGGCATGTACGGCGAATTCGCCGTGAAATAGGCGTCCTCGGCAACCCTGTCGTGGGCGCAGTCGTCTGAGCGGCGGCTCAGAGGCTGCGAAGGAACTCGACGGTCCTCTCGCCCCACGCGCGGGTATCGGCAACCGATTGCGCGATGTGCAGCGTCGAACGGGGGAGTGTGTCGTGCAGGGTCGACGCCGTCGAGACGGGGTGCACGGGGTCGGTGTCCCACGCAAGGATCAAGGTAGGAACGTCGAGGGTGCGTAGAGCTTCGATCGGAGGCAGGTCCGACGCGGCGGCGCCTTCGAGGACGAACGGCAGAAACTCCTCGGTGATATCTGGCGGCAGCGGGTGGAGCGCCGGATGGTCGGCGAGGATCGGAATCACTGGCAGCTTCTGCACCGCTTCGACGTAGCGAGCCTTACCCTTGGCCCGGACGAAGGACGCCGAGTTCTCGTAGACCTGCCGCTGACCCGCCCGCGTCTCCCACGCCGTCGGTGGAATGACAAGGACGAGTGCTCGGGCGGACTGCGGGTTGCGGACGGCGGCGTGAAGCATGGTCGCTGCGCCCATCGATGCTCCGCCCAGCACGGCAGGTGCGCCTGTCAGTTCCTGGTGCAGCGCGAGAGCGTCCTCGGCGAGCGAGGACCACTGATACACCGACGGGTCCGGGGCGCCGCTCGATTCGCCATGACCCCGCGCGTCGTAGCGGACGAACTCGAAGCCGGCGCCCCGCACATCGTCAGCAATCGTCCAAAGGCGCCGGGTGTCCTCGTTGGCCCGGCTCTGCATGAGGCCATGGCCCCACAAGACCAGAGGCCCATCTCCCCGCCGGTCCACCGCCAGCTCCGCGTCACGAATCCTCACACTCGGCATCATCGCACGGACGTGCTGAACCGCGAGAGTCCAGCTTCGGTCGCTCCCAAGGCGACTAGCGCATCTTCGCTCCCCGAGCGACCGCGGCAGCATCCTCTCTCGGGTCGACCACCTCAGTCATGTCTCGACGCGCCAATGGGGCGGTGCGTAGGGTGAGCCGAATGAGTACCGGACCGAGCAGGAGCTTCTCGTCGTCATCCGCCGACACCGTCACGCTTTCTGATGGACGGGTCGCCCACCGTGATCATGTTGCGCAGTCGGAACGACTTGTTCGCCGGTTCTACGAACTGCAGCCGGGGGTGTGGTGTCTCGTCGGAAACGGGCTCTCCAACCAGACGTTCGTGGAGGGCCCGGAAGGGATCATCGCCATCGACACCGGCGAATCGGTCGAGGAGATGACCGACGCGCTTCGCGAGCTCCGGCAGGTCACCTCGACTCCCATCGTCGCCGTGATGTACACCCACTTCCACTATGTCGCCGGAACACGGGCGATTCTCGACGAGAACCCGTCTCGGTCGGTTCCCGTGTGGGGACACTCGCGCATTGCCACGAATCGGGTTCGCACGTCGTCAGAGATCGGTCCTGCTTACTCCCGCGGTCTGGTCGAGCAGTTCGCGTTGCAGCTGTCTGCCGACGGCCCCGACGGCACCGTAAATGTCGGGCTCGGCCAGTTCTACCGGAATCCAGCGCACGCGCCGTTCACGCCGGGCTATGTCGACGCGGATCACACGTTCGACGACGCCTGTGCCATCGCTGTCGCGGGGCTCGAGGTGCATGTGACCCCGGCACCTTCCGACGCTGATGACTCGGTGACGTTCTGGTTTCCGTCACTCGGGCTCGCGGTGCACAACCTCGTGTGGCCGGTGCTCTTTAACGTGTTCGCGATTCGCGGCGAGGAGTATCGGGATCCTCGGGTGTTGCTGACCGGTATCGATCACCTGCTCTCGCTCGAGGCCGAACACCTTGCCGGTGCGCACGGGCCCCCGATCAACGGGGCGACGGAGATCCACGACCGGGCGACGAAGTATCGCGATTCGCTGCAGTTTCTCTGGGATCAATCGGTGCGGGCGATCAATCGAGGTCTGACAGGGCCAGAACTCGCTGCTGCGGTTCGACTACCGGCACTGTACGAACAGGACTACCTGACGACCCAGTTCTACGGTGTGGTCGAACATCACGTGCGTCAGATCCGCACCGGTCTGTTCGGCTTCTTCGATGGGTACGAGGGTGACCTCTTCCCGCTCCCGACCGGCGAGCGCTGTCGCCGTCTCATCGAGGGCTTTGGTGGACGCCAAGCCGTGCGTGCCCAGGCACGCGCGGCTCTTGCCTCGGATGATGTGCGGTGGGCGCTCGAACTCGGGGCATGGCTGGTCCGTGCCAACGATGAGAGTGGATCGTCTCTCGCCGCCGACGATGACCGTCAACTCCTTGCCGATGCGCTGCGAACCGTTGCCGAACGAACAACATCAGCGAACATACGAAGCTGGTGCCTGACTCGAGCTCGAACGCTCGAAGGCACGATCGACTTCTCACGGTTTTATCGCCACCGGTTCAACCGCAAACAGGTTCTCGCATCGCCACCAGAACGAACGGTCCATCTCCTGCGGGTGATGCTCGATCCGGAGCGGGCGGAGGGAATTGATGTCCATCTCGCCTGGGAGTTCCCCGATGCTGCTCCGACCGGTCTGCATCTGCGCAACTGCGTGGCCTGTCCGACCGACGGTCGAGGCGCAACAGTGAGGATCGAGTGTGATCTGGCGACGTGGGCCGATGTCCTGACCGGAACGCTCACTCTGTCGGGAGCCCTGGCCACGGGCCGCATCGTGGTGTACGGCGTCGTCGCCGCAGCGCAAGCCGCCCTGGGCTGCTTCGATGTGGACGGACTGCGCTCATGAGCGAGCCCGTTCGCCTCCCCAAGGGGTCGCCGTCGTTCGACGGCGTCATCGAGCGGCTCATAAAGGACTCGACACCGAAACGCCTCAGCCGCACGAGTGCGCCAGCCGACGCCCCGAATGTGGTCGTGATTCTTCTCGACGATGTCGGCTTCGGTTCGTTCGGCACCTTCGGCGGTCCCGTCCCCACCCCTGGACTCGACAGGATCGCCGCGCAGGGTCTGCGTTACAACCAGTTCCACACGACCGCGCTGTGTGCGCCGACACGGGCAGCTCTGCTGACCGGGCGCAACCACCACAGCGTGCACATGGGTGGCATCACCGAGATCGCCAACTCGTTCCCCGGCTACGACAGTGCGATCCCTCCGGAGGCGGCCACCGTCGCGCAGGTGCTGCGCATGTCCGGATACAGCACGGCGTGCTTCGGGAAGTGGCACCTCACGCCGAGTTGGGAGCAGAGCCCGGCCGGGCCGTTCGATCGATGGCCGACGGGCTTGGGCTTCGACCGGTTCTACGGGATCATCGGCGCCGAGGCGTCGCAGTGGGAACCGCCGCTCTACGACCAGACCACGCCGATCAGTCCGAACGTCGGCAGGCCGGACTATCACCTCACCGAGGACCTGGCCGATCAGGCGGTGCTCTGGATGCAGCGCCAAAAGGTATCGGCGCCCAACCGGCCGTTCTTCCTCTACTTTTCCACGCCCGCGGTTCACGCTCCGCACCACGTCGCCCCGGAGTGGATCGAGCGGTTCAAGGGACAGTTCGACGAGGGCTGGGATGCACTACGCGTGCATATATATGAGCGACAGCTCGCGGCGGGTGTGATTCCGCCGGGAACCGCGCTCACCTCGCGCCCGGAGCAGATCCCGGCATGGGATGACTATCCCGAGCGGTACCGTCCGGTGGCCACACGTCTCATGGAAACGTTCGCGGGATTCCTCGCCCACACCGACGCCCAGATCGCGCGGGTCATCGACGCCGTGGACGAGCTCGGTGCGATGGACAACACGCTCATCATCTACATCACCGGAGACAACGGAGCGTCGGCGGAGGGGACCGTGCATGGCGCATGGAGTGCGCCGTCGTTCCAGAACGGCGTGCACGAAGACCCGGAGTGGCTGCTCGACCACATCGACGACTTCGGCACCGACCGCTGCGAGAACCACTTCAACGTCGGCTGGGCGTGGGCTCTCGATTCGCCGTTCCAGTGGATGAAGCAGGTCGCGTCACACTTCGGCGGTACGAGAAATGCCATGGCGCTGTCGTGGCCCAAACGGATCACTGATCGTGGCGGGCTGCGTTCGCAGTTCCACCACGTGATCGACCTTGCTCCCACGATCTACGAAGCCGTGGGCGTCACACCGCCCGAGCAGGTCAACGGCATCGAGCAGATGCCGATCCACGGCACATCGATGCTCTACACCTTCGACGATCCGAACGCCGTAAGTACACATACCACGCAGTACTTCGAGATCCTCGGCAATCGTGGGATTTACCACGACGGATGGATGGCTTCGTGCTTCCATGGTCGTCTTCCCTGGATCCGCCTGGCCGGGTTCGACTTCGACGGGCCGCAGGAGAGGTGGGAGCTCTACAACGTGGCCGAAGACTTCTCGCAGGCCGTCGACCTTGCCGCCAGTCATCCCGAGAAGCTTGCCGAGCTGCTAGAGATCTTCGACAAGGTCGCAAAGGACTACGGCGTCTATCCACTGCGCGATGCCGGTTCACCTCGAGGTGGTGACTTCGCCGTGCCGCACAACCTCGATGGCGTCAAGTCGATGACGTACACCACGGCCCATGTGCGAATGCCCGAGAGATCGATCGTGAACCTCATGAACTGCTCCTCGCGGATCACGGCCGACATCGAGATCGTCGACGACGCCACGCACGGAGTGATCGCCTGCCAGGGCGGCAACATGGCCGGCTGGTCTCTGTACGTCGATGCCGACCGGCATCCGGTGTATCACTACAACTGGTTCGGCCACGTGCACACCTCGGTGCGGGGTCCCCAGGTCTTGGCGTCGGGTCGCCATCGTGTCGTAGTCGACTTTGCGTACGAAGGCGGTTTCGGCCAGGGAGGCGATGTGGCCCTGCTCGTCGATGACGCAGTGGTCGCCACGGGGAGGCTCGACAAGACGGTGCCGATCGTGTTCTCCATGAGCGGCGAAACGTTCGACGTCGGCATCGACACCGGCTCGCCCGTCGGTCCGTATCCGCACCACTATCCGTTCACGGGGATCGTTGTCGGCGTCACCCTCGAACGTCTCGACGAACCGTCAGCGCAAACGAAGGAAGCGGTACGCCAGGGCATCTTTCGGGCGAGCCTCAGCAGCCAGTGATGTGCGCCTGGGGCCGGCGACGCCCGGCATCGGAACAGGTATGGTTCGCCGCATGACCGATCAGAGGCGGACGAGGCACGCGTGAGACTTGACGAGGCAGAGCTTCCGACGCTGAACCTGAAGCAGCCGAACATGCACGGTGATCGGTTCCATTGCGCGCTGTCCGAAGCGCGGGCACAGTCGTGGATCGTTCGTACCGACTCCGGCGTCGCCGTGCTCGAGCGCGAAGCAGCGGAGTTCTTCCTCAAGAGCCCGGCGCTGGCGTTCCCGGGCGCCGAGCTGATGGAGCTGATGGGCATCACCGAGGGAGCGATCCATCGGGTGATGAAGCGTGGCCTTCTTGGTCGGAGTGGTGATGACCACAAGCGTCTTCGTCGCCTCGTGTCGCGTTCGTTCACCCCGCGTGCCGCTGATCACTGGCGACCGGTGATGCGCGATCTGCTCGCCGAGCTGTGGGATGAGATGGGCGGCGCGGACCGGTGCGAAGCGATGAACGCGATTGCCCGACCGTTCCCCTCGCGCATGATTGCGGTGAACGTCGGTGCACCGATCGCCGACGCCCCTTTGCTGCGTGAGTACTCGGCGATCCTTCAGGCTCGCCTCGATGTCGAGGCCCTCCTGACCCGCCGACAGGAGATCGAAGACGGTACCGGGGCATTCGAGTCCTACGTCGAGGATCTCGTCCAGGATCACGTGGTCAATCCGCGTGAGGACCTCGTCTCGGAACTTCTGAGCGTGGAGAAGGACGGAGATCGGCTCGCCCAAGCCGATGTGGTCAGTCTGGTGATCGCCATGCTGAGTGGGGGCATCGACACCACGGAGAATCAGCTCGCCCACGGGCTACGACTCTTCGCCGAACACCCCGACCAATGGCGAGTCCTCGCCGATGATCCGTCGCTGGCCAAGGCCGCCGCCGACGAGGTGCTCCGCTTCGAACCGGTCGGACCCTTCACCGTTCGCATCGTGAGGGAAGCGTTCACCTACCGCGACATCGTCTTTCCTGTCGGGTCCGTTGTGCCGGTGTGCACCTGGACGGCGAATCGCGAGGCGCCGGGCGACGGAGCGCCATTGGTGTTCGACATCACCGCCGCCCGAGGCAAGGACCGCCCGCTCAGCTTCGGTGCCGGGCCCCACTATTGCCTCGGTGCCGGTCTGGCCTGGGCGGAGCTCGAAGAGGCTTTCGCGTTTCTCGCGCCGAGGATGCGGGACATGCGCATCGACGACGAGATCGAGTGGGGAAGCCCGTTCGGGATCTACGACATCAAGTCGCTGCCGCTGGCGTTCACACGGCGCCACTGAGTCGCGCTAGCGGATGAGTTCGATGGTGGCGTCGTTGCCCGGCGCACCGGCGAGCCTTGCGTCGGTTGTCACCAAGGGCGTACCGAGCAGTTCGCTGAGGGCCACGTAGGCAGCGTCGTAGGCGGTGAGGTTGTCACGAAGCTCCCAGCAACGAGTGGCGAGCAACTCTTGGTCGTAGAGCTCGATGTCGAGGAGGCGCAGGTCGTCGATCAGAGTTGCACCGAGTTGGGCGTCGATGTCGCCTCGTATCCATGTTCGGCGGATCACCTGGATGCACTCGATGATGAGGAGCTGGGGGGCGTGGAGGGACTCGGTTCCTCGAATGCGTTGTCCGACTTGTATGCCAACGTCGGTAACGAGCAACAACTCGAGCGTCGCCGACGCGTCGAGAACGATCACCGGCTGTCACGCTCCGAACGCAACGAAGCAGTCGGTGATTGGCGAGATCGCTTGATGGTCCGTGCGGAAATCCGGTCGAGGAGTTCGTTGCGAGTGGGGCGGTCCGCCGTCTTTCGCAGCTCGGCGAGGGCGAGGTCCGAGAGCGAAGTGCCCTCCTGGGCGGCGCGGACCTTGAGCGCTCGATGAAGCTCGTCGGGAACGTTGCGAATCTGGATCGTCTTCATGTGAAAACACTACTTGCATGTTGATCGCATGCAAGTATGCAGTTCACGTGCGTTCGGTAACGGACCGCCCACCGGCTCCTGACTCCGCGGCTAATCCTCCTCTCGGGTAGTGAGGGACCGGCTTTCGCGGGAACCGAGTTCGCGGGTGCAGCTCGCAGGAACGACCTGTTGAACACTGCTCCAACCCGATCACGGAACGACCTACGCTCTCGCAGCGAACCGCTAGGTGAAGGAGCGACCGCAATGCCGAGCAAGGCTGCCGACGATCTTGTGTGGTCAACGCCACCCTGCCCGCCACGATCGAGGCGGGTTGAACTATGGACTTCCTGACCCGGGTCATCAAGATTGCCGACGAGGCACGGGCAGCGGGCGACCATCCGTTCGGTGCGCTGCTGGTTGTCGACGACCAGATCGTGGCCGAGGCCCACAACCTGGTGAACACGTCCGGCGATATCACTGCCCATGCGGAGACGATGCTCGTCCGCAAGCTGGAGCGAGCTGGCAAGCTCGACCTCCTGCGCACCGGGACGGTGTACGCCTCGTGCGAGCCCTGCCCGATGTGCGTGGGCGCGATGTTCTGGGCAGGGGTTCGTCACGTCGTGTTCGGGCTCTCGGCGAAGCGCTTGACCGCATTGTCGAACGCCGGTGGAGAGCCGTTCGGCTTCACCATCACGGCCGGGGAGATCGGCGCTGCGGCGACCCCACCGATGCGCATCGACGGCCCTCATCGTGAAGATGAGGCCGTCGCGTCGCACGAAGGGTTCTGGAACTCGTAATCCGAGATCAGTTGGTGTCGCGCCGGTACAGCAGGAGCGTGCCGATGGCGATGGCCACTGCGGTGAATCCACCGAACACGAACGCGTTCTCGATGCTGCTGAGCTGTACCGCTTTGCGGGCCGCGGTGTCGTTGGTGGCGGGGATGCTGAGCAGTCCGTTCCCCGCGTTGAACGGGAGGAACCTCGCGACTGAAGCATTGAGGAATTCCCGCAGGAGGTTCTCGACCACGAGCGACCACACGAGCAGACCGGAGATCGCCGCGGCGCTGTTGCGGGCGATCATACCGAGACCGACGCCGAGTACACCCGACGCCGTCGTGAACACAAGTGACCAGGCGATGATTCGGGGAAGTGCTGACGTGTCTCCGACATCGAGCCCGGCGAGTAGCGATCCGCCGAAGCCGGCGGCCATGCCGAGAACTCCGAAGCCGAGCCCCGCAGCGGCCGCAACGCACGATTTCGCCACCACGATCACCCAGCGCGCGGGCTGTGACGTGAGCACGCCTGTGAGGGTTCCATGTTGGGCTTCGGACGTGAGCAGCAAGATTCCGGTGATCGACGCGAAGACCGAGGTGAGCACCGTCGAGTAGAGGAACACCTCCCTGGCGAACAGCACCTCGTCCTTCACGAACGTTCCAGTGGCCCACGAGGTCACGAGGCCACTCAGCACCGTGAGCCCGAGAAGGACTGTGTACGTACGAACGGTCGAGATCTTGATCCACTCGCTGCGCAGCGCAGCGGGTAAGCCGAGCGTGTCGGATGAACGTGTTCGTGTTGGACGGCGCTCGCGTGCGACGGAGGTGGAGGTGGCGGTTGCGGTTGCG
>JANOJN010000014.1:0-22561 GCA_031418775.1 Acidimicrobiia bacterium
GACCGGATCGCCGCGGAGGCCGCCGCCATCGGTTGGTGGGAGGAAGTGCAGGTGCAGACAAAGGCTCTCCCCGAGTTTGATCCTCAGGCCATCCTCGCCCTGACTGTTCCCGGCCGACCTGCTGGGCCTGCGATGGTCGGGACTCTCGAGAGACGCCGAAAGGAAGGCTTCGCCTTGCGTACGGGAACGACCAACCAAACTGTTCTCCTCGGAACTCGATTCCTCTCGCCCGACGTAGTCGAGGTGCAGGTCTGCTTGGCGGATGACAACGTTTTCGTTCAGCAGAACACCGGTGTGGAGGAACTCGGCGGTCTGGGGCGGTCTTTCTACCTAAGCGTTCTTCGAAAGAGTGCCGGCACATGGAGGGTCGAAGACTGGGGAAGCTTTCGTGATTCTGAGGACGGCGTGGCGTGCGAATGAACTGGGTTGCGTTAGGCGCACTCGTCCTGACTCTCACTACTGCCACCGGCGTTGATGCCAAATCGAGAGCGGACTACAACGGTAAAAAACTGAACCCCATCATCTACACCCCCGGCACGTCGCGGCAGGGGCCGACGAAGGTGGCGAGGCGGGTTGTTCTCACTTGCGTGGATCTCGGTGATGCGAGCTCGTACCTCACCGTCACCTCGCGCTACGGGTGCGACAACGGGATCCTGGGGTTCCGGGGGTGCTACGGCGCCTGCACGCCGCCACCGCCTGGCACCCCTCCCCCGCCGCGGCCCGATGTCCGGGCGATGATCGACTCGGCCATCGGGAACGTCCCTGACCCGGAACCGGTTACGTCACCTCCGCTGACCGACGATGACGACGTCAGCGTGGTCGGCATCCCGTTCTTCTTCTCGGTCCCCACCGAGCAGTGGACGACGATCTCCCCGACGGCGACCCAGGGTCCGTACTACCTGACGATCAACGCCACGCCGTCGACGCTGACCTTCGACCCGGGCACCGCCGGGCCCCGGGCGCAGTGCGACAACCCCGGGCGGATCGTACGTAACCAGCGCCAGGCCCGCTCGGCCAAGTCACTCGGCTGCTTCCACACCTACCAAAACGCTCCGAAGGGCAGCACGAGCTTTCCGGCGAAGCTGTCGATCACGTGGAACCTCAGCGTCGCCACGAACCTCGAGCCGGGCGAATACGTCAACCTCGTCCCCGCCACGCTGACCACCACCACGGCGTTCGATGTCCCGGTCATCGAACTGCAGCCGGTCCTCGTCGAACCCGGCAACTAACCGCCCACCCACCTTCCCCACCCACGCACCCGACAACGCCATCCCACACCACCGAAAGATCACCCGGCAGGTTCAAGGGGTGGATCGCAACGCCCTCTCTGGGATGCCACCGAGGCGCAAGTGGGATTTCCGACGCCGGCGACGCTCAGACATTCAACGTTCAGACGTTCAGACGTTGACCACGAGGTTGGTGCTGAACCCCTTCTTCACGTCGCCGGACACCGTCGGCATTTGCGTCGCCCAGCCGTCGCGGAACTGGCTGTCGCGCGCCAACGGTGTCGATGCCAGGTTCGTTGCGCTGCCGTCGTAGCCCGGCCCGGCGTAGACCGCCTTGCACGTGGCTTCGGGCAGAGCCAGCTGCGAGGTCTTGATGGCGTTGCGACCCAGGGTGGCCGACGCGAGATCGGCATAGACCTCGAAGTGCACGTGGGGCCAGCGTCCGGGATACGCACCCGGGAACGTGGTGAGAAACGAGACGACTCCCTTGGCGTCTGCGACCTGTACGCCTCGGAGGTAGTTCTCGGTCTCAATCGAGTACAACGAGTACTGGCCGATGGCGTCGCAGTGCCAGGCGTAGACCGCAGCATTCGGAAAGGCTGCACAACCGCTCGACGCCCGCCGCAGGGTGAGGTTGATGATGAGCGGGACGCCGGCAGCGACGCCGGTCATGGAGCCGAACGACGGGCGGATGTCGCGTCGCACGATGCCCTTTTCGGTGAGCACGTTCACGCCGTTCGTGCCGTCCCCGGGGAACGGGCCCCCGGTCTCGCTGACGATCGGGACACACGAGGCTGCGCCCTTCTTCGTGGCCTTCTTCGATGTGGCGGCAACGACGCGGTCAACGGCGAGACCACTGAGGAAGACGCCGGCACCGAGCGCGCCCGCCGCGTGAAGGATCCGACGGCGGGTCATGGCCACCTCGACCGGGTCCGTCGCGGCGAAGTCGTCAGGGCTGGAAATCGGTGTCATGGCAAACGAGTGTCGATGAGCTGCGTGAGCGTTCGGTGAGAACTGCGCAAGAGCACGGTGAGAGCTCAGACGACGATGTCGACCGGCGCCCGGGTCAACGCGATCGGCCCTTCGGAGGTGACCACGTAGAGATCCTCGATCCGAACCCCACCGGAACCCGGAAGGTAGACACCGGGTTCGATGGTCACCAGATCGCCGTCGCAAATGGCGTTGCGCGACGTGGTGCCGAGCCACGGAAGCTCGTGGATCACCAGCCCCGTGCCGTGCCCGAGACCATGGACGAAACGGTCACCCCAGCCGGCGGCCTCACACACTTCGCGGGCGATCCGGTCGAGAGCGGCACACGAGATGCCCGGCGTGATTGCCGCAGCAGCCTCGTCGTGCGCGGCACGGACTACTGCGAAGTGACGCTGCTGCGCCTTCGACGGTTCCCCGACGTAGATCGTGCGGGTCATGTCGGAGTGGTAACCGTCGATCAGCGCGCCGAAATCGCAGATGACTTCGTCACCTTCGATGATCACCCGAGCACCCGTCTCGTGATGAGGACGGCTGGCGTTCGGCCCGGAAGCGACGATCGTGTCGAACGACACCGCGTCGGCCCCGAGGGCGATCATGGCGCTGTCGAGTGCTCGCTGGAACGCTCGCTCGGTGATCGCACCGCTCAGCATCGGCGCCACCTCGGCCAACGCAGCGTCGGCGATGGCCGCGGCCCGAGCCGTGCGGGCGATCTCGCCGAGCGACTTCGTCCGCCGGAGCCGTTCTACGAGGTTCGTCACCGCTACCCAGGTCACTGCGGGAACGTCGGCGACCAATGCGTCGTGGTCGGCCCACGAGAGCGATGCCGCTTCCAGCCCGACCGTGGTGTATCCCGCCGCGGCGACATGCTCACGCAACCAGGTCTGTTGTTCCGATTGGCTGCGCCGGATCACGATATCGACGGAGCAGCCGGCCGCAATGATCTCCTCGGCGGCGCGTTCCTCGTAGCGGGCATCGGTGATCAGGAATGTGTGGTTCGACGAAACCAGTAGGCGCGCTGATGATCCCGTGAAGCCGCTAAGCGCGCGTATGTTATCGAGATTGGTGACGAGCACGGCATCGAGCGCATCGTTGTGGCCGATGAGGGCCTGAAGGGCCGACAATCGAGCTTCGGACGAGACCGCCGGGAGGTCGCTGAGCGGCACGTCGAGCGACCATGCCTGACCCAAGGTTGCGCGGACGTGTTCTGCCGAAGGAGCGGGGAGCAGCGCTGTGCTGGAGGCGTCGATCTCGGTGGTCATGACAGGCGGGGACTGATCATTCAGCCGTGAAGGCCGAGCAGACGGACAGCACCTTCGACGGCAAGCGCGTAGCCGTGTCCACCGAAGCCCTGCACCGAGCCGTGCACGACCGGTGCAATTACGCTCGTATGACGCCACTTCTCCCGGGCGTGGGTGTTGGAGATGTGCAGCTCGACCCGGACACCTTCGAATGCGCTGAGCGCGTCGGCGAGAGACCAGGCGTAGTGGGTCAGCGCGCCGGCGTTGATGACGATGGCGGCGCAACGATTGCGGGCACCCTGCACCGCGTCGACGAGGGTCGCCTCGTCATTGGATTGCCGGTGCTCGAGATCGCATCCCGCGGCCTCGGCGATGGCGCGAGCGGTGGCCACGTGATCGTCGAGTGTTGCCGTCCCGTAGATGGTCGGCTCACGCAATCCGAGCAGGTTGAGGTTCGGGCCGGACAGCAGCAGCACGATCGGCCGTACGGAACTCATCGAATCGCCTCCAGGGCATCGAGCAACACGGATTGGTCGACGCCGACGACAGACTCGATGCCGTTCGGTCCGTCGAGCACGAACGTGACGCCGTCGAGCGCCTTCTTGTCGCGGCCCATCAGCACCAGCAGCTCGTCGGCCGAAAGGCCCGCCGGAAGGGTGGTGGCGAGGTCGTAGGCGCCGACGACCCGCCGATGATCGGCGACCCGCGCCGCGTCGATACGGCCAAGGCGATGGGCGACCTCGGCAACGTAGACGAGTCCGATCGCCACAGCTTCGCCGTGCATCACGTCGAAGTCTGTGGCGCGCTCGATGGCATGGCCGAGCGTGTGCCCGTAGTTCAGGATCGCCCGACGCCCGCCTTCACGTTCATCGGATCCCACCACCTCCGCCTTGATGCGGATGCACGCAGCCACGCGGTTCTCGATTGACGGGTCATCGAGCTCTCCCGGCCGGTCCGTGAGGAAGTGGTACTTCGCCATCTCGCCGAGCCCGCTGCGGTACTCCCGCGCCGGCATCGAGGCGAGGAAGTCGGTGTCGCAGATGACTGCGCTCGGCTGCCAGTAGGCGCCCACGAGGTTCTTGCCTTCAGGCAGGTTCACGCCGGTCTTGCCGCCGATGGCGGCATCGATCATGCCGAGGAGGGTGGTGCTCACATAGACCGTGGCGATGCCGCGGTGGTACGCCGAGGCGGTGAACCCACCGAGGTCGGTCACGAGTCCACCTCCCACGGCGATGACGACGTCGTTGCGGGTCATGCCCCACTGGGAGAAGGAGGAGCAGAGCTGGCCGACGGTGTCGAGCGTCTTGGTCGATTCTCCGTCGGGAATGGTGAAGACCCGCTGCTCGATGCCGGTGGTGAGTTCGTCGAGGTCGATGGCGTCGGCGAGCGACGCTTCGGTGACGATGGCAGCGCGGCGAGCCGTCGGCACCGCGGCGGCGAGTGCCTTGGCGAGCTCGTGGCGGACGCCTGCTCCGACCAGCGCGTCGTAGCCCCGGTTGTCGGGAAGCGGGACACGGACGGACTGCATGTCCTTCAGTCTGCCCGCTCGCCGCTCCCATCTCGATGACCGGTTGACGGTTCGCACCGCAGCGCCTGCGCCGCGCCGCCGCCTCTGCGCCGCCGCACATCACGCCCGCTGTGCCGCACATCGGCCCCCGCCCGCCGCACATCAGCCTCATTTGGCAGATTCCACCGCGAAAATCGTCGATGTGCGGCAGGAACAGGGCGATGTGCGGCAGGAACAGGGCGATGTGCTGCAGGAGCGCGGGGCGGCAGGGGCGAACCGGTAGCGTTCGACCGCCGTCCACGACCCGGTGGCGGCGATGAACCGAAGGGCAGCAACCGATGGCTCGACCAGTGCTTCTCGTCCATGGCTGGGGTGGCTCCTATGCCACAACGTGGCAGGCGCCGGGCTGGGTCATGCTCCTCGGTGACATCGGCAAGACGGAGATCATCGGGGTCGACCTCCTCGGCCACGGGACGGCGCCGAAGCCCCACGACCCGGCCGACTACGCCGACCTCGGCAGCCGTATCGTCGACGCCCTTCCGCCCGAACCGGTCGACGCGATCGGGTTCTCCCTAGGTGCCATGACTCTGCTGCACACCGCCACCCGGCACCCCGATCGGTTCCGCAAGATCGTCCTCGCCGGCATCGGCAACGGCCTGCTCGACCCGGACCCGACGGCGCCCAGCCGGGCGGACGCCATTGCTGCGGCGATGCGAGGAGACGGCGACTCGTCCGACAACTGGGCCCAGGCCATGTCGCGCTATGCCCAGCAGCCCGGCAACGATCCCGACGCGCTCATCGCCGCGCTGCGCCGTCCGATGCCGGCCGATCCGCTGACCCGCGAGTCATGCCAGCGGGTCTCGGCCAAGGTACTCGTGTGCATCGGCGACAAGGACTTCGCCGGACCCGCCGACGCCCTCGCCGCAGCGCTCCCCGACGCCACGTTGAAGGTGCTGAAGAACACGGACCACTTCGCCACGCCGGAAGCCTTCGGGTTCATCGACGCGGTGATGACGTTCCTCGGCTGAACATGCCTGAGACAACGCTGGACAGATTGCGGTTGCGGCCCGCTGCTCATCGTCCGATACTGACTATTCCGGAGCACGTCGTTCTCCGACAGAACTAGAGGAACAACCTTGCCGTCAACGGTGACCGATGTGGGCGAGAACCACCCTGCGACGAGCGCGTCGACCTTCCTTGCGTCATTGCCGATGTTCGACTTCGACGAATTACAGCCGGCCCACGATGCCCTCTGGTCTGCCATCGCTGACGAACTCCGACGCTTGGGCATCGACGCACCTCGCACGCTCACTCGGCCCGAAGTCCCGCTCAGCAGCCACTGGCGGCACCCCGATCTCCTGTTCAGTCAGACGTGCGGGTTTCCCTACGCGGCGTACTACCGTCCGCATCTCTCCCTCATCGGCACGTTCCACTACGCGCTTCCTGTCGACGATGGACCGGGGTACTACCGATCCCTCCTGGTGGCCCGTTGCACCGATCGTCGCATTGCCGATGATCCGGCTGCCACCGATCTCCGCACGTTCTCCGGCGCGACCGTGGCGATCAACAACACCGATTCGCTTTCCGGATGCGTCAGCCTCGGGGTCACCCTTCTCGACTGTGGCGTCGATCAGGTCGGCGACGTGATCGTCACCGGCGCCCACGCGGACAGCCTCGGGGAGATGCAGGCGGGACGGGTCGACCTCGCGATCATTGACGCACTTACTTTTTCGCTGCTGTCGGACGTGCGGCCATCTGCTGTCGAGGGCGTCACCGTCATCGGGCGCGGGCCCCAGATTCCCTGCACGCCCCTCGTCACGGGACAGGCGGACCTGGTCGAACCGATACGGGCGGCGCTCCCCGTGGCCTTGGCCCGGGTCGCGCCGTCGGTGCTGCAGACGCTTCGCATACGAGCCTTCGTCGAGCACTCCGATGAGGACTACACGCCGACGATCCCGATGGGCGAGCGGGCCAGCGAACTCATGCCGGTCGCCGAGGAGTGATTGTCACGCTGCGCTCGACGCCGGCAGTCACGCCGGTTGCCTAGCCTCGTCGTATGACAAAGAACGTTGTGGTGACCGGAGCGAACCGCGGGCTCGGACTCTCGCTTGCGCGTGCGTACATCGCCGAGGGCCATCACGTCTTCGGAGGCTGCCGCACTCCTGAGTCCGCCGACGCGCTGCGAGCGCTTGGCACCGAGGCGATGCGCTTCGATGCGGCCGACTTCGCGTCGATCGACGCTTTCGCAGAAGCGATCGGCAACCGCCCCGTCGACACCGTCATCAACTGCGCCGGCGTCGATGCGAGAGCCTTCGGGGCCGACGACACAAACCGAGGCGCGCTTACGATCTCGGCGGAACACTTCGAGGCGGTGATGCGGGTGAACGTCACCGGACCGCTGCTCCTGGTGGAGCGGCTCAGCGAGAGGCTGCGTGCGTCCGAAGGAACCGTCGTGAACATCTCATCGCAGATCGGGTCGCTCGCCATCGCCCATACGATGAGCCGAGACGTCTCCTACGCGGCGTCGAAGGCGGCGCTCAACATGGTCACCGCCAAGCAGGCCCAGGCATTCGCTGCCGACGGGTCACCGTCATCACCATGCACCCCGGATGGTTGCGGACCGACATGGGCGGGCCGAACGCGGCCCTCGACCCCGACGACACCGCTCGGCAGATCTACGCCACCATCGAAGGACTCACACCTGCACAGAACGGCCAGTTCCTCCGCTGGGACGGCACGGTCCACCCCTGGTAAGTCGAAGAGTCCACGTGGAAGGAATCGAGGACAAACTTCAGCACAGACATACGTGCGCTTACTTCATCTTTCCCCTTTGGATCGGTAGCGAGGAGCGCGACATCGGCAAGCGGCATCACCTTGATCAAAGAGCTGCCGAATCGCTGCAACCAAACGAGATCGAGAAAGTCAACGGCCTCGTGCAGTGAAAGTGGGTGTTGTTCGGTAGTCGCAGGTTGCCTGCGAGGAACGACTCGATGCCAGCACATTCGGCCACCCGGGACGCACCGGCCGACGCCGTGCTCATCGGTCCGGTCGATCGGCTGCCCGTCTGAACAGGAGGCCTGGACCGTCCTTTGCCGCACAGGGGCGGATCGCCCCATCGTCTCCTGATAAATCTCGGTTACCTCGACGTTGACAACCCCCGCGCACAGGTTGAGCTGACTAGGTAGGACACACTGCTTCGCGCAGATGTTCTCGGTCGTCGGTATGGGACAACTCTCCCCGGTTTTTGGCCGCGAGCCGACGTCACACACGACGCGGCGACCCGAGGCCTCAGTCCGGAACTCGCAAGGCTTCTCGCCTCGAAGGACGTTGCGCCGGCGCCACCGACCGATCTGTTCATCCTCGATCCTGATCGAATTCGCATCGGCGTCAAGCAATCCATGTTCGATCTGCGACGACACCGTTTCGACCGAGAACAACGCCACGGCGGGACCAACCTGCTCGTACCAATCGTTTCCGACGTACTTCTTATCGCCGAACGACATCAGAGTCATGTGGTCGTAATGGACTTCGATCGTTCTGACCTCATCGTTGTTTGCCCGAATCTCGACCTGAACGAAGTAGATGTCCGAAGCTGGGACATGCCCATGACCGCCGAGGCTGAGCCGCACGGTCATGCGCCCCACCTCGCGAATGAGTTGAGCCTGTGTTGGGCTCTGCTCTTCCCGAGCCGAGTGTGGACGTCAACGACGTTCATCTCCGTTCTGCCGCCGATGCAGTTCATCGCTTCTCACTATATGTGGGCGAGTTCTACTGCTGCGGTTGAAGGCGCGGGAAGCGAGCCCCCCATGATTTCAGCAGACTCCTCGAATTCTTCGCTTCGGCCTCCGGGTTTTGTCACACCCCCTTCGTACACTTGTATGCATGGACTTCACCGGAGCAGACGAAATCATGGGCGAGCTTCGCCGCGTGCATTTCGCCGCCGACAAGGCCACGATCCTCGTCGCTCTCCACAGTGTGCAACGCCTCCGAGGCTTTCTCGACGCCGCCGAGATTGACCTCGCGCACCGCCTCAACGACCTCACTCACAACGCGCCTGCCGAACTCGCCACCGCGACACAACGATCCCGCCACGCCGGCGACCGGGTTTACGCACGTGCCGCTGCCCTCGCTGCGGTTCCCTCATTCGCCGCGTTGTTGGAGGCGGGCCGCCTCCAGGGTGCACACGTCGACACCGTCGCCAAAGTCAGGCGCACGGTCGAGGCGAAACATGCTTCCGCATTCGCCGCGGCGTTGCCAGAAATCGTGGCGTCAGCAGCATCGTCCCATGCCACACCCGACGATCTCGCCCGCACCTTGAACCGAACCGCACGGGCGCTCGAGAACGACAACGGGATGACCCGCTTCACCCAACAACGACGCGACACCGCGTTGCACACCTGGACCGACAAACGAACCGGCATGTTCCGACTGTCGGGCCGATTCGACCCGTTGAGCGGTCTGATGCTGCACGGTCATCTTCAGGCCATGGTCGCCGCGTTGTTCGCCGAACGCGTCCCCTCCACCTGCCCAACCGACCCAGGCGCGAAACAAGACCATCTCCGCGCCCTCGCCCTCCTCGCGCTGATCATGCAGCAGCAGCCGGTCGGGCTCACCGTCGTTCCCGACAACGCGACCTCATCGTCGGACTCGTCCGACTCGTCGTTCGGCGAAGGCGAAGGCGAAGACAACGGTGCCAACGACGCAAACCGCAGCGATGTCGGGACCGACGACGAGTTCGACGAGTGGGCTTCGTTCTTTCGCACCGGGCCCAGCCGGCTCGGACGACCCGAAATCGTCGTCGTCGTCGACGCCCGACAAACCACCCTCGACGCGAACGGCAACAAGCCGGTCATCGACTGGGGCCTCCCCGTCGAACTTCCACCACGAGTGCTCGAAGACCTGTTCGCCCGCGCCGACGCCCACCCGATCATCGTCCACAACGGCATCGTGCTCCACGCACCCGGCGACATGAACCTCGGACGCAGTACCCGGCTCGCGTCCCGTGCCCAGCGACGCGCTCTACGCGCTTTCTACCCCACCTGTGCCGTACCCGGCTGCGGCGTGGCGTTCGAGTTCACTAAACCCCACCACGTCCACTACTGGGAAAACGGCGGAACGACGGACCTCCACAACCTCATCCCGGTCTGCGGCGAGCACCACCACGCAGTCCACGACGGCGGCTGGCGACTCTCACTCCAACCCGACCGCACCCTCACCATCACCTACCCCGACGGCGGGGTCCAAACCACCGGACCACCACCACGCATCCGGGCCGCCTGAGCGCGGCGGGGCGGCACGAACGTCGCACAATCGCTCGCTCGTTTTCCGCGGAGCACGCCCGAACCAATGCTGGTTCGCTACACCAGCGGCCATCGACCAGCGGCCACCACGTTCCTTGACAACCGAATCCCGCCCGGGCGCCGGCGAACGCGCCGGCCGAGAATGTGGTCAGCTCAGCGCGAAGCGAGAGCGCCTTCGCGCCACTGCTCCGTTGCCTCGACCTCGTTGAAGGTGAAGAGGTGGATCGACTCGATGCCGAGTCGCTCGGCGTCCGCTTCCAGAGGACGGATCAGGGTGGAGGGGTCGTAGCCGCCGGGTGAAAGGAGGCGTCCGACGGTGGCGCGGTTCTTCTTCAAGAAACGCAACGACGTGCCGATGCCGAGGCGGGCGCCCATGGTGAGCAGCTTGGTCCGGTCGACGACGCCGGGGAGGCCAAGGTGCACCGTGGAGCGCAAGCCGGCGGCCCGCTCGGCCTCGAGCCAGGTGCGGATCAGCTTCGGATCAAAACACATCTGTGTACTTACGAACGACGAGAGACCGGCGCCCTCGACGATGGCTTGTTTGGCGTGCGTCGCTTCGTGGAGCACCTTGCGGTCGATCATGGCGTGGCCGTCGGGGTAGCCGGCGAAACCAATGGTCGAGAGGCCGTGGTCGGCGACGGCGAAGGCGCGTAGGAAGTCGATACCATCCGCGTACGGACCCGACGGCTTCTCCTGGTCACCGCCGATCACGAACGCGGAGCGAACCCCTTCACGACGGAACCACGCGGCGATGCGGGCAACGTGGTCCGGGCCTTCGACCATGCGGGCGGCGAGGTGCGGGATCGGCGTGTGTCCGGCGGCGAGCACCACCGAGGCGAGCTCCAAGGTGGCCTCGATCCCCTTTGCGGGAGAGCACGTGACCGAGACCGTCGATCCAGGGCGCAGTGCCGCGACGGCAGCCGGCGCCGACTTCAGCGGGACGATCTCGATGATGGCGTGGTCGAGCAGGGAGGACATGGTTCTTTCAGCCGATCTCGTTGGGGAGCTCGGCCTTGCGCCGAGCAATGAATGCCTGCAGTTCTTCGTCGATCGCGGAGTCGAGGGGCGGTGCCTCGTACGACGCGAGTCGTTTCTTCCAGATGGCGTTGGCCCGGACGATCGAGTCGTGCGATCCTTCCTCGGCCCACTGCTCATAGCTGTTGTTGTCGGCGGTCTCGGAACGGTAGAAGGCGTTCTCGAAGTTCGCGAGGGTGTGGGCCGAACCGAGGAAGTGCTGACCGTGGGGGTTCTCCAGGATCGCTTCGAGCGCGAGTCCGTTGTCGCTCATGTCGAGGCCCTTGACGAAGGTCCCGAACATGCCGAGCTGATCGTCGTCGAGCACGAACTTCTCGTAACCGATGCTGAGCCCTCCTTCGAGCCAGCCGGCGGCATGCAGCACGAAGTTCACACCGGCCATCACGGTCGGGATCATCGTCGACGCACTCTCATACGCCGCCTGGGCATCGGCCACCTTCGACGACGTGAGCGAGCCTCCACTGCGGAAGGGCACTCCGAGGCGTCGGGCCAGTGCGGCACAGGTGTAGAGCACGAGCGCCGGCTCCGGGGTACCGAAGGTGGGCGCACCGGTCTGCATCGACATCGACGAGGCGAACGAGCCGAAGATCACCGGCGCGCCCGGTCGGACGAGCTGGGTGAACGCCATGCCGGCCAGGGCCTCGGCGAGCGTCTGCGTAACCACACCGGCAGAGGTCGTGGGTGCCATGGCGCCAGCGAGGATGAACGGAGTGATGATGCACGCCTGGTTGGCGGCGGCATAGGTCTCGGCTGCAGCCAGCATCGTGGCGTCCCATACCAGCGGCGACGAGGCATTGATGAGCGACGTCATCACCGTGCGGTCGGCAAGGTCACCACCGAAGGCAATGCGGGCGAGTTCCACGCTGTCGGCGGCCCGGCTGCCCGCCGTGACGGAGCCCATGAACCCCTTGTCGGAGTACTTGATGTGCGAATACACCATGTCGAGGTGCCGCTTGCTGACGGGAACGTCAACGGGTTCGCACACCGTGCCCCCGGACAGATGGAGATTCGGCGACATGTACGCGAGCTTCACGAAGTTCTCGAAGTCCTCCAACGTGGCGTAGCGGCGTCCGCGATCAGCATCGGTGACGAACGGCGAGCCGTAGTTGGGGGCGAACACCGTGGCGTCGCCGCCGATCTGCACGTTGTTCTCCGGATTGCGGGCGTGCTGTGTATACATGCGCGGCGCAGTGGTGGCAACGAGCTGACGGGCCAGACCGCCAGGGAATCGCACACGGTCCCCATCTACGTCGCAACCGGCCGCTCGGAACCGTTCGATCGCGCTCGGGTAGTCGCGAACGGTGATGCCGACCTGCTCGAGGATCTTGTCGGCATTCTCTTCGAGCAGCGAGAGACCTTCGTCCGACACCAGTTCAAACGGCTTCATCGTTCGGGTGAGAAACGGCTGTCGGGCGATCGCATGTGAGGCACGGAGCTCTTGTCGAGCCGAACGTCCTCCCGACCTCCGACCGGTTGGTGCACTGGTCATGGCATAGCTCCTTGGTCAACGTCGGATGAAGCAACGACAGATGAAGCGACGACAGATGAAGACGGCTCACGGGAAGCCCGGCGTCGGCGTCCGCCGCCGTCGGACGCACGCACCCGCCGCTCGGGTAACTGCACGTGCAGTGCCAGGTTCGGCGTGTCGGCCACCGCATGCGGAAACGCCATGGCGTGGACGAACAGTTCCTGGAAGCGGGGCTCGGTGGCCGTCTCGATCTTGACGACCCTCCGGGCGGCCAGCTCGAGTTCGTTGCGAAGCGCCCTCGAAAGCAGCGCACGCACCGCTCCCCCGCCGGCGGCGTTTCCGACCGAGCGAACACCTTCGAGCGGACAGTCCGGCACCAGTCCGAGCACCATCGCGTGGAGCGGATCAATATGCGCACCGAACGCACCGGCCAGGCGGATATCGACGAGGTCGACCGCGCCGGCATGGTCGACCAGCAGATCGATCCCCGCCCGAAGCGCCGCCTTGGCAAGCTGGATGGCCCGAACGTCGTTCTGGGTCACGACAATGCGGCGCCCACCATCGTCGTGGAGAACGTACGTGAACGTACGACCATCGGCGATGATGTGTGGCGAACGTTCGATGAGCGAGCCGTCCACCACACCGTCTTGATCGATCACCCCGGCCAGGTACATCTCGGCGATGACCTCGATGATCCCCGAGCCACAGATGCCGGTCACACCAGTCTTTGCCACGGCCTCCGCGAAACCGGGCTCGTCGGACCACAGCTCCGAGCCGATCACCCGGACCCGGGGAGCGAGCGTGAGCGGATCGATCCGCACACGTTCGATCGCGCCGGCGGTGGCGCGTTGTCCACACGTGAGCTGGGCGCCTTCGAAGGCCGGCCCGGTCGGGCTCGACGCCGCGTATTGCCGTTCACTGTTGCCGAGCACGATCTCAGCGTTCGTTCCGACATCGACGAGGAGCTGCCAGTGCTCGCCCCGATGCGGACCTTCGGCGAGCATGGCGGCAGTCGTGTCGGCGCCGACGTGTCCGGCGATGCACGGACCGACGTAGAAGGTCGCGAACGGCAGATCGAGACCCAGAGCAGACGCCGGACCGGTGACCGGTTCGTTGGTGGCGAGCGTGAACGGCGACTGGCCGAGCGGAACCGGATCGAACCCGAGGAGCAGGTGGTGCATCACCGGGTTGCCGACGAGCACGAGTTCCAACACCGCGTTGCGCGGCACGCCCGCATCGTCCGTCAGCTCGCCGACCAGCTCATCGAGCGCGGTGCGAACCGCCCGGGTCAATTCCACGTCGCCGCCCGGGTGCATCATCACGTACGACACGCGACTCATCAGGTCTTCACCGAAGCGGATCTGGGGATTCATGCGTCCGGCCGTGGAGAGCACTTCGCCGGTGGTGAGATCGCACAGGTGCGCGGCGATGGTCGTGGAGCCGACGTCGACCGCAACACCGACCATGGTGTCGAAGAAGCCCGGCCAGATGCCGACGACCACGCCGTCGCGGATCGCCGCGGTCACGTCACCGCCGGCCTTTTGCATCACCGAGACGAGGCGAGGGAACACCCGGGAGTCGACCACCACGTCGTGGCCGAGGTCGAGAAGACCGCTGCGGAGGATCTCGGATGCGCTGCGGCCGTCGTCGATCCCAACGAGCGACACGAACGCAAGCGTCACGAACGGGTCGACGACCACACCCGTGAGGTCGACGTTCTTGCGCACGACCTGGCGGTGCACCTGGCTCTCCGCCGGCACATCGATCACGATGTCAGTCAGTATGCGCGCAGAACACCCGAGCCGTCGTCCGGCAACCAGCGGGCGTTTGCCCCGGTAGTTCGTCTCGGTCTCGCCTGGTTCGCTG
The DNA here is from genome assembly GCA_031418775.1 of Acidimicrobiia bacterium. Classification (GTDB taxonomy): domain Bacteria; phylum Actinomycetota; class Acidimicrobiia; order Acidimicrobiales; family JANYDT01; genus JANLQX01. Next base: position 14,631 of record JANOJN010000014.1, read on the forward strand.
AACGCGTCGGCACCGACAGTCATCGCCCACTTCGGGAACGAGCCGACACCGAGGTCGACCTGGCACCGACCACAAATGCCGCGGCCACCGCACACGGTGTCGAGGTCGACACCGAGGATGCGGGCCGCCTCGAGTGCGCTCAGACCCGCGTTGAGTTCACCCTGGTGACCCGACGGGGTGAAGACGACCCGGACCATGACGAATCAGCAGTTCAGCGAGCAGATATCACGACGCGCCGGCGCCGCGCCGACGACCCGTGCGCTCGCCTCGGCCGCCGACCGGGGCGTTGGGGTCCCGATTCGCCCGGATCCACGCCGCGCAGTCCTTGTCGTTGCCGGCAAGTACATCGGCCGCCATCACGGCGTTGCGCACCTCGTCGTGCAGCGGGCTCATGATGGCCGACGTCATGCCAGCACCGATGGCCATCGACAGGAACGTCCCGGTGATGGCGTGCCGATTGGGAAGTCCGAAGCTCACGTTGGACGCACCGCACGTGGTGTTGACCCGTAGCTCTTCGCGCAACCGTCGGATCAGGGTGAACGCCTGCTGGCCGGCCTGGCCGAGCGCCCCGATGGGCATGACGAGCGGATCGACGACGACATCGTGGGCCGGGATGCCGTAGTCGGCAGCGCGCTCCACGATCCGCTTGGCGACGGCGAAACGCACATCGGGGTCCATGCTGATGCCAGTCTCGTCGTTCGAGATCGCGACAACAGCGGCGCCGTACTTGGCGACGAGCGGGAGCACCCGCTCCATGTTCTCCTCTTCGCCGGTCACCGAGTTGACGAGCGGCTTGCCGACGTAGACCGCCAACCCGGCGGCGAGCGCCTCGATGATCGACGAGTCGATCGACAGCGGCACATCGGTCACGGACTGCACCAACTGCACGGCGCGGGCGAGGAGCGCCGGCTCGTCGGCCAGCGGAATGCCGGCGTTCACGTCGAGCATGTGAGCACCGGCCGCGACCTGGGCAAGCGCGTCGGCTTCGACCCGGCTGAAGTCGCCGTTCTTCATCTCTTCGGCCAGCAGCTTGCGGCCGGTCGGATTGATCCGTTCACCGATCATCACGAACGGGCGGTCGAAGCCGATGACGACTTCGCGGGTGGCGGAACTGAGGACAGTGTTGCTCATTGCGATCTCCTGGTTTCTCCTGCACTCGTTGCTGCATCATCCTGGGCACGCATCCGAGCGGCTTCTTCCGGCGAGGTGCTCCACGTGCCCCAGTCGGAGGCGTCGCCGTCGACGCCTTCCTCCTCCGCCTCGTCGTCTTCGTCGTCGGTCTCGTCGAGGACTTCATCGGCCGGCTTGTTCTCGGGCTCCCAGCCGCCGAGGAAGCCCAGCCGACCGAGGTGTTCGACCGTGTACGCCGCTTCGATCCGAGCGGCTTCAGCCAGGGCTTCGGCGGCGAGATCATCGCCGCAGGGACGGCTCACCCGATTCCACTGGGCGATGTCCTCCTGTGCGGTATAGATCTTCGCCTTGCGCTTGGCCCGATCGATGGCGCGCTGGAACTTGCCGGGCAGGATCACCTGCTGGCGGTCACGCCCCTTCTGGGCATTGACCTGCGCCGGGATGTCGCGCCACGAGATCACGATGACCTGTGCGGTCTCGGTGCCACGGCCCCGTCGACGCGGCGACGGATCCGGCTCGGTCACGGCAGGACCTCAGGCCGCGGCGCGGCGCTTGGCCACGAGGGCCTTGGCCATCTCCGCCGCCACGGCAGCATCGCGGCAGTAGGCATCGGCACCGACAGCAGCACCGAACTCCTCGTTCAACGGAGCGCCGCCGACAAGCACGATGTAGTCGCTACGCATGCCGCGCTCGATCATGGTGTCGATGACGACCTTCATGTAGGGCATCGTGGTGGTGAGCAGCGCCGACATGCCCAAGATGTCGGGCTGGTGCTCGGCGCACGCGTTGAGGTATTTGTCGACATCGGTGTTGATGCCGAGGTCGACGACTTCGAACCCGGCACCTTCGAGCATCATGGCCACAAGGTTCTTGCCGATGTCGTGGATGTCACCCTTCACCGTGCCGATCACGACCTTGCCGATCGGCTCGTCGCCGTTGGCGGCGAGAATCGGCCGGAGGATCTCCATGCCGGCCTTCATGGCGTTGGCCGAGAGCAGCACTTCGGGAACGAACAGGATGCCGTCTCGGAAGTCGATGCCGACGATCCGCATGCCTTCGACCAGGGCCTCGTCAAGGAGTTTCTGGGCGGACCAGCCCCGGCCGAGCAGCAGATTGGTGCCTTCGGCAATCTCATCGGCCATGCCGTCGTAGAGGTCGTCGTGCATCTGGGCGACGAGGTCCTCGTCGTTCAGGGCACTCAGGTCGAGATCGTCGTCGGCGTCACTCACGGGGTCGTCTCCGGGGGTTCTACAAGAAGGGGAAGGTGATCCGCATCGTGGAACAGTTCCACTGTACGGAACCATCGTACCAACCAGCGGCCCTCCACGCTAGACGCTGGTCACGGGCTCTCCGGGGCAGCCTCAGCCCGAAAACGGATGCCTATAGAACGGCAGCGGCTCGGGAGCGAGCGGGGTGTTGCCCAGGATGAGGTCAGCCGACTTCTCCGCGAGCATCATCACCGGGGCGTAGATGTTGCCGTTCGTCACGTACCGCATCGACGAGGCGTCGACGACCCGGATGCCCTCGAGCCCGTGCACCCGCATGGAGCCCGGGTCGAGCACGCTCATGGCGTCCTGCCCGAGTCGGGCGGTGCACGACGGGTGCAGGGCGGTCTCGGCGTCGTGGGCGACCCAGGCCAGGATCTCCTCGTCGGTCTCGACGCTCGGGCCGGGCGAGGTCTCCCCTCCGTTGAACGCCGCCATCGCCGGCTGCGTCAGGATCCGCCGCGCCATGCGGATCGCCTCGACCCACTCGCGGCGATCCTGTTCGGTGGAGAGGTAGTTGAACCGCAGTTCGGGCTTCACGGAAACGTCGGGAGAGGTGATGCGAACGCTGCCCATGGAGTCGGAGTACATCGGGCCGACGTGCACCTGATACCCGTCGCCGCCTGCCGGGGCGGTGCCGTCGTAGCGCACGGCGATGGGCAGGAAATGGAACATCAAGTTCGGATACGCGACCTCGTCATTGGAGCGGGCGAAGCCCCCACCTTCGAAATGGTTCGTGGCCCCCGGCCCTCGCCGGAACAGCCACTGCAGCCCGATGAAGGGCCTCCGCCACAACTGCAGGTTCCGCTGCATCGACACCGGTTGCGTGCACGAGTACTGCACGTAGACCTCGAGGTGGTCCTGCATGTTCTCGCCCACACCGGCCAGATCGTGGAGCACGGGGACACCTGCGGCCTCGAGGACCTTCGCCGGACCGACCCCGGAGACCTGCAACAGCTGAGGAGAGTTGAACGCCCCACCGCAGAGGATGACCTCTGCGCCTCGCGCAGTGTGCAAGGAGCCACGACCATGGCGGTACTCGACACCGACGGCACGTTTGCCGTCGAAGAGGATCCGCTGCGCAGTCGCACGGGTGATCAGCGTGAGGTTCTTCCGGCCGAGCACCGGGTGAAGGTAGGCCCGGGCGGCGGAGAGACGCCGCCCCCGGCGGATGTTACGGTCGAACCGCGCGAACCCCTCCTGCCGGTAGCCGTTCACGTCCGTCGTCGACGGGAACCCCGCCTGCCGCGAGGCCTCGAAGAACGCATCGAACAACGGGTTCGTGGCGGGACCGCGTTCCAATTCCAAGGGTCCGTTCGTGCCGTGCCACTCGTCGGGTGCCGCCAGGCAGTTCTCCATCTTCTTGAAGTAGGGAAGGCAGTGCGCATACGACCACGACTCCATGCCCGGGTCGGCCGCCCAGCGTTCGAAGTCGAGCGGATTGCCGCGCTGGAAGATCATGCCGTTGATCGAGCTCGATCCACCGAGCACCTTGCCGCGGGCGTGGTACACCTTGCGGCCGTTCATGAACGGCTCGGGCTCGGATTCGTACTTCCAGTCGTAGAACCGGCTCCCGATCGGGAACGCGAACGCCGCCGGCATGTGGATGAACACGTCCCACCGGTAGTCGGGACGCCCAGCTTCGAGGACGAGAACCCGGTTGGTTGGGTCAGCACTCAGACGATTCGCGAGCGCGCAGCCGGCCGAGCCCCCACCGACGATGATGAAGTCATACGTGGACATATCAGTTATTTCTTTCCATCATCGGTACATCTCTCACGGCTTCGGGTGGGCAAGGAGGAAGTCCATGATCCTCGACGCGAACTCGGTCGTGAGCGCGGGTTGATGCGAACCGCCATCGATCGTCCACAGTGCAACGGCGCCGCCGGCAGGGCAGCCGGCGAATGCGGTGACGCTCGAGTCCTTGCCGGCAAGGTACTCGTCGAGGTCGAGCGACTTCGATGCCGCACCGGCTTCGGGCGCAGTGTCGCATCCGTTGTAGGCCGCCCATGTGGTGACCGAGGTCAGCGCCGCCGGATACAGATCGCCGACGATCGAGCCCCCGGTGAAGCTGATCACGACATCGCTCGTCCCATGCAGCTGCAGGACACTCACCGGTTGCGATGGCGTGCAGGCGGAAACATCGGCAAACGTCGCACCGGCGACACTCACGATCGCGGCGATCCGATCAGCGTGCTCGCAGGCCATCCGATACGACATGAACCCACCGTTCGAGTGGCCGGCGAAGAACACCCGCTTCGGGTCGACAGAGAACGTCTCCTCGACGCGGTCGATCAGGGCGGTGAGAAACGCCGAGTCATCCGACTCGGTCGCGGTGAGCTGGCAGCACGCATCGGTGGCATTCCAGAACTGTTTCCCCGAGCTGTCCTCGGTGCCGTCGGGATGCACCGTCAGGAACCCGCGCCCGCGAGCCTCGGCCTCGAGCTTGAAGTACTCCTTCGCTCCGGCTCCGTTCCCGCCGTACCCGTGAAGCACCACGACCAACGGAACGGGCTTCGATCCGTCGTACCCCTCGGGCACGTTGATCTCGAACCGGCGGTCCCCGATCGCCTCGCTCTCGACGCGGGATCCCGTCGGCGCCGCCTCGGTCAACGCGGCATCGGTGCTGGCAGCGTCGGTTGCAACTGCATCCGTCACTGCGGCATTCGTCGTTTTCGCAGTGTCGCCAGCGAGCGTAACTGGGGACTCCGCCGTCGCGGAGCCCCCGTCGCCCGACGACCCGCACCCACTTGCGATCAACACCGTCATCGCAATGACCGCGGCCGACAGCGCCGCCCGGGAACGCCGCCGGGGAACGACGCGGTCGAGCCTGCGCACCGCCCTCATGACAGCGCCGCCGAGATGCGTTCTGCTGCGCTTCGGACCTTCGCCGTGATCGACGCAGTCTTCGCCCCCGGGAAACGAAACGACGGACCGTGCACGTGAATCGCTCCGATGACTCGGCCACTGGTATCGCGCAAAGGTGCGGCAACCGAACTCAAACCATCGATCAGCTCGTCGATAACCCATGCGGCGCCATCCGCCCGGACCGCGTCGAGTCGGCCACGCAGTGCCACCGGATCCGTCATGGTTCGCTCGGTTTGGCGAACGAGCGGAACGGCGAGATAACGGTCGATTGTCGCCACGCTCGACTCGGCGAGCAGCACGAGACCGGAGGAGACCAGGTGTGCCTTCACCCGTTCACCGGTCCAATCACGAACTTGAATTTCGCTCTGCGCGCTTACCTGATCGAGATACAGCACCTCGCTCCCGTCGAGCACCGAGAGCCCGGCCGCTTCGCCGACGGCGTTCACGAGCTCTACCAGGTGAGGTCGGGCGACGTCGACCAGACGCCGGGTCGGCTGGGCGGTGCCGGCGAGCGTCTGAAGGTAGGCCCCCAACCGGTAACCGCTACCCGGCGCGCTCTGCTCCACCACGCCGAGGTCGACGAGGGTCACAAGCAACCGGGAGACCGTGCTCTTCGGAAGACCGACCCGCTCGGCGATGTCAGAGACGCCAGCGGGTCCGGCGGCGAGGCAGGAGATGACGGCAAATGCCCGTTCGACCGACTGGACGGCAGTCATACAACTACCACTGACAAGAACAGAGCACGCTCAACGGACTGGACGGCAGTCATCCGACCACCACCGACAACAGCAGAGCACGCTCGACCGGCTGGACCGCGGTCATACGACAACCGCGCCCGGAACCATCAGGCCAGCCACGCCTTCCACGTCGCTTCGTTCGCGCTGATCCACTCGGCGGCGACGTCGGCAACAGGCTTCTTGTCGATCTCGACGGTCGGGAGCATGCCGAGCTGATCGTCGGTGGAGAGGGAGAACTTCTTCAGGAACGCGGCGACGGCGGCGTCCTTGGTCTCGAGCTTGGCCGAGATGGCCTTGAAGAGGACGTCTTCCGGATAGTCACAGGCGATCTTCGCCGGGTCGGCGTAGCACTCCTTGGAGTACGCCGGCAGGGCGATGTTCTTCAGGTTGTACTTGGCGACAGCAGCGGTCGGCGTCCACCAGTACATGACGACCGGCTCCTTCGCCGCCACCCGACTGTCGAGCTCGGCGACGGTTGCCGCCTCGGAGCCGGAGAACTGGACCTGCAGGGGAAGACCGAGGTTCTTCACGATGGTCTCGTCGTACTGCGAGTACGACGGGTCGGTCCCGAGGAAGCGTCCCTTGTCGCCGGTCTCGGCGGTGGCAAACGCTTTGGCGACAGCCGGATCCTTGAAGCCCTCCCAGGTCTTCAGCTGAGGGAACTTCTCCTCCACGTAGTCGGGGACGAACCAGCCAATCTTGCCGACCGCACCGAGGGGCCCGGCGTTGACGATCTGCCCGTCATCGATGTACTTCTGCTCCTCGGGAACCACGCCCGACGGCCAGATCTCGAGCGTCGCATCGAGGTCCCCGGCGGCGAGGCCGGCGAACTGGAGGTTCTCGTCGATCTTGACGACCTCTACCTTGTTGCCGAGGTTCGTCTCAATGAGTTGCTTCGCAATCTCGACGTTGATGGCCGACGCTGTCCACGCGTTCTCGACGAGTTTGATCGTCGGCTTGTCGCCACTTGGGGCCGCCGCGGCCGCGGCACTCTCGCCGGACGCGGCCGCCTCGGTGTCCTTGGAATCAGACGAACAGCCGGCGAAGCCGACGGTGGCGGCGAGCGCGAGCGCAAGAAGCGTGGCACGGAGATGGGAACGGCGCATGAGTGAACCTCCTAGGGGAGCCTGAGCAGGCCAATTGGCAACGAGTGTTCCACAAGATGGCCCCGGGCGACGAGTACCCGCTGCCCAACGTGCGTGGCGCGAGCACCGGCGCGACCCGCCGACGCGTGCCTAGGATCACGCCCGGAGGTGACTCGGTGATCGATGTTCGCGCGCTGTGGAAGGTGTTCGGGGCCGACACGGCCACGGCACTCCGTCTTGCCGGGGAGGGTGCCGAGCGCTCGGCCATCCAGACCGCCACGGGGTGCACCGTCGGAGTGCGCGATGTCAGCTTCGCCGTGGCGAAGGGCGAGACGTTCGTGGTGATGGGGCTTTCCGGGAGCGGCAAGTCGACGCTCATCCGGTGCCTCTCCGGCCTCCACGACATCACGAGCGGCGACGTCACGATCGACGGCCAGAGCCTGGTTGGCATCTCGGCCGACTCGCTCCGCTCCCTGCGCCGGTCGAAAATGGCGATGGTCTTCCAGAACTTCGGCCTGTTCCCGCATCGGCGGGTGATCGACAACGTCGCCTACGGTCTCGAGGTCCAGGGCGTCGGCAAGGCCGAGCGGCGACGACGGGCCGGTGAGGTCGTGGAGCTCGTCGGTCTTTCCGGATGGGCGTCCCACTTCCCCGACCAGCTCTCCGGCGGCATGCAGCAACGCGTCGGCCTCGCCCGTGCCCTGACCCTCGATCCGGAGATCCTGTTCTTCGACGAGCCGTTCTCGGCGCTCGACCCGCTCATCCGTCGTGACATGCAGGACGAACTCCTCCGTCTGCAACGAGAGCTGCGGCGCACGATCGTGTTCATCACCCACGACTTCGCC
>JANOJN010000015.1:0-3222 GCA_031418775.1 Acidimicrobiia bacterium
TCGTGAGCCAGAACAGCGCACTGCTCGGGGAGTCGGTCGTCACCGGCCTCGGGACAGGATGGCGGCAGGTGAACATCACGACGAGCCGTCCGGTGGCAATCGGAACCTCGCTCGATCTGATCCTTCAGGACTGGAGCGGCGCTGACCAACCACCGGTCCTCATCGATGACATCAGCCTCCGGACGACGGCGACGCCACCGACAACCACGACCACGGTGGCACCGACGACGACCACCACCGTCCCCGTCACCACCACGACGAGGCCGGCCGTGACCACCACGACGATGGCCCCGACCACAACGACGACGAGCACGACCACCACGACCACCAGCACGACGACCACCACTACCAGCACCACGACGATTCCGCCCGCCGGGTCGACCGTCCGAACGCTCTACGCCGATGCCTTCGTCGACGCCAACAACTGGTCGTGGGCACCGAACAACCCGGTGTCGACCAATCCGGTCAAGGTCGGCTCGCGGGCTCTGGCCGTCACCACGTCGCCGTGGACGGCGGCCGTCTTCAACCTCAAGTCTCCCCTCGCGATCACTGCGCCGACCAAGCTCGAGTTCTGGATCCATGGCGGTACGGCGGGAAATCAATCGCTGACGATCCAGTTCTTCGACGGATCGACGACACGTGGTTCCCTTCCGATCAGCACGTCGCTCGGCGGACCCATCCCGGCCAACGCGTGGGCGAAGGTCAGCGTCGATCTGGCGGCTCTCGGAATCATCAGCGGACAGATCACCGATGTGACCTTCTGGTACGGGGTCGGCGACCCGGGAAGTCCGTACTCACTCGACGACGTGCGCCTCGTCCGGGCTTGACGGCGACTTCGCCGACCGAGTCCTACGCGCCATGCACGCGCTGACCGAATAGCGCTAGAACAGACGCCGAGCAGTCGCTCGTCGCATCGAATCCCGAGTCTGAGCCAGCGTCCGAGGGGGACACCACCATCGTGAGTGACACGAAATCGATCCTGCAGCTCGCAGGAATCAACAAAAGCTTCGGAGCCGTCCACGTGCTCCACGACGTCGACTTCGCGGTGTACCCCGGCGAGGTCACGGCCCTCGTCGGTGACAACGGTGCCGGCAAGTCAACCCTCGTGAAGTGCGTCACCGGGATCTATGGAGCCGACACCGGGACCTTCTCCTTTGAAGGCCGGCCCGTTACGATTCACGGGCCGAAGGACGCGGCCGCCCTTGGCATCGAGGTCGTGTACCAGGACCTCGCGCTGTGCGACAACCTCGACATCGTGCAGAACCTCTTCCTCGGACGTGAGCGCAAGAAGGGCTTCCTTCTCGACGAACCGACGATGGAGCAACTCGCACGAGAAACGCTGGCGTCTCTTTCGGTCCGTACGGTCAAGAGCGTGCGCCAGGCGGTGTCGTCGCTCTCCGGCGGCCAGCGCCAGACCGTGGCCATTGCCAAAGCGGTGCTGTGGAACTCGAAGGTCGTGCTCCTCGACGAACCGACTGCGGCCCTCGGTGTCGCGCAGACCAAGGAGGTGCTGAGCCTCGTGCGCAACCTTGCCGACAAGGGACTCGGCGTCGTCATCATCAGCCACAACATGAACGAAGTTCTCGAAGTCTCCGACCGCGTCGCGGTCATGTATCTCGGTCGCATGGCCGCCGAGGTGAAAGCGAAGGACACGAACCGAGAACAGCTGGTCCAGTTGATCACTTCGGGTCGGTCGGGCTCCATCGGCCTCCAGCCCGCAACCGCCCAGGAGGCAGGAGCATGAGCACCGGTTCGCAGTCGACAGCGGCGTCGGACTTCTCGCTCGACTCCGAGCGCCACACCCTCGCCACCACGTGGCGCAACTATGTCGCCAAACTCCGCTCCGGTGACCTCGGACCCATTCCGGCGATGTTGGGCATCGGCGTCCTCACCCTCATCTTCGGTTTCGCCCGGAACGACACCTTCCTCAGCGTCCGCAACTTCGGCAACCTGCTGCAGCAGGCCGCGCCGATCATCGTGATCTCGATGGCCGTGTCCTTCGTTCTGCTCCTCGGAGAGATCGATCTCGGCGCGGGATTCACTGCGGGCGTCGTGGCCGCCGTGTTGGCGACGCGACTGCAGGCGAACTGGCCCCTCCCGGCCGTGATCGCCCTCACTGCGCTCGTCGGCGCGGCGATGGGGTTGTGGACCGGCTTCTTCGTGGCCAAGGTCGGCGTCCCCTCCTTCGTCGTCACCCTCGCCAACTTCCTATCGTTCCAAGGCATCGTGCTGCTGATCACCACCGAGGGTGGGTCGGTCGGCATCGAGAACAAGTCGGTCATCGCCATCGAGAATTCGAACATGAGCGTCGGCCTCTCGTGGGCGGTCGCCGTGGTCGCCGTGGGCTTCTTCGCCTGGTCGGTGTTGCGAAAGTCCCTGCGATCGCCGGCCACCAATCCGATCCAGGTCGCGGGACTCAAGATCGCCGCGGTGGCCATCGGGGTGTTCGCGTTCGTCGGCATCCTTGCTCGGAACCGGGCGTTCTCGACCTCGCCGAAGAAGATCATCGGCGTGCCCTACGCCGCGCCGCTCGTGCTCATCATCCTGGTCGGCACCACGTTCGCGCTCACTCGCACCGCGTGGGGCCGACACCTCTACGCCGTCGGCGGGAACCAGGAAGCGGCTCGGCGCGCCGGCATCAACGTCACGCGCATCCGCATGTCGGCCTTCATCGTGTGCGCGCTGCTGGCCGGCACCGGCGGCTACTTCCTGGCGTCGCAGCTCGGTTCGGCCAACCCGCAGATCGGCGGCGGCGACACCCTGCTGCTCGCCGTCGGCGCCGCGGTCATCGGCGGCACGTCCCTCTTCGGCGGCAAGGGCCGTTTGCTCAACGCCCTCCTCGGCGGGTTCGTGCTGGCCATCATCAACAACGGCCTGCCGTTGGTAGGCAAGGCCACACCGTTCGGAATCACGGAGATCGACTTCTCCAAGTCCGGCGTGAAGTTCATCGTGAACGGGCTGGTCCTGCTCCTCGCCGGATCCGTCGACGCCCTCAGCCGCAAGCGTTCCGCCGCCTGAGCGCAGCAGCGCATCGCCCATCGTTGGGGGTTGACGCCAACGTCGCCGAGTCGGCAACGTCGTCAACCGCCCAACACCTTGCACCAACAACGCGGGCAGGTGGCCCGGGTGTTTGCGGCGGCCGGCTCTCACTCGATCGGTGCCGGCGGACCAACACCCTCACGCCTCAGCGGCGGCCGGCTTTCTTGCTCATCGAGCGCTTCT
>JANOJN010000016.1:0-83312 GCA_031418775.1 Acidimicrobiia bacterium
TCTGATCAGCGGGGCGCCAGTCGAAGAACCGGAGCAGGGCCAGGCCGCGCTCCGGCTCACGATGCCGTGCTACGGAGCCGCGATCTTTTCGCTCAGCGAGTAGCCATCGTTACGACGGCGACCAGAACCGTCCTGCCCGAGCCGCATCGGCTCCGCGGCGACCGGCGTCCCCGAGGATCTCCTCGCGTGACCGCCGGTCCCTACCGGTTCCGGTCTGTCAGCGCCGGGCCGCAGCGGATAACTCCCTCTGACCGGTAGGTGAGGTTGAGGATGTCGCTGGATGTGGTTGTCCCCTTGTCGGTGATTCCGACGAGGTCGCCGGTCCCGGTTCCTGGGATGATCTCCCACTCCACCGGCAGCTGCACGCCTCCGATCACGTCGCTCGCTACCCGGCTGATGAATGCGCCGGTACCGCACCCCTCGACGCTGCCGGTGAATGATGAGAACGAGTTGCTTGCACGTCGGCTCCGGCATCAAGCCCGGTGATGGTCAAGAGGTCCGTGCCGGTCAGTGAACCCGTCACTGTTCCGGGACCCGCAACCCGGATGGAGCACCGACCATTGGCGTCGCAGACTTGCGGGCGAGAAGAGTCTTCGTGGGATCGACAACTTTGGTGAAACGCACGTTGACCTTGCGGGTTGGCTGCGCGCGCGGGCTGCGCTCGGTGCGTTGGTGATCCACGTCGGCCGCGACCTGTCGACCGACCACATCGACGCGATCGGGGGGCGGAGCCGCCGAACACGGCGGAGAAGTCCCTGCGCAACACCATCGTGGAGTTGCGCCGACTTCTCGGCCCCTCCGGTCTGGTGACGACCCCGACCGGGTACCGGCTCATGCTGAACGGGCGCGCCTTGCGGAGTCCCGTGAGGCCAAGCGGGAGGCTGCGTGTGCGGTTGTCCTCGAGGCTCGAATCCTCCGACAGGACCCCGCTCTGGATCGCGTCCGGGCAGCCACTGTTGCCTGCACCCCTTGCCCCGGTCCTGGCGACGAATGGCCGATGATGGGACGAGCCGACGCGATGGACGAACTGGTGCGTTCGCGTGACCGACCGCGGCGGCATCGAAGCCCGAGATTTCGAGCTGCTGGCCTCGTTAGCCCGTAGCGGCCTTCCAGAGTCGATCCACCGGCAACACGGCAAGTCGTTCCCCGATCTTGAGCGCTTCAGGGGCAAGGCAGAACAGCACGCCGAATCGAAATCGGTCTCCCAGCCGATCGGCGAGGAATTGCAGGCCCTTCAGGTCCTTTCGCGTGGGTGAGGATGTTGCTTTCACCTCGATTCCGACGATGCCGCCGTCGGGGGCTTCAAGAATGAGATCCACTTCGGCCCCGTCGCGATCACGGAAATGCCAAAGCGACGGCGTCGTTTCCGACCAGGTGATCTGACGCCGAACCTCATTGCCGACGAACGTCTCCAGTAGCGGACCGAGCATGTTGGTGTCGCGTCGAAGTGCCTCCGGGTTCGTGCCGAGGAGGTGTGCCGCAAGTCCGGAGTCGACGACCGACAGCTTCGGCTTGCGGATCACTTTCGAGCTGAGATTGGTGGACCATGCGGGGACGGTGTGCACCAGGAAGGAGGTGCTGAGTCGGGCAACGTAGGCGCTCCCGGTGCGCGCCGGAATTCCCAACAGGTTCGAGAGTTCGGCGACGTTCAATTCGCTTGACGTCCGAGCTGCGCAGAGTCGGAGTAGTTGCGGAATCTCGGCCAAACGTTCGAGTTCGGCGACCTCTCGGACGACCTTCTCCACGGTTGTGGATACGTAGTTGTCGAACCAGCGACGACGACGTTGCGTCGTTCGTTCGACAACATCAGGAAAACCGCCTCGACAGACGCTTTCGATGACCGATGAACGCGTCATTGCAGTGCTGCGGACGAGGCTCGCAGGGTCGTGAAAGACGGTATCGACAAACTGGTCGGGTTGCCCGGTGAGCTCTCCTTGGGTGAAGGGGCCAAGCTCGATGATGTCGACCCGCCCCACGAGCGAGTCCGCCATGTCTGGAGCGGCGAGGAGTCTGGAGGATCCGGTGAGCACGAATCTTCCCGGGCGGCGGTCACGATCGACCTCTGCTTTGATTGCGCGAAAGATGGTTGGCTCGAGCTGAGCTTCGTCGATGACCAACGTGTCGACTCCGCGGTCGAGGAATCCGCGCGGGTCTCTCCTGGCTGCCATGCGGACGGCAGCGTCGTCGAAACCGACGATTTCGACGGTTCCGGGATAGTCGAGGCCGCGGACGAGGGTTGACTTTCCTACCTGACGGGCGCCGTTCACCACCACTACGGGCGTGTCAGCCAGGGCGTCTCGAATGAGGTCGGTGACCCATCTCGGATGTCGTTCCTTCTCCATCTCGACGAATCTTACTGCTTTTTCGTCGAAGTAGTGATAGCCGTTTCGTCGCATGGGTAACGGCTGTTTCGTTGGCCCAACCGATCATCCGGCGACAGAGAAGGCATTAGGTTTCATCGTTGTTCGACGATCGTCGATCTATTGATCCCGGGGGCTCCGAGTTGAGCGAGGCACACAACACCACCGTTGTTCCGCCCGGGCGGTCGGTGTCCGACGGGCTCTCGCTGCTCGACCGCTTCCTTCCTGTGTGGATCGGCGCGGCGATGGTGACGGGCATCGTGTTGGGCCGGGTGTTCACCGGCCTCAACGACTCACTGGAGCGGGTCAAGATCGACACGGTGTCGTTGCCGATAGCCGTGGGTCTGCTGGCGATGATGTACCCGGTGCTGGCCAAGGTCCGCTACCGCTCCATGGGAACCGTGTTGGCCGATCGCGGCTCACTGGTGATGTCGCTGGTTCTCAACTGGGTCATCGGTCCGGCGCTGATGTTCGCCCTCGCGTGGATCTTCCTGCCCGACCTGCCCGAGTACCGCACCGGGCTCATCATCGTCGGCCTGGCACGGTGCATCGCCATGGTGCTGATCTGGAACGACCTGGCCTGCGGTGATCGGGAACTGGCCGCCATGCTCGTCGCCATCAACTCGGTCTTCCAGATCGCCGCGTATTCGCTGCTCGGTTACTTCTACCTCGAACTGCTACCGGGATGGCTCGGCCTCGACTCGAAGGGGATCAACGTCACCGTGTGGCAGATCGCCAAGTCGGTGCTGATCTTCCTCGGCATCCCGCTCCTCGCCGGTTTTCTCACCCGCACCTTCGGAGAACGGGCCAAGGGTACTGAATGGTACGAGCAGCGCTTCCTGCCTCGCATCGGACCCGTTGCGCTCTACGGGCTGCTGTTCACCATCGTCATCCTCTTCGCGCTACAGGGGGATCGCATCACGAACCAGCCGCTCGACGTCGTCCGGATTGCCATCCCGCTGCTGGTCTACTTCGCCATCATTTGGTTCGGCGCGTTCTACGTCGGGGTGCGTCGCAACATTCCGTACGAGCGAAATGCGTCGATCGCTTTCACCGCGGCCGGCAACAACTTCGAACTCGCCATCGCCGTTGCGATCGGCGTCTTCGGTGTGTCGTCGGGTCAGGCGCTGGCCGGGGTGGTGGGGCCGCTCATCGAAGTTCCGGTGCTCGTCGGCCTCGTCTACGCGGCGCTGTGGGCACGCACCCGGTACTACCCGTCCGACGGTTCGGTCCGCTGAGCGGGTGCAGAGATCTGGCACCATCAGCCACCCCCGAGGGCGAAAGAGAATATAGCCAGACTTTTAAGCCATATTTCGGTACAATGTAGGGCATGACGGCAAGAATGCCCATTCACGAAGTCAAGGACCGCCTCTCCAGCGTGATCGCCCAGCTCACCGAGACGGGTGAAGAGGTGGAGATCACGAAGCACGGACGCGTGGTTGCGGTTCTGGTTCCGCCGCGGCCGGCTGTCGTGGTTCTCGGTTTGGGGGCGTCGACCCGTGGCCATGTGCCGACGATCGACGAACTCCGCTGGGATGACGAGGCGTTGCGGGAGATGTTCGGGGGATCGGCCTTCCCGGCATGAGGCTGTTGCTCGACACCCATGCGCTCATCTGGGCGATTGTCGCGCCCGACCGACTGAGTGAGCCGGCGCGCGCGGCGTTGACGGCGAGCAGCGCGGAGGTCTACGCGTCACACGTGTCGTTGTGGGAGATGGCGATCAAACGACGAATCGGGAAGTTGGATTCGCTCGATCGTTCTGCCCTCGATTGGTTCGAGACGTACGTACCGCGGTCGCACATGCTCCAGCTGCCAATTGCCGCCGCCCACGTGGGTGCCGTCGAAGTACTGGAGGCGAAGCACAGCGACCCGTTCGATCGACTTCTGGTGGCGCAGGCCATTCATGAGGGGCTGACTGTGGTGACTGGCGACGAGCTCGTGAGCCAGTACAAGGTCGACTCGATCTGGTAACTGTCGACCTGGTGCGGTGGAGCGTGCAGCCGACGACTGCGGCCGAGAGTTCCGCGTTCGCCTCGATTAGCTTAGCTACTGCTGCAGCGTCAGTTCCGGGAACCCAGCCATCGTGACCACGCCGCCGGCATCGACGGAGATCTCGCCGGACTCGCCACCGAGCCGGATACCACGCACGCACAGGGTTTCGCCCGGCCCGAGGGACGGACGGAAACGCACGATTCCTGCGGGGACGTCGGGTTCGAGACCGAGCGCAGAGCGAAGCAGCAGTAGCGGCGCACCGGCGCTCCATGCCTGCGGCGAGCATGCTGCCGGGTAGGGGAGTGGGGCGCCGTCGGTGGTGGTGTCCATTCCACCGAAGAGCTCAGGGAGTCGCCAGCCGAACTGCTCGGCAGCACTCAGGAGCCCGTCCTTGAGCGCGCGGAATCCGCTGGCGTGGCCGTGGCGGGCCAACCCCGCGGCGATGATCGCGGTGTCGTGGGCCCACACGGTGCCGAGGTGGTAGCCGAGCGGGTTGTAGGCCTTCTCGTTCGCCCCGAGGGTCCTGATACCCCAGGGGGTACGGAGGTCGGCGGCGATCGTACGCTCGGCGACACGCGACGCGAGGTCTGCCGGAATAATGCCCGACCAGAGGCACTGTCCCATGTTCGACGAGGCGACACAAAGCGGTGCTCCGGCTTCATCGAGTGCGAGAGCGATCAGACCATCGTCGTCGACAGGGAAGTGCTCGACGAACGCGATGGAGAGAAGTCGCGCCTCGGCTACCAACGCGTCGGCGATCACGTCGCCTTCGCCGAGGTCGCGTTCGAGACGCGCCAAGCCGATGAGGGCCTCGTACACGTACGCCTGCGCCTCCGCTACCGCGAGTGATCCGACGGCCAGCGAGCCGTCGGCGTGGACCATGCAGTCGCCGGAGTCCTTCCATCCCTGGTTCCCCAGACCCTTCGGGTCCGGCGTGTACCAGACGAATGGACCACGGTTGACCCCTCCAACGATTACCGCATCGTCGCGGCACCACCGCATAGCCGCTCGAGCGGCGGGAAGCAATCGTCGTATGCGATCGATCGGAGCGCCCCAGCGGTACGCCTCGGCGAGGAGCATGACAAAGAGAGGGCTGGCATCAACCGAGCCGTAGTAGATCTGCCCGCTCTCCATGCCGAACACCTGCGGCGCGCCCACGCGCCACTCATGGAGGATCTTGCCCGGCGCCTGACGCGTTCGCTCGATGTGCTCGGTGCCTTGCACGGAGGCGACGGAGTCGAGGATGTCGAGCGCGAGGTCGGTGCCGAGCGGAAGCGATTCCCAGCCGGTGATCAGCGAGTCACGTCCGAACAGTGCGAGGAACCAGGGCGCACCTGCGCTGACGAAGCGAAGACCTCGTTCGGGGATTTCGGTGGTCAGCGCGAGAAGGTCGGCGATCGACGATTCGATGGCCGGCTGCCATCGCCGGTCGGAGGCGTCGACGGTGAAGTTCACGCCGTCGACGAGGGCGGCCTCCGTTGTGGGTAGGGACGCTTCGACTCGTCCCGAAGCGAACACCGTCCACGATGCTGTCCATACGCGTCCGGTCTCGATCTCGGCCTTCCACGTGATCTCGAGGGATGACCCGCGGACGGCAAATGAGGCGGCGCCGTCGACGACCACGGTGGCGAAAAGTTGACCGTCTCGTTGACTTGTCGCCCGCGGCCCTTCGCCGATCGTCCACGGAAGCGCCGGCCCAGGGGATCGCCCGGACCGGAGACGAAGGATCGACGCGCCGTCGGACTCGAGGACGACGACGAGCTCGACCGTCTTCGTCGGTCCGAAGGAGTGCAGCTCGATGTGCTCGGTGACCGAGCCGTCGACGACGGTTCGCCGCCGGATGAGCAGCGCCTTGGCGTTGCGGTGTGCATCGAGAGCAGCAAGGGATGCGATGCGGTCCGATGAGGCGCCGGTGCGATCCGACGCGAGCATTGGTGGCTCAAGGCCGTCGAGCAGAACGGTGACCGAACTGAGCAGCCGCTCGTCACGGAAGAAGACCCCGAGGAGAGAACCCGGTCGGATCGCACCGGGTCGCGACGACAGCGAAATGGTGGTTCCTCGAACGAGTGTCGTCGTGTCGCTGGGAGCGAGCACCTCGATCGATGGGTTTGTCATTGCATCCAGTTGTAGTTGATGGACCGAGCGGAACTCAGCCCTTGACTGCGCCCGATGAAAGACCTTGACGGAAATGCTTCTGGAACACGAAGAACATGATCGCCATCGGAATGGTGGTCAGCATCGCTCCGGAGAGCATCGTGGCCCATGGAACCGACGTGCCGAACTCGCCCTGCAATGACGCCAGACCGACGGGAAGCGTGCGGAGCTGGGGCGCGGCAGGGGTGGCGATGAGGACCTTCACGAACTCGTTCCACACACCGTTGGTTCGAAGGATGAGCAGCGTGAGCACTCCCGGCGCGGCCATCGGGAGGATCACGACGCGGAACGTCGTGAAGCGCGATGCGCCGTCGATGGCTGCCGATTCTTCCATTTCGCGGGGGATCTGCTCCATGAACTGTTTCATGACCAAGATGTCGGCGATATCGAACAGCAGGGGAACGATGATTCCCCAATAGGTGTTCAAGATGTTGAGCTGCTTCATCATGATGAACTGCGGGATGATCAGGACGATCCCCGGAATGCCCATCAGCAGAACGATGAGGAAGAACACCGCTCGCTGACCGCGGAACTTCATACGGGAAAGTGCGTAACCCGCGAGTGAGGCGATGATGATTCGACCTGTCACGACAACCACAGTGACGAACACCGAGTTGATCATCCACCGGGGGAAGTCGACGCTGTCCTTGTTCAGCCCTTTGAGGCCCTGAAGACTCGGGCTCCCGAGGGCGCGGCTGAAGCTCAGGCTGGTCGGGTGCTTCGAGATATCCGGGTCGGACTTGAACATGCTGATCGCCGACAGAATGAACGGCGAGATGTAGGTGAGTGCCGCGGTGATCAGGATGGCGTAGAGGAACACCTTCAGCGCAAGGCGCTTGCGTCGTTCCTTCTTCTGCTGAATGAGCCAGTAGTCGATCTCCGCCGGGGCGTCGATGATGACCGTCATCGGTTCATTCCTTCCGGCGCTGGGTCGTTCCGTTTCATCAGTCGTACCCCTTGTCACTCACGAGCATGCGTTGGACGAACGTGAAGACGGCGATGATGAAACACAACAGCACTGCGAGCGCCGCAGCAAGGCCGGCCTGTCCATTCTTGAAAGACTGGAAGTAGATCCAGAACGCCGGTGTGATCGTCGACTTGTCGGGCCCGCCGAAGCTCATGGCGAAGATCTGGTCGAAGACCTGCCACGTTCCGACAAGGCCGAGGACCAGCACCAGGTAGACCTGCGGTCGGAGCATCGGCAGCGTGATGTAGCGCATGCGCTTCCACCCGGTAGCGCCGTCGAGCGTCGCCGCTTCGTCGAGGGACTCCGGGATGTTCTGCAGACCGCCGAGGAAGATGAGCATGAGCGTGCCGCTCGTCGTCCAGATGACGCTCGACATGATTGCCGACATCGCGACGCTCGGCCCGGCGAACCAGTCCCACCAGCTCAGCCCGAAGAACGAGCCCTTCATGAAGCCGGGTGGTTTGTCGACGCCGAACACCCCGAGCAGGTTGTGGAACGTGCCGCGAGAATTCCCGAACCAGTTGACCTTCTTGCCCGGGAAGATCTTGTTCGCCAGCCCGTCCACCTGGAACATGAACTTGAAGATCAGCGATACCGCGATCGAGCTGGTGATCGAAGGAAAGAAGAACGCGAGCCGAAAGAAGCTGCGACCCTTGAGGAACTTCTGGTGGACGACAACGGCGAGCACGAATGCCAGAAAGGTCTGAATCGGCACAACGAAGATGACGTAATAGAAGTTGTTCTTCAACGACAGCGCGAAATCGGACCTCCGCAGCGAGTCGTCGACGATCAGCGTCTTGTAATTGTCGAGGCCGATGGACACGGCCTTCTGCGGTGGGGTGATACCGCTCCAGTCGGTGAAGCTCACCCAGACCGCCATGAAGATCGGGATCACGGTAAAGATCAGAAGCCCGAGCACGAATGGCGCGAGGAAGATCCAGCCCGTTCGGGTGTCGTGCTCGAAGAGCTCGGTCTTTCGGTTGCGGCGGTCGCGGCGGGTGACCGCCTTCTTCGGGCTCAGCGTGATTGCCATGACGTGTCCGGTCCAGAGTCGGTGCTTCGGAAACAGCGAACGAACTGCGCGAAGGAGGTCCGGATCACCGACGCGACATTCCTCGCATCGGTGACCCGTCGTCCTCCTGAAGGAAAAGGGGCTTATCCCTTCAGGACGCTGTTGCCCGCCTTGTCGACGTTGGCGGCGTAGTCGTCGAAGGACTTCTCACCGCTGAAGACGGCCTTGAGTCCTTTGTTGAACTCTCCCTGTACGTCGCCGAAGCCCGGGACGAACTGGAACTTGCGGGCATACGAGGCGCCGTCGACGAAGGGCTTGAGCTCCGAACGGGGAGCGAGCCACTTCGCCGCGACCGACGCATGCGCCGGCATGACGTTGAACGCGTTGGTCCACTTCAGCGACCCGTCAGGACTGGTCAGGAAGTCGACGAGCTTCCACGCGGCGGCCTGGTTCTTCGAGTTCTTGTTCACGCCGTAGCAGACGGTGAAGGCGAAGGTGCCCTTGCCGCCGGGTCCTGCGGGCAGTTCGGCGTAGCCGACGTTCACCGCCGGGAAGTCCTTCTTCATGTAGCCGACGATCCAGTTGCCTTCGATGACCATCGCGGCCTTGCCCTTGCCGAGGGCCTCGCCGCCCCATCCGGCACCGATCTCGTCAGGTGCCTGCAGGGTCTTGGCCTTGTACATGTCGGAGAGGAGCCCGAACGCCTGCTTGTTGGCCGGGCTGTTGACCGTCATCTTGGTGATCTTGTCGTCGGTCATCGCACCGCCGGCTTGGAACATGAACACGCCGACTCGCGGGTACTCGAAGCCCATCGACAATCCGACGACTCCGTCGCCGGTGAGCTTGGCGGAGGCCGCCTTCAGCTCGTCCCAGGTCTTGGGCGGCGTGACGCCCTTCGCTGTGAGGAGGTCTTTGTTGTACACGAGCGCGAGCGTGGAGAAGTCCTTGGGCGGGCACACGAGCTTGCCCTCGGGGGTTGAGAACACCGTGCGCAACGATGGGTAGATGTCATCGGGCTTGGTCAAGGCGCCGGCGGGTACCGGCGCGAGTGCGCCGGCCTTGAGGAGGTCAGGCATCTTGAACGAGTCGACGTAGAACACGTCGGGCCCTGCGCCCGACGCCAGCGCGGCCTGCAGCGCTGCGTCGTATTCCTTCTGCGGATTGAAGACGGCTTTGGCCCCGGTCTTCTTGTTGAACTCGCTGACCAAGCCGGTGAGCGCACCGTCTTCTTCGGGCGAGCTGGTCCAGCCGTAGATGCTCAGCTTCTTGTTCTTGAGCACGACAGGTGCGGCCTTCTTCGTTGCCGCCGTGGCGGCCGGCGCGATGACAGCAACCGCAACAAGTGCGGCGATCGCGATGCGTGAGTTTCGACGGAAAGATGTCACGGAGTTTCTCCTTGGAGCGTTTGCCAGCCAACGGCTGAGGGCTTGACGGTTGATTGGTAGGACGGGGTGCCGCGTGTTGTGGTCGTCGTGCAGTTGCGTCATCCGGTCCGTCGAACGATCAGCTCGGGTTCGAGCAGCACGCCTCGGGGTTCGGAGTTCGGGTCGGCGAACTGCGCCGACAGGAGTTGGGCGATTGTTTGCGCGACCGCGGTGATCGGCTGGCGGATGGTGGTGAGCCCTCCGCCCGCGTAGGCGGCGACGGGGGAGTCGTCGAAGCCGATAACGGCAGCGTCTCGGCCGGGGACGATTCCCCGGGATTCGAGTTCGCCGAGGACAGTGAGGGCCTGGAGATCGGACATCGAGACCCATGCGGTCGGAGCATCGGGTCCGTCGAGGAGGTTCGCTATGGCTTGGCGGTCGACGACAGCATCGTCTTGGAGCGACACGATGTGGAGGTCGGCGGTGGGGATGCCCGCTGCGGCGATGGCGGAACGCACGCCCTGCTCGCGCTCGTCGTTGACGACTCCGGGTTCGCGGGGTCCGAGCCAGGCGAACCGCCGGTGACCGTTGGCGAGGAGGTGGTGGATGGCGAGTCGGGTGCCGGCGCGGCCGTCGACATCGACCCAGGAGTGTTCCGCTGCGCCCCAGGTGCGGCCGAAGCTAACAAAAGGCATGCGGCGTTCGAGAAGAGGGGCCGGGCGACGATCTTCCCGCTCCGTGCTGGAGAACACGACGCCGTCGGCCGCCGACTGTGCTGAGAGCTCCCAGTAGCGGGCGATCTCGCCGTCGAGGTCGTTCGATGCGAACAGCAGGATGTGGCAGCCGATCGCTTCGACCGCTTCGGTCAGCTCGTGGAGGAACGTGTCCATGACGCTGTTGAGGTGGCCGACGACAGGCGGGATCCGGTAAGCGATGGCCCGCGAGGTGCCCGTTCGAAGGTTGCGAGCGTGGTGGTTCGCCCGGTAGCCGAGGGTATTGATGGCGAGCTGCACCCGCTCGATCGTCTCGGGGCGGACCCGGTGGGGTGCGTTCAGCACGTTCGACACCGTCTGGCGGCTGACTCCGGCGTGCCGGCCCACGTCTTCGATCGTGGGAGTGGCGTGGACGAAGCGCTCAGGCCGCTCGGAGACGACCTCGAGATGCCCGAGGGGCCCGCCAGTGCGGCGTTGCAGAACGTCATCGGTCATCGCAGGCGGCCCCCGATCGGTCGTTTTGAACGTTCATTTGAACGTTCATATTCTGCACAGTACGCACTTCGACTCGGCGTGTCAACGGTCACATCGAGATTTCGACTCCGGCCCGCTCCAGCCGGCCGGGCGGTCAGGATCGCGGGGCGATGGCGAAGCTCGCTGTCGCCGTCTCCTTCAGCGAGCGCCCCGCCGTTCGGAGAATGCCGACGAGCAGGTCGGGGCGTCTGGTGTAGATCCCGTCCACTCCGAGGTCGACCAACTCCTCCATGTCCTTCGGGTCGTCGACGACCCACGTCAGGACCGAGGTACCCATGCGATGGCTGAACGCCAGCGATTCCGCTGTCACCCGTCGAGAACCGTTGTCCGCCTTGAACCGGGGCTGGCTCACCAGTTGCGTGGAGCGAAAGGTACGGTCTCCCGATTCTCTGGCCGCCCGGGCGGCACGCCGCTCGGTATCGGTTCCCGATGTCCGCAGGCCAGGGCATGTCCTTCGGAACTGCAGCACTTGCGCCGAGCTGTCGGCCCCCACATAGACATCGTCGATTCGGCGCAGACGCGCAAGGAGCTCACAGACCGGTTTCACGGCGAGTGTTCGCTGATCTTTCAGGTCGAAGATGACGAGTGTGGCCGGGAAACGGCGAAGGATGGCTTCGACGCTCGGAACCGTCAAACCCTTGCCTCGGAAAGGGTGTGTGCCATGACTGGTGAATCCCCACCCGGCATCGAGCTTGGACAATTCGGCGAACGGTGTTGTCGAAACCTTCCCGGGAGCGCCGGTCGTTCGACGCAGCGACGAATCGTGAAACGCTACGGGCACGCCGTCGGCGGTGATCGACACGTCAATATCGATGACGTCAGCTCCCATCGCCATGCTCTTTTCGTACGCGTAGAGGGTGTTCTCGGGAAACAGGCCATCGCCACCGCTGTGGGGAATGATCAAGGTCTGCCGGTTCGGAACGGATTGACGAGCGGGCGCGGGGCGGCACGAGCTGCGCCGTCTACGGACACCGATGCGACCGTCGAGAGCACAACGGCGAACGAGACCAGGCGGCGCAACTGCTGGCGTTCTCGCATGTCACTCCCTTTCCGTCGCATGTTTACGTCACGCGCGGTCGTTTCGTTCACTGTTCGCCGAACGAGGCCTGCGGTCGCCCCGGAGGAAAGTGCCGACGCGGACTTGAGCGGGAGGTCGACTCCTTTCATCCATACCTCACGAGGAATCGGCCAAGGTCGGAGTCCGCCGTTGTACGTTGCATCCGGCGGCTACTCACGCCGGAGGGTTCATGGCGGACAGCGAGTCTCGAGATCCGGCGCCGGCCGACTCCTCGCGGTCGGTCGCACGGACACTCCTCGGAGACCGGAGGGTCCTTGTTGCGGGCGCCTTCGTCGCGTTGATCGCGGCTGTCTGGCTCCTTCGCTCTCCCACACCCAATCGTCCCTCTCGCGAAGAGGTGTCCGGAATCGTCACGAAGGCCGTCAGCGCCGCGGTGTCCGACGCCAAGGACGACCTCGCGTCGGCGCCGGCCCGCTCCGCTCTCGCGTTTCGTCGCGTGCTTCCGTCGGTGGTCTTCATCACGACCGGCGACGCGGAGCGCCCGGTGACCGAGGCCGACGGTAGTCCGACCTCCACTGTCCGTCCGAGCGGCGGTCCGGCACCGGAAGCCGAGCGCTCCGGCGGCCTCGGCACAGGCGTGATCATCAACGCCGACGGCATGATCCTGACGGCCAACCATGTGGTGTCGGGAGCGAAGGTCATCACCGTGACCTTCGCTGACGGGACGTCGAGTGCAGCGTCGGTCGAGTCGGCCGAGCCGGAGCGAGACATCGCCGTCCTCAGGGCGGATCGCAAGCCCGAGGTCGTGGTGCCGGCGGTGATGGGTGGTGGCGTCAAGGTCGGCGACGAGGCCTACGTGATCGGCCACCCCCTCGGGCTCGGGGACTCGATGAGTGCGGGCGTCATCTCCGGTCTGGACCGGTCGATTCCGACCGAGGACGGGACGGTCCTCGATGGCCTCATACAGTTCGACGCTGCCGTGAATCCCGGTAACTCCGGGGGCCCACTCCTCAACCGCAACGGTCAGGTCGTCGGCATCGTCACGGCCCTCGCCAACCCGTCCAAGCAGGGATTCTTCGTCGGCATCGGGTTCGCCGTACCGATCGACGAAGCGAGGGGCTCCGCCGGAGGACCGCCGAAATAGCAGGCCTGACGAGGCGTCGACAACCCCCGAACACCGCAGTGCCGTTTGATCACCAGCCACCGAATGACGAGGAGCAGCACCGATGCACGAATGGTCCCCGGAGACGAAGACAATCGAACAGGTCGCCTATCAGGTGAAGAAGGTGATCGTCGGCCAGGACGGCCTGATCGAGCGTCTGCTCGTCGCTCTCCTTGCTCGCGGACACGTTCTCGTCGAAGGTGTTCCCGGCCTCGCCAAGACCATGGCGATCAAGACGCTGGCGCGATCGATTGGTGGACAGTTCCAGCGCATCCAGTTCACCCCCGACCTCGTTCCGGCGGACTTGATCGGCACCCGGATCTACAACCAGAAGACCGGCGACTTCCAGACCTCGCTCGGCCCGGTGTTCGCCAACTTGTTGCTCGCCGACGAGATCAACCGTGCCCCGGCCAAGGTCCAGAGCGCGCTCCTCGAAGTCATGCAGGAGCGCCAGGTGACCATCGGCCGCGAGTCGCACCCGGTCCCTGACCCGTTTCTGGTGATGGCCACCCAGAACCCGATCGAGTCCGAAGGCACCTACCAGCTGCCCGAAGCGCAACTCGATCGGTTCATGCTGAAGGTGCTCGTGGGCTATCCGAGCCCAACTGAGGAGTTTGTGATCGTGGAACGCATGACGAACCCGATGGAACCGACGGTTCCGGTGATCGACGTCGATCAGCTCCGGGTGCTCCAGCAGGCGGCCGCCGACGTCTATGTCGACCCGTCGCTGATCGAATACGCCGTGAAGATCGCGACCGCGACACGCGATCTCGGCTCGATCGGCCTCAAGGGTCAGGCCCGCTACGTGACATTCGGGGCGAGCCCCCGTGCGTCGATCAACATGATCCTCGCGGCGAAGGCCTTGGCGGTCATCCGGGGTCGTGACTACGCAATCCCCGAAGACGTGCGTGAGCTCGCGCTCGACGTCCTGCGGCACCGCGTGGTGCTGTCCTACGAGGCGCTGTCCGAGGACCTTCGTCCCGACGATGTCCTGACCAAGGTGCTGGCTTCCATCCGCGTGCCCGACACGCCGACGCAGCAGCGGCGGCCCCGACCATCGGACCGGAGCGGTGATGGCAGCGGTTGGGCTCCCGCCAACGCCTGAGGCGGTTCTCCGCCGCATCGAGTGGAAGGTGATCCGCCGGCTCGACGGCCGGCTCCAGGGCGACTTCCGCACCCTCCTGCACGGTTCGGGGGTCGACGTGGCCGATCTGCGCGAGTACGAGCCGGGCGACGATGTCCGCCACATCGACTGGAACGTGACGGCCCGCACGGAGATCCCGCACGTCCGCACGTTCCTCGAAGACCGCGCGCTCACCGCCTGGCTCCTCCTCGATCGGTCTGCGTCGATGGCCTTCGGTCCCACGGATCGCCCGAAGGGCCTGGTGCTCGTCGAGTTGGCTACCACCTTGGCGCGGCTGCTGAGCCGGGGCGGCAACCTCGTCGGTGCCGTGCTCTTCAACAACGCCGTCGAGCTGACCATCGCGCCGCGGGCGGGTCGCAATCACGTGCTTCGTCTCACTCGGGAGCTACTGAAACCGACCGTATCCACCGGTACCACTACCAACCTGGCCGATCTCCTGAACATAGGTGCACGTACGATCCGTCGACGCTCGCTGGTGGTGATCGCCTCCGATTTCATCAGCGAACCGGGCTGGGAGCAACCGCTGGGTCGGCTCGCCCGACGGCACGAGGTCGTTGCCCTTCGGTTGTGCGATCCGCGGGAATCAGATTTGCCCGATGCCGGCTTTCTCGTGATCGAGGATGCCGAGACCGGGGAACTGCTCTCCGTCGACACCAGCGATCCGGAGTTCCGCCGCCGCTTCGCGGTCCTCGCCGGAGAGCGTGACGCCGAGATCAGGGCGGCGGCGAAGCGCGCCGGTGTCGACCTGCACGTCGTCTCCACGGAGGACGACCTCGTCGCTGTGCTCGTCCGGATCGTCGAGCTCCGTCGCCGCCGGAGGCGCTGATGAAGTTCGTGTGGCCTCCGGCGCTGCTGTTGCTCGTCATCGTCCCGGCGCTCGTGGCCGGTTATCTTGCCCTCCTCCGCCGCCGTGGGCGTCGGGTCGCCGAACTCGAGGCAAAGGGTTTCGTCGCGTCGCCGTCCACCCAACGGCTCCGTCGGCTCCGGCACGTGCCGTACGCGTTGTTCCTTCTCGGTTTGACCGTGATGATCACCGGAGCGGCACGACCCCAGACGGAGATCACCGTCCCCCGGCGTCAAGGTACGGTCATCCTCGCCTTCGACGTGTCGAACAGCATGCGGGCGAAGGATCTGAAACCATCGCGAATGGACGCAGCGAAGGAGGCGGCGAGGGCATTCGTGGACGAGCAGCCCTCGTCCATCCGCATCGGTGTCGTGGCGTTCAGCGACGGATCGCTGGTGACTCAGCAGCCGACGACGGATCGTCGTGCCGTGCTTCAGGCGATAGGGCGATTGACGCCGCAGGGCGCAACGTCGCTCGGCCAGGGGATCTACGCGTCGCTTCAGGCCATTGCCGGGAAGTCTCTCTCCCCTGATCTTCCCGGCCCTGGCGCCCCGGGGGCTCGATCGACGGAGGCCGCCTCGCCGGACACCGCGCCGTCGGGACCGACCAATCCGGACGCGGTGGCACCGGACGCGATCGACAACGTCGACATCGGCTACTTCGGGTCGGGGGCGGTCGTGCTCCTTTCCGACGGCGAGAACACCGACGATCTCGACCCGTTGGCTGTTGCCAAACTGGCCTCGACGGGCGGCGTCAAGATCTATCCGGTAGGGGTTGGTTCGACCGAGGAGACGGTTGTCGAACTCAATGGGTTCCAGTTCGCCACGTCTCTCGACGAGGCGGCGTTGCAGGGCATCGCCGACATCACCGACGGCTCGTACTTCCGAGCCGAGAGTGCAGCTTCGCTCTCGAACATCTACAAGTCGATCGATCTCCAGTGGCGACGGGAGTCGGAGTCCACCGAGATCACCTCGTTGGTGGCTGCCGCGGGCGCGGCGATGTTGGCGATCGGTGCCGCACTCTCACTGTTCTGGATCGGAAGGCTGGTCTAGACGATGACGCTTCGTTGGCCATTCGCGCTGTTCGGCCTTGTCGCCGTGCCGTTGCTTCTCGTCGCGTATCTGCTTCAACTGCGGCGGAGTCGGCGCGGTGCAGTTGTCTTCTCCAGCGTGGCGCTGGTGCGCGCCGCCATGGCGAAGCGTGCCAGTTGGAAGCGCCACGTGCCGGCTGCGCTGTTCCTCGTCGGGCTCACGTCGCTCGGCGTCGCGTCCGCTCGGCCGCAGGCCTCCGCCAAGGTTGCCGTTTCCCGTACAACGATCATGCTGGCCCTCGACGTCTCGCGTTCGATGTGCTCGACGGACGTACTTCCGAACCGGTTGACCGTCGCGCAGGAGGCCGCACGCTCATTCGTTGAAAGACAGCCGAAAGGCACTCGGATCGGCATCGTCGAGTTCGCCGGATTCGCGTTGGTACTCGTCGAACCGACGACGGAACGCGAGCGGCTGCTCTTCGCTATTGACAGTCTCACGACGGCGCGGGGTACGGCGATCGGGTCGGCGATCCTTCGCTCGGTCGACGTCATCTCGTCGATCAACCCCGACGTGGCTCCGGTCGATTCCTCGGTCGAATCTGCCGCCGGAGACTCCTTCCCGGGGTTTGATCCGACGACGGGTGAGCCGATCGGGACAGCTCCCGTTCTGCCGGCTGCTCCGGCACCAAAGGAGGGCTACGTCTCCGACATCGTCGTCCTGCTCACCGACGGAACGAACACGAGAGGGATCGCCCCCGTCGACGCCGCCAAGCAAGCGGCCGATCGACGGGTGCGGGTGTACACGATCGGGTTCGGAACATCGAACCCGACCGACATGGTGTGCACCGCCGAACAACTCGGCGGAGATTCACTGTTCGACCAGCCGACGTTCGGCGCCGGAGGTTACGGGACGCCACCCGCCAGCGCGATCCGACGGTTGCTCGTGGCCGACGAGGGCACGCTTCAATCCGTGGCGAACCTCACCGGCGGCAAGTTCTACCGGGCGGAGGATTCCGACCAGCTTCGTGGCGTGTTCGACAAACTCCCGAGAGACGTTGAGCTGCAAAGCAGACAGGTCGAGCTCAGCGTCGGCTTCCTCGGCGTGGGTGCACTCCTGTCACTCCTCGCCATGGTCCTTTCGCTGCGATGGAACCGCACGCCCTGATCGCTTCGACGGGCAGATGCCTTCAGCTGGTCATGCCGCCGAGCCCGACAAGGCCACGCGCCAACTCGATTTCGCCCATGTGCCGAAGGCCGTGTTGATACAGCCAGCACTCGAAGCCGTCGAGCACGGTGATCCCCTGGGGGCCGGCCACCCGGGCGCTGAAGGTGGTGGCGATCTGGGGCGGGAAGGGATGCGGGATCACGACACGGGTGAGGTCGGCCGGATCGAGTGTGGCGAGGTAGGCCTCCGTGCGATCGAACACTGCTCGCTGGTAGGCCCTGAACTCCTCGTAGTTGCCGATGCGCTGGAAGACCATCTCGTCGACCGTGCGGTGCTTGCCGTGATCGTCGACCGACATCTGCACCCGCTGCTGCCAATCGTCATTCCAGATCGGTGCCGTTCCGGTGAGCAACATGAACGACGCATCGATCATGTTGGTGAGATGGAACAGCGAGAACGCGATCGGAAGAACACCTTCGCGTTCGAAATGGTTGACGTGCTCGAGCTCCATGGACTCCACCGCCTGGTAGTAGAGCGAGTGCATCGCGCGCATACGACGTTGGAGCGAATCGAGGACGAGTTCGTTCATCAGTTTCCTTTGGGTTGGCGCTTCGGCGGGCTAGTGCGAAGCGGAGGTGGGTGTATCCGATGTCTCGCCGATGCGATCGAGTCGCGCGACGAAGCCGACGTAGCCCCACACCATCTGCGCGCCGTCGCGTCGCCGAGTGACCTCGATCGGGATGCCGACAGGCCGGAGCACGTGCACGCCGTTCTCGTAGGTAGCGACGACGTTTATAGGCGTCGTGAAGTCCCGCTCGGCGACGTCGTTCACCCCGTTCTCGGCGGTGCCGTCGCAGCGCATGTCGTGGATGACTCCGCCGCCGGTGATGACGATCCGCTCACGCGCCTGCTCGATACGTTGCACATGTCCGATGACGGGATGCGCTGGTTGCGCTGCGCCGTTGACCTCCGCCGACACGACCTTCCAGAGTCCGCGGAGGTCCGGAGCGCCGGCCACAAGGAGCTCGTCGCAACCGGCGAGGATCTCCGCGGGGAACTCCGCCCCGTACCCGCCAGGAGGGGTGTGTGCGACGGGAATGGTTGCGACGGACATGTACGCATCGTAGGGAGACCGATGTCGCCGGATGCAATTGCCTTGGGTTGCTGGCCCTTTTCAGCTCGTGACGTCGCCATCGACGGCGATGTCGACGAACTCGGGTCTCGATTCCTGCCGCTTCGCGCCGGGGGTTCGGTGCAACACGATGAGCATGGATCTCCGCGGGATCGGCGCCGCTCTGCTGGGCACCGGAGTCGGCGCTCCGATGGATTGTCCTACCACCTGTACTACCGTTGTTCGTGTGGCCCGACGACAGAAGCGATCGATTTCACTCCCTTCCGACCTGGCCGACGCCATCGACACGGCAGCGACTGCGGCTGGCACAACCGTCAGTGCGTGGATGGCTGAGACCGCCTCCCACCGCCTCCGTCTCGACGCTGGTCGACGCGGGGTCGCCGAATGGGAACATCAGCATGGCGCTCTCAGCCCGGATGAGATCGCTGACGGCCTCGCGCGAGCGAGAGCGATGCTCCGACGACCGTCATCCCGGAAGACCGCCTGAATGACCGGGGTCACCTATGACACGGGCGCGCTCATTGCGGCCGACCGAAACGACCGACGAATGTGGGCACTCCACGCTGGCTTCCTCGCCCTCGAGATCTCCCCTACGGTGCCGACCCCGGTACTTGCCGAAGCATGGCGCGGCGGACCGCGCCAGGCCAGCCTCGCTCGCTTCCTGGCCCTCTGCACCACCGAACCACTCACCGACGCCCAGGCGAAAGCAGTCGGCGCGCTCGCAGCGCGCGTCGGCCACGATGACATCGTTGACGTGACTGTTGTTGAGGGCGCGATCCGCCGCCGCGACTCTGTCGTCACCTCCAATCCTTCCCACATCCGCACGATCGCCGACGGGGCGCGTGTCAAGCTGGCCATCGAGACCGTTTGAACGTTTGAGGTCTTCTGCCGTTCTTCTACCTGAATCCCGGTCGTCCCGCCATCACGTCCGACGTCTGGCGTGCACTCCCCGTGGGGCCCGCAGATCGGCGATCCCGGTGAAGTTCGGGAACTTCGACATCGCCGCCCAAAGATGGTCGCCGTAGGTGAAGGGTTCGAACGTCGTCGAGCCCTCGAGCGGCAGCGGCTCGATCACCGCATCGGCGTGCGGTTCATAGAA
This sequence comes from Acidimicrobiia bacterium, assembly GCA_031418775.1. Lineage (GTDB taxonomy): Bacteria > Actinomycetota > Acidimicrobiia > Acidimicrobiales > JANYDT01 > JANLQX01. The sequence goes on from JANOJN010000016.1 coordinate 19,691, forward strand.
GAACGGGATGGAGAACCGCGTGGATCCATGGCTGATGACGCGGTGCGGAGTCGCTCGAAACCGCCCCTCCGTCCAGCGTTCAAGCAGCCCGCCGAAGTTCACCGCGAGGTGTCCGTCGACCGGGGGAACCTCGACCCATTCGCCACTGCGGAGCTTCACGGCAAGCCCGGCCACGCCGTGCTGGCAGAGCAGCGTGACGAAGCCGGAGTCGACGTGTTCGCCGCGCCTCGGCGTGTCTGGCTCGCCTGCCGAATCGAAGGCGGGATCGACGGGCGGCAGTTCGTAGCGCATGAGACGCAGCGTGGAGATGCCCCCGGTGAATGCTTCATCGAAGTGGTGCTCGTCGACGCCTACGCAGCGGGCCACCGAGCGCATGATCGCGGCGCCGAGTCGTTCCATGGCGAGGTAGTACGCGGCGACGGTCTCGCGCCACCGGGGGAGCTCCGACGGCCGGGGAAGCGGGGTCGAACCGAGCAGCGGATCATCGTCGGACACAGCCCAACCCGGTCGGTCCGGGACCACGTCGGGGCCCAGGTCGTAGATGTCGACGCCGACATCGGACGAGCGGGGGTTCCAGCCCCGGTACACGTTGGTGTTCGACGGTTCGTAGTAGTTCCGCCACAGCGCATGCTGGCTGGCCTCGGGCAGGGCGAAGACCGCCAGCATCGCGTCTCGAGTCCATAGGGCGGTCGGAACAAGTTCGCTAGGACCGGCGATGGTCAGAACCCCCGATTCGCCCGCGGCGTCGGCGATCGCACGGTCGACATCGTCGCGGTCCGGGCCCGGAGGACCGAACAGCGACGCGACATCGATCAGCGGGACCACGGCCCGACCCTATCCGCGCACTCGCGGGCGATCGGCCCGGGTCGGGCGGCGCGGCCGGTGCGCGCCCACGACCCGGCCTGCCGGGAGTACTACTTGCTGAGCGCGGTGATCGCCTGGGCCCAGAGCACGTACTTGTTGGTGGCCAGGTCACCGACCGTTTTGATGCCGAGAGCTGCGGCGAGCGCCTTGGCATCGGCCTCGGAAATGCCGGCAAGGGCGTCGACGGGAGCATTGACGAGCTCAGCGAATTCCTTCTGCTCGTATGCCTTGTCGAGAAACTTTGCGATGTCAGCCATGGGGGTCTCCTTCGTCCGGTCCGACGTGCTGTCGGTCAACTTCGGGTCTACCAGGTCAGCGCACCGGTTTGGGTGGATCGACCCGCTACGGACGCAAGGAATCTCGTGCGGCCGGGGACCGGCGAGGATGGGTACGTGGAAATCGAAGCGGTGACCCAGGCCGTGGGGCGGCCGGTGCGTCGCCCGGTGATGTTGCAAGGTTGGTTCGATCTGACATCGATCCATTGGCGCTATGAGCCCTCGGTCGTCCAGGAGCTCCTTCCCGACGGCTTCACGGTGGACACCTTCGACGGCTCGGCGTGGGTTGGGTTGATCCCCTTCCATATGCGTCGGATCCGGTTACCCTTTGGCCCCAGGGGTGGCATTGCCGCCGGGCGCTGGTCCACATTTCCCGAGACGAACGTGCGGACCTACATCGTCGACCGTCGGGGGCGCCGGGGTGTCTGGTTCTGCAGTCTCGACATCACCCGTCTCGCTCCGACGCTCGTTGCGCGGGTTGCCTATGGCCTCCCGTACTGCTGGTCGTCGATGACAATCGGCCATCCGAGTACCGACGTCGTCGAGTACACCTCGGTTCGTCGTTGGCCTGGGCGTGCTCGCGGAGCGACCGCCGACGTCACCGTGCGCATCGGTGAACGGCTCGATGCCGTGGGCGAAGACTCGCTCGAGGCGTTCCTGTCCGCGCGTTGGGCGCTTGGCTCGACCTTTCTCGGGCGCCGTCTGTGGGCAGAGGTCGACCATGCCCCGTGGCAGCTCCACCGCGCCGAACTCCTGCATCTCGATCAGTCGGTGATCGCCGCGGCCGGTCTGCCGGTGCCGATCGGGGAGCCAGCGGTGTTGTGGTCCCCCGGGGTCGAGGTTCGGATCGGCCGTCCCCGGTTCGACTGATCGGTCGGTCCCTCGCTCGGAGATGAGGTCGGGGGGTGACAGGATCGCCGACGATGGAATCCTCGAACGAGCCGACCGACCACCCCCTCTGGACGCCCACCCCGGAACGGGTGGTGGCGGCGAACCTCACACGCTTCGCGGCCTCTGCGGGGCACCTCGGTGCGTCGTACGAGGAAGTGCATCGGTGGTCGATCGACGAGCCGGACGAGTTCTGGCAGGCCATCTGGGACTTCACCGGCGTCGTCGGCTACCCGGGCGATACGGTCCTCGAACGGGGCGAGTCGATGCGGTTCGATCGATACTTCCCCGGCGCCTCTCTCAGCATCGTCGACACGTTCCTGCGATGGCGGGGAGACGACGAGGCGATCGTGGCGATCGACGAACGAGGGATCCGCCGGGCCATCTCCCGTGACGAGCTCCGCGAACTGGTTGCCGCTGCTGCGGCGGCCCTGAAGGGCGACGGGGTAGGTGTCGGCGATCGGGTCGCCGCATGGATGCCCAACGTCCCGGAAACGATCATCGTGATGTTGGCCGCGGCGTCGATCGGCGCAGTGTTCTCGTCGACGTCGCCGGACTTCGGCGCGTCCGGGGTGATCGACCGCTTCGGGCAGATCGAGCCCACGGTCCTGGTCGCCTGCGACGGCTATCTCTACGGAGGCAAGCGGTTCGAAGTCACCGATCGGCTCTCGGAGATCGTACGCGCGCTTCCGACCTTGCGGAGGGTCGTTGTCTACCCTCATCTCGGGGATGTCGCGGTACCACCAGAAGCGGTCACGTTCGGCGAATGGATCGGTCCCCACGCGGGAGCGGCACTCGAACCGGTGGCGCTTCCCTTCGACCATCCCTGGTATGTGCTGTACTCGTCGGGAACCACCGGTAAGCCGAAGTGCATCGTGCACCGCGCCGGAGGCGTTCTCCTCAAGCACCTGACGGAGCACCAACTGCTCTGCGATGTTCGCCCGGGCAACCGCGTCCTGTATTTCACGACCGCCGGGTGGATGATGTGGAACTGGCTGGCGTCCGTGCTGGCAAGTGGCGCCACCGCGGTGCTCTACGACGGTTCGCCGTTCCATCCGGATGGCGACGTGCTCTTCGGCATCGCCGAGTCGGAGCGCTTGACGCTCCTCGGCGTCTCGGCGAAGTTCATCTACTCGTGCGCCAAGGCCGGACTCGACCCGTCGGCGGATCATCGGTTGGAGCACCTCCGCACGGTCTGCTCCACCGGCTCACCGCTGTCGCCCGACGGTTTCCGCTACGTCTACGAGCACGTGAAGGCTGACGTCCACCTTGCGTCCATCTCGGGAGGCACGGATCTCTGCGGCTGCTTCGTCGGAGGCGACCCGACGGGTTCAGTCTGGGCTGGCGAGATCCAACGTCCGGCGCTCGGCATGGCCGTTGACGTCTGGGGGGCGCACGGGGAGTCCCTCCCGCCCGAGGGCGGTGCTGGTGAACTCGTATGCACACGTAGTTTCCCCTCGATGCCCCTCGGGTTCTGGAACGACGACGACGGATCTCGCTATCGGGCGGCCTACTACGAACGTTTCGAGAACGTGTGGGCCCAGGGCGATTTCGCCTCCTGGACGCACCACGGCGGCATCGTCGTCCACGGCCGCTCCGACGCCACGCTCAACCCGGGAGGTGTCCGCATCGGAACAGCCGAGATCTACCGCGTGGTCGAGCAGCTCCCCGAGATCGCGGAGTCTCTCGTCTTCGGCCAGCAGTGGGAAGGCGATACGCGCATCGTGCTGCTCGTACGGTTGTCCGCCGACGTCACACTCGACGACGCCCTGCGCACCGAGATCCGCGCCAGGATTCGTTCCGCCGCGACTCCCCGGCACGTTCCCGCGGTCATCGTTGCGGTGGAGGACCTTCCCCGGACTAGGTCGAACAAGCTCGTCGAACTTGCCGTTGCCGACGTCGTCCACGGCCGTCCGGTGCGCAACACCGAGGCTCTCGCCAACCCCGAGGCGCTCGATGCCATCGCCGCCCTGCCGGAGCTCCAGCGGGCGGTTTCCTCGACGTGACCGTCGGTTGCCGAGGTGCCGCCGTCCTGTGTGCACGACGCCGACGTCGAGTTTGTTGAACGCTGGGCGTGGGCGGCGAACCGGCCGGCCGCCTGCTGAGCGGTGATACATCAGAGTTCGCAACCCATCCGGTAGTGTCGCGATCGGTCGACGGAACGAAGAACCGGTCATGACGCGTGGTGTCAACCGACCGGGTACCTCCAAGAGGAACTGATGTCTGCTCCCAAACCCGTGGACGAGGCGAGTCGGCTCGAAGCCCTGCGCTATTACGACATTCTCGATTCGGCTCCTGACGCTGCGTTCGACGACATCACCCGTCTTGCCGCCTACATCTGCGACACCCCGATCGCGCTGGTGTCATTCGTCGACGAGGAACGGCAGTGGTTCAAGGCGCGGGTCGGGCTCGACGTCTTGGAGACCGATCGCTGTTTGTCGATGTGCGCCTGGGCGATCCTCGACGAAGAGTTGTTCGAGGTCGCCGACACCCGGCTCGACGATCGGTTCGTGGACAACGGCCTCGTCATCGGCGAACCGTTCATCCGTTTCTACGCAGGAGTGCCGCTGCGTTCGGCAGAGGGAATGAACCTCGGGACACTGTGCGTGATCGACCGAGTGCCCCGGAACCTGTCGGATTCGCAGCGCAGCGCATTGCGGGCCCTGGGGAACCAGGTCAGCCGACTTCTCGAAGGAACGGTCGTGCGTCGATTGCTCGCCGAGTCATTGGCCACCTTCGATGTGTTCGACCGCTCGTTCCCCTCGTGCGTGATGTGCGGCGACGTCGTGCTCCGCGAGTCCCAGATGTCGCTGCGCGACTTCGTGAGCGAGCACACCTCAGCGCGCTTCCACGACACGGTCTGCCGAACGTGTCCGCCGACCTACGACCCCGAGCCTTCGGTGTCGATCGAAGCCTTTCTCGAGGCCAATCCGTAGGTGGGCCAACGTCACCGGTGCATCGGCGATCGGAGCACCGGCAGAGAAGACCGGTCAGCCGAGGGTGTTCGTGTTCCCAAGCTCGGCGAACGCCTGCTCCAGTCGGGCCACGAAGCTCACCTCGGCTGCGCGCAGCCAGACGCGCGGGTCGTAGAACTTCTTGTTGGGCGAATCGGGACCGGTCGGGTTGCCGAGCTGACCCTGCAGGTAGTCGTGCTTGTCGATGTCGAACTGGCGGATGCCGTCCCACAGGGCCCACTGCAGGTCGGTGTCGATGTTCATCTTGATGACGCCGTAGCTGATGGCTTCGGCGATCTCTGCCGCCGATGATCCGGAGCCGCCGTGGAACACGAAGTTCACCGGGTTCGGACCGGTCGAGAATTTCTGGGCGATGTAGGCCTGGGCATCGCGCAGGATGGTCGGGGTGAGCTTCACGTTGCCCGGCTTGTAGACGCCGTGCACGTTGCCGAAGGCCGCAGCGATGGTGAACCGGTCGCTCACGTTCATCAGGCGTTCGTAGGCGTAGGCGACCTCCTCGGGCTTCGAATAGAGGTCGGCCTGGTCCTTGTCGGAGTTGTCGACCCCGTCCTCCTCGCCTCCGGTGATGCCGAGCTCGATTTCGAGCGTCATGCCCATCTTCGACATGCGCTCGAGGTACTTCACACAGATGTCAAGGTTCTCGGCGATCGGCTCCTCGGAGAGATCGAGCATGTGGGAGCTGTAGAGCGGCTTCCCGGTGGCCTTGAAGTGCGCTTCGCCGGCGTCGAGCGCGCCGTCGATCCAACCGAGCTTGTCCTTCGCGCAATGGTCGGTGTGAAGGATGACGCGGGCACCGTAGGCCTCCGCCAGCGTGTGCACCGCCTGGGCGCCGACGATCGATCCGAGCACGGACGCCCGGTCGCCCTTCACGCCGATCCCTTTGCCGGCCACGAACGCTCCGCCGCCATGCGAGAACTGGATGATGACGGGCGCATTGGCCTTCGCCGCAGTCTCCATCACCGCGTTGACGGTGTTGGAACCCGTGCAGTTTGCCGCGGGAAGGGCGAAATGGTTGGCCTTCGCCAACGCAAAGATCTGGGAAACGGCGTCCCCGGTCAGGACGCCGGCAGGGAATTGGTCTGAGAGGCTCACGCCGCCCAGGCTATGGCATGCCCACCCATCAGCGGCCGAACATCGTCATCTTCATGGCGGACCAACTGCGTGCTGATGCACTCTCCCCTTTCGCTCCGGGTCGCAAGACGGCACACACCCCCGTGTTCGACGAATTGGCGTCGCGCTCGACGGTGATTCGAGGACGCGTTCGTGCAGCATCCGGTCTGCGGTCCCTCGCGTGTGTCGATGATGACGGGGTGGTACCCACATGTCCATGGGCATCGGACGTTGACCAACCTGCTCAAACCGTGGCAGCCCAACCTGCTCCGCCTGGCCAAGGACGCGGGGTACAACGTGTGCTTTGCCGGTCGGCGAGGTGACGTGTTCGCCCCGGGCGTGACTGAGGCATCGACGGACGTCTGCGGCTGGCTCGTCCGGCCGCGGCACGGCTTCTCCCGCTCGCCGTTCCCCGAGCACAGCCCGCAGTGGCACGCGATGTTCGTGGGTCGCCGCGATCACGACCCCGCCGACGGACCGGTCCTCGATTTCGACGAAGCATGCATCCGCACGGCCGAGCAGTGGCTCGCTGATTCGCCGGAGGGACCGTGGCTGCTCTTTGTCCCGCTGATCTTTCCCCATCCGCCTTTCGAGGTGGAAGATCCGTGGTTCTCGCTCCACACGGCGAACGACGTACCCGACCGCATTGCGCCCCAGACGAACAAGCCCGCGTTCCATGGTGCGCTCCGGGATGTCAAGCACTTCGAGGAACTCGAGCCGGGTCAGTGGGCGGGTATTCAGCGCACGTACTACGGAATGGTGTCGCGGGTCGATGACCAGCTCGGGCGGGTGTTGCGGGCCGTCGAGCGAACGGGCGCCTCCGAGAACACGGTGACCGTGTTCTGTTCCGACCACGGCGAGTTCGCCGGTGACTACGACCTGGTGGAGAAGTGGCCGAGCGGTCTCGATCGTTCGCTGACCAGAACCCCCTTGCTGATCCACGACCCGCGCGTTCCCGGTGGCGTCGTGCAGTCACCGGTCGAGCTGGTTGACATTCTTCCGACGTTGGCCGAGATCGGCGACATGACGGTCGGGCACACTCACTTCGGCCGTTCCCTCGTCGCGCTGCTCACCGACCCCTCCGACGCTCATCGGTCGTTCGCCGTCACCGAGGGCGGCTTCCGCCCGACCGACGTGGACCTCCTCGAGGAGCCGATTTCCGGTCCGTATGAGGCGAAGGCACGCCTGCAACGGGAACGACCGGAACTCGTCGGCCTTGCGGTCGCCCTCCGAACGGCCACCCACACCTACGTACACCGGCAGGAGGAGTCGGGCGAACTCTACGACCGGGTGACCGACCCCGACGAGATCGTCAACGTGATCGGCGACCCCGCACTCGCGGAGACTCGTCAATCGCTGGAACGGACCCTGACCCGCTGGCTGGTCGAGACAACTGACGTCATCAACTGGGACCTCGACCCGCGGTTTCCCTCCGTGCCCGATGGCTACCGGACCTGAGCGGGTCCGTCGCCTTTGCGCCGGCGAGGAGCAACCTGTGGGAAGGACCGACTCCTGCACCGGACCGTGCCGCCGAGCGGCCATCATGGGCCGGGTGCTCCGGAGAGAGCGCCTCCGTCGAAAAGGACCGTCATGACCACGCCGCCCGTCCCCATGCCCACCGTGATCGGCTCGCCCGCGTGGGAAGAGGTCGGCGCACATGCTGATCGGCTGCGCAATACCCATCTCCGGGATCTGTTCGCCGCCGATCCGCAACGCGGGGACAGCCACACGGCGTCGGGTGCGGATCTCTTTGTCGACTACAGCAAGCACCTCGTCGACGCGGCCGCGTTGTCGGCGCTTCTGACCCTGACCGATGCCGCCGGGCTGCGAGAGCAGATCGATGCGATGTTCGCCGGGCGACGCATCAACATCACGGAGGATCGAGCGGTGCTGCACACGGCGTTGCGGGCACCCCGTGGATCGTCGGTCGTGCTCGAAGGTGTCGACGTCGTGGCCGACGTGCACGAGGTACTCGACCAGATGGCGGCGTTCTCCGACCGGGTCCGCCACGGACGCTGGCTCGGGGCGACCGGTCTGCGCATCGCCACGATCGTGAACATCGGCATCGGCGGCTCCGACCTCGGTCCGGCCATGGCCTACGACGCACTGGCCGCGTTCCGCCAACACGACCTCGCCTGCCGATTCGTCTCCAACGTCGACGGTGCCGACCTGTGGGGGGCGGTGCGCGATCTCGATCCGGCCACGACTCTGTTCGTCATCAGCTCCAAGACGTTCACCACGGTCGAGACGCTCACCAACGCCCGGTCGGCGCGGGCGTGGCTGGTCGACGCGCTCGGTGAGGATGCAGTGGTGAAACACTTCGTCGCCGTCTCGACCAATACCACGAAGGTGGCCGAGTTCGGTATCGACACTGCGAACATGTTCCGGTTCTGGGACTGGGTCGGCGGTCGGTACTCGTTCGACTCCGCCATCGGGCTGTCGCTGATGATCGCCCTTGGGCCCGACAACTTCCGGTCGATGCTCGCCGGCTTCCATGCGATGGACGAGCACTTTCGTACCGCGCCGTTCGACCGGAACCTCCCCGTCCTTCTCGGTCTTCTCGGAGTCTGGTACGGGAACTTCCTCGGCACCCAGACACACGCAGTGCTTCCGTACAGTCACGAGCTGGGGAAGTTCGCGGCCTACCTGCAGCAGCTCGACATGGAGAGCAACGGGAAATCGGTGGACCGCAATGGCGTGCCCGTCGCCGCGCAGACCGGTCCCGTGGTTTGGGGCACCCCCGGAACCAATGGTCAGCACGCGTACTATCAGCTGATCCACCAGGGAACGATCCGCATTCCGTGTGACTTCATCGGTTTCGCCCGTCCGAATCACGGACTCGACGTCCACCACGATCTGCTCATGGCGAACTTCTTCGCCCAGACCGAAGCGTTGGCCTTCGGGAAGACCTCGGACGAAGTGCGGGCCGAAGGGGTCGCCGAGCATCTCGTGCCGCACAAGACCTTCGCCGGAAACCATCCGTCGACCACGATCATGGCGCCTCAACTGACACCCGAGGTGCTCGGCCAGTTGGTTGCTCTCTATGAGCACAAGGTGTTCACGCAGGGAGTGATCTGGAACGTGAATTCGTTCGACCAGTGGGGCGTGGAGCTCGGCAAGGTGCTGGCCACCCGTATCGCCGCCGAGCTCGAAGCGGCCGACGACGCCGCCCTGGGTCACGACTCGTCGACGAACGCCCTCCTCCGCCGCTACCGATCGATGCGTTAGCCCGACACCGGGGAAGTGCGCGGGGCGTACTACCGACGAAAGGCCCTATCAGCCGGGCGTCACTCGGCTCAGACTGGCCGATGATGGGCATCGCGAACTCCTTCGTTTCAGCGGTCTTGAAATCTCCGCTGCATCGGGTCCTGTCGGGATCGACCGGTGTCGTCCGTTACGCCGGTCGAGTGACGAACCGTACGGTCACGACGCCCGTGCAGTACGCAAGGCATGGAGACGGGTTGGTCATCCTCGTCGCCAATCCCGAGGCCAAGAAGTGGTGGCGGAACTTTCGCGCCCCGCACGCCATCGATGTGCTCGTGGAGGGGGAGTGGCTCCCGATGATCGGCCGGGTCGTCGACGGACGAGTCCTGCCCGAACAAACTGTCGCTCCCATGGAGGCCTATCTGCAACGATTCCCGAAGTTGGCGCGACGATTCCCGGGTGGAACGCCTCTCGAGCGGGTCGAACACGCGCTCCTCGTTACGTGCGAACCGCGGCTCGCCCACCTCGCGTCCGCTCATGGAGTGCATCTTCCTCACCTGCACCTTCCTCACCTGGTGGCGAGTCCGGAGCCGGATCCGTTCTGAGCTGTGCCGGTCCGGGCGGATCCGGCCGGTCAACGAACGAAGACCGGGCGCTCGGGCGATGAACGGACGGGGTCGAAGGCGTAGCCGGCTTCGGCGAAGTTCACGATTTCGTCCGCGGAAGTAATACGTTCGCGTATCAACCAGCCGGACATGATGCCGCGTGCCTTCTTGGCGAAGAAGCTGATGATCTTCGGGTCCCCGCCGTCCTTACGATCCAGGAACACCGGGGCCACGATTGGCGCGTCGAGCTTCGTCGGACGGACCGAACCGAAGTACTCCTGCGACGCCAGGTTGACGAGCACTCGCTCGCCCGGGCTCTTCTTGATCGCATCGCGAAGGGCGAGAGTGATCTCGTCACCCCAGAAGTCGTAGAGGTCACGGCCCTTCGCCGTCGCGACCTTGGTTCCCATCTCGAGGCGGTACGGCATCATGAGGTCGAGCGGGCGGAGGACGCCGTAGAGCCCCGAGAGAATTCGGAACGTCTTCTGCGCGTGGGTGAAATCGTCCTCGGTGAACGTCGCTCGGGCGGCCAAGCCGTCGTACACGTCGCCGTTGAACGCGAGGAGGGCCTGCCGAGAGTTCCGTTTGGTGAACGGCACCTCGAAGTCGCGGTACCGATCTACGTTCAACTGGGCCAGTGATGGGGAGATCGACATGAGCCGGGCAACGTCGGCGGGGCTCTTCGTCCGCATCACCTCGATGAGTTCCTTCGACCGCTCCAGCATCCGTGGCCGGGTGGCCCTAGTGGTCGCGAGGGACGATTCGTAGTCGAGTGACTTGGCGGGCGAGACGACGATCAGCACCCGTCCATTCAAGCGCCGCCGGACGCACTCTGTGGCGTCGACCGGCGGTCGAGTCAGATCCCGGACGTGTCGACGTTTCCGTAGGTGCGGAAAGCGATGGACGTGCGGGTCTCCCGCACCCCGGGAAGGCGGCAGATCCGCTCGGTCACGATCGTGGCAACGTCTTCGTGGCTGCGGACCCACAAGATCGCCAGAAGGTCGTGGTCGCCGGTGGTGGAATGCACCTCTCGGACCCCCTCGAGGTCGGCGATCGCCGCGCCCAGCGTGGCGATGTCGGCCGGAGCGGCAGAAATGGAGACGAACGCGGTGATCATGGTTGCGAGTCTTGCCGACGCGGCTGTGTGGCGTCGTCTGGCACGAGTGGTGCTCGGAGGTCCAGACTGGCCCCATGGCATTCGAACTGACTGACGAGATGCGTGCAGCGATCGGCGTGGAGAGTGCGCCGTGGCCGGTGGAGTTCACCTCGACGGGCATCCGGGGATTCGCCCGTGGCGTCGGCTACACCGATCCGGTGTACTACGACGTGGCTGCCGCGCAGGCGGCCGGGTACGCCAACCTCCCGGCGCCCCCAACGTACGGCGGGATCCCGGTCTTCATCCCGGGGAAGACCGACGACCGCTACGGCGGACCTTCCAACACTGGCCAGCCGCCCCTTCGGCACGGACTGAAGAACGTCCTCGACGGCGGGACCGAGCACCACTACGTCCGGGTCCCCGTCGCCGGGGAAACACTCAGCTTCACCTCCAAGGTCGCCAACCTGGAAGTGAAGGAGTCCCGGGCGCTCGGCACGATGCTCGTCATCACGAGTGAGTCGACCTACCTCGACAGCGCGGGGGACATCGTGTTCACCACCCGCGGCCAAGGCATCTTCTACTAAGCACGACGGGACAGAGAACAGTGGCTCTTTCGTTTGACTCCATCACCATCGGCGACGCATTGCCGACTATCGAGAAGACCCCCGGTCGCGAGCAACTCGTGAAGTACGCCGCTGGCTCGGGCGACTTCAATCCGCTCCACTACGACGCCGACTTCCCGCAGGCCAAGGTCATCGGCGACAACATCGTGCACGGACGGATGAAGTACGCCTCACTCGGTCAGTGTGTGTCCGACTGGGTCGGGCATGCGGGCACCGTGCAGTCGATTTCGTGTCAGTACCGCGGCATGGATCTCCAGGGCAAGACCTTCAAAGTGGGTGGCACCGTCACCGCCAAGGACGATGCGGCGCGAACCGTCGAGGTCGAACTCTGGACCAAGGACGCCAGCGGCGCCACCACCACGCCGGGCAAGGCAACGGTCCTCTTCCGCTAGCTTTCGGGCGCCTCGGCTGGGAACTGCGCGGCGAGGGCCGTCTGGATTTCGATGTGGCGGAGGAGGAAGGCGCGCTCGTCCAGCCGTTTGCGCCGCAGCCAGCCGGTGACCTCGTCGTTGCACTTGCTGGCGTTGCAGGAGCGACAGGCCGGAGCAATGTTGTCGAGCGTGTACCGGCCGCCGCGGGAAAGGGCCTGCACACAGTCCTTTTGCAGCGGTGTGTCGGTTTCTCCGCAGTAGGCACAGCCGCCCCAAGCCGCCTGCAATGCCGTCCACTGCTGGCCGGTGAGGTCGTGGGCGACGGCGTCCATCCGCTTCTTGCGCTTGCGGGTCGCCCGGGCCTTCCGAGTGCGGCTGACGGCCATGACCCGACCCTACGCCGACGACCTCGGAGGGGTTCCGTGACGCACGGCACACGCCTGTTTCCAGTGTGCTACGTTGCCGAAAGCGTTTGCAGAGTGTGCTTTCGCGACTCGGAATGACCAAGGGGAGACTCAATGAAACTGTCTAAGTCGGTAGCCGCCGTCGCGGCACTCGCCGTGCTCGCTGCGCCAATCGCAGCGGGTGCCGCCACGAAGAAAGCTGCCGGACCGAAGTCCATCGCCGGCGGCAAGATTCTCTGCAAGAACCAGTACAAGGGGAAGACGGTCACCCAGCTGACACCGAAGCGCAACAGCGCTACTGATCAGGTCCTGGTCGACTACACCAACGCCTACTCGGCATTCGAGAAGTGCACGGGCGCCAAGGTGAAGATGGAAGGCACCGACCAGTTCGAGGCCCAGGTGAAGGTCCGCGTCGAGGGTGGCAACGCCCCCGACATCATCGACTTCCCGCAACCGGGACTCCTCGCCTCGCTCGCCGCGAAGGGCAAGCTCACGCCGCTCACCGGCAACACGCTGAAGTCGGCCCAGAACGACTTCATCGGCGGCTGGCTCGAATACGGCACCGTGGCCGGCAAGGTCTATGGCATCCCGCAGGAAGTCAACATCAAGTCCCTCATCTGGTACAGCCCGAAAGCGTTCGCCGCCAAGGGGTACAAGATCCCGAACACGCTCGATGAGCTCAAGACGCTCTCCGACAAGATCGTCACCGACGGCGGCACGCCGTGGTGCGTCGGCATCGAGTCCGGCGTCGCCACCGGATGGGTGCTCACCGACTGGATGGAAGACTTCATGCTCCGCCTCAACGGCGAGAAGGTCTACGACCAGTGGGTCAACCACACGTTGGCCTTCAACGACCCGAAGGTGAAGGCGGTAATGGATGCTGTCGGCGCCTACGTCAAGAACCCGAAGTACATCGGTAGCGAGTCGGCCGTGAAGAACATCGCCACGACCAAGTTCCAGGAGGGCGGCTTCCCGATCGTCCAGGGTAAGTGCTACATGCACCGCCAGGCATCGTTCTACAAGGACCTTTGGCCGGCAGGCACCAAAGTCGGCGACGACGGAGACATCTCGTCGTTCTACCTGCCGAGCCCGGCCGGCGGCCCGAAGTACATGCTCGGTGCCGGCGACATCTTGGCGGCAGGCAACAACAAGCCCGTCACCATGGATGCCCTTCTGTTCAGCACGTCGCTTGACTATGCCAACGCCATCCTCGTGACCCGCAAGTCGAACCTGTTCCCCCGTAAGGACATCGACGTGGCGAAGTACACCGACCCGGTCGGCGCGAAGTTTGCCGCGCTACTCAAGGGAGCCGATGTGTTCCGCTTCGACGCTTCCGACCTGATGCCGGGTGCCGTCGGCGCCGGCACGTTCTGGACGGAGATCACGAAGTGGGTCACCGGTCAGTCCACCGACGACACCGTGAACAACATCGAGAAGAGCTGGCCCAAGGCCTGATCGGCTCCGGTCGGTAACGACAAGAGCTTCACGTTCTGACAGTGCCCGTGCGCGTTCGCGCACGGGCACTTCGTCTGCGGTCTGCGGTCGTCATTCTCCATACGGACTGTGATTGACTTCCGCTCGTCGGCAAACCTGCGAGAGGGATAGCGAACAGCGAACATGGAAGACCTCCTCAGAAATATCGCGCTCATCACTGGTGGTGTGGTCGGCTTCGTCGCCGTCTTCCTGATCATCTACGCGCTTATCAACCAACTTCCCCGGGGCATCCGGGAGAAGCTCCAAGCGGTCCCGTTCATCATCTTTGCGCTGATCTTCGCGATCGGTGGATTGATGGTTTCCGCCGTTCGCACAGCGATTGCCAGCGTGCTCGACGACACCGGCAAGAAGTTTGTCGGCCTTGGCAACTACCGAGAAATCTGGGATCAACTCGATAGCCGACTCGCTGTCGTCAACAGCTTCGTCTGGGTGTTCGTCGGGACCAGCGTTACGGTCGCGATCGGGCTCATGATTGCCCGCTTCGCCGACGGCATGCGAGGTGAGCGAATCGCCAAGACTCTGATCTTTCTCCCGGTGGCGATCTCGCTCGTCGGCGCCGGTATCACGTGGCGGTTCATCTATGCCGAGAAGGGCTTCTCCTTCGACGCCGGGCTTCTGAACGCCGTGACCAAGGCCGCCCACCTTCCGGATTCCATGGGCGGAGGACCCGAAGGCCGGAATTGGCTTCTCGAACGCGGCTTCGGCGGCCTCACACCGCCCAGTTGGGGCCCTGGGTTCAACACGCTTCTTCTGATCGTGATCTTCATCTGGGCCCAAATCGGCATTGCCACCGTCGTGCTTTCCGCGGCGATCAAGGGTGTACCCCAGGAACTGCTCGAAGCAGCGATCGTCGACGGCGCCACGAGCAACGAGACGTTCTTCAAGGTGACGATTCCTTACATCAAGGGGACGATCGCCACGGTCACCTCGCTTGTTGCCCTCGGCTCGCTCAAGGCGTTCGACACGGTGGCGGCGGCGACCGGCGGACGCTTCGGAACCAGCACGATCGCCAATGAGTTCTTTGTGAAGTTCTTTGTCCAGGACCGAAACGGCGTGGCGGCGGCACTCGCCATGGTGCTGTTCGTGTTGTGTTTCCCGATCGTCGTTTGGAACCGGCGCGTGCAGCGTCGCATTGAGGAGACGAATTGATGGCTGAGACCACTGTTGTGAAGCGGATCCGCCCTCGGCGGGTCAAGGAGTCAATGGGCACGTCAATCGCGGCGAGTGCACACACTCGAAGCGGCCGAATCCTCGTGTGGATGGTCGCACTTCTGTGGACGGTGCCGACCTTCGGTGTGTTCGTGTCGTCGTTCCGGCCGGAGGCCGACGTCAAGTCGACGGGATGGTGGACGTTCTTCCTCCACCCGACGCACTTCACCTTCTCCAACTACAACAGCGTGCTGTCCACGGGTCCCGGGAGCGAAGGACTGAGCCATTTCCTGCTCAATTCCTTTCGCATTACGATTCCCTCGGTCATCATCTCGGTCGGGGTAGCGGCGCTTGCTGCCTACGGCTTCTCATGGATCGAGTTCAAGGGTCGCGACTGGCTCTACTCCCTCATTCTCGCCATGCTGATCGTGCCGTTGCAGATGTGTCTGATCCCGATCCTTCGGTTCTTCACCGGTGGCGTGCACATTGGTAACACGACAATCTTTCCCTACCTGCACCTCGACAGTTCGGTTGTCGCCGTGTGGATCGCGCACAGCATTTTCGGGCTCCCCTTTGCCATCTTCCTCATGAAGAACTTCATCGGTGGGCTACCGAGAGAGATCATCGAGGCCGCCCGCGTCGATGGTGCGTCCCACCTCGTCACGTTCACGCGGTTGGTAATACCTCTTTCGGTGCCATCGATCGCCTCCGTCGCGATCTTTCAGTTCGTCTACATCTGGAACGACTACCTCGTGGGTGTCGTCTTCGGTGGATCGAAGAACACGCCGATCATCGCGAAGATGGTCGAAGTCACCGGATCGCGAGGGCAGTCATGGCACTTGCTCACGGCTGCCGGCTTCGTGTCGATGGTGGTACCCGTCGTGGTGTTCCTCGCACTGCAGCGATTCTTCGTGCGAGGTCTGCTCGCCGGGTCGGTCAAGGGCTGAACCGACTTCCGCTCCCCGGGTCCGGCTGCTCAGCGCAGTAGGGACCGGGCGAGCGTGAGCGGGTTGCCGGTCGCCAGGCGGCGCTGTAGGCGCGGGCCGGCGTTGCGGAACACCTTCCACATCACCGACGCCATCTCCGCCGACCCCGCCTCGCCGCCGAGGTAGGTCGCCGCGACCGCCGGGCTCAGTCGGAAGAACGAGTCGAAGAACGACCGGAGGTCGCGCTGGTTCATCGTGAGGACGCGACAGAGTCCGTACGTCTCGAGTCGCCTCGCCTTCACCCGGTCGTCACTCCACAGCGACTTCCAGATCTCACGGCTTGCATGGTCGAGGTCCACCCCCGAGCGCTCGAGCTGTGCCGCGATCGCCGTCGCGATCCGTGGCGCCGATCGGAGGGATGCGGCCACGGAGTACCCCGTCGCGGGATGGACGAGTGACGCGGCCGCCCCAAGACCGATGGTGCGCTGCGTTCGGTGGGGGAGCGGCACATCCATCGGGAACGACACTCGCTCGATCCCGTGGATGTGCTTGATGACAAGACCATCAGCGCGCAGACGATCGTGGAGCCGCCGTTCGAGCTCATCGAATCCGAGCGCGGGACGACTGGCGAGAGCGGTCTCCTCCACCAGCCACCGTCCATCGATCGGA
Organism: Acidimicrobiia bacterium; assembly: GCA_031418775.1. Taxonomy (GTDB): domain Bacteria; phylum Actinomycetota; class Acidimicrobiia; order Acidimicrobiales; family JANYDT01; genus JANLQX01. The sequence goes on from JANOJN010000016.1 coordinate 36,344, forward strand.
AGGGTGTACCCGAAGGTCGGGACGGTGCGCTCGGGCCCCCGCCAGTCCATGAGTGTGCATTCGCCGTCCGCAAGTAGAGGTCGTTCGAACTCGGCGATGATGCCGTACGCCACCTGGAATGCTGTCGGGGTCGTTCGCTCCTCCCGCTCGATGAAGCGTGATGTCGCGCCGGACCCGTCGAGGACCAAGGAGGAACGGAGCGCCTTTCCCTCGGTGACCTCGACGGTGGTTCCGGAACGGTCGTGGGTGACCTGTGTTGCCGTGCCACGGCGTACCGTCAACGAGCCGCCCTCGGCTGTTGCCCGCAAGGCCGACGCGAGCGCGGCGTTGTCCAACCGTCCGTAGGGGCGCCCGGCCACCTGATCGCGATCACCGATCACGTTGACCGTGTCGAACACCTCCGCCCACATGTCGGCGCTGGGCATGAGTTCGGTGACGGTTGCGTCGATCTGGTCGACCCACGCTCCGTAGGTGTTCGTCCAGGCGCGGTCGGGGTCCGGAGCGACGAGGGTGACGCTCAGTCCGGTCGGTGCGAGAGCTGCCGCGGCGGACCACGCTGCTGGGCCCGAGCCGAGGATGACGATGTCGGTCGCCTTGGCCACCCGACCATCTTGGCCGCTTCTCGGGGCTCGTTGTTCGAGTCAGGTCGGTGTTCTGATCACGTTGAGCTGGCTGAGCGCGGTGTTTGTTGTGCGGGTCAGGTCGGTGTTCTGATCACGTTGAGCTGGCTGAGCGCGATCAGATCACGGAACTGCTTCTCCATGCCCTGCGGTGATCCGTCAAGGAACAAGACGTTGCCCTGCCCGTTCTCGGCCACATGACGGATCGCTTCGGTCCACATCGCGAAGAGGATGAGGGCAGTGTCGACGTTCTCGGCTTCAAGCTGCTTGGCCGATTCGGCGAGGCCCTTCGCGACCTCTTCGCGGAACAGCGCCACGCCCTGGCCGCGGAGCTGCGACGCGTTGCGCTCCGCGGATGCGGCGATCTGGATGGCGTTGCCTTCGGCTTCGGCTTCCTTGGTCTTGCGGATGAGGAGCGCGTCGCCTTCATTGGTTGCGGCCGCCTTGAGGTTGTTCGACGCCACGACCTGGGCCATCGACTGGGTGATCACCGAGTCGAACGTGATGTCGTTCAGGGCAAGATCGATCAGGTGGTAACCCCACCCTTCCAAGGTGGCGTCGAGCTGGTCCTTGACCTCTTCGACGATCTCGCGTCGAAGCCCGAGGATCTCCGCCTGGCGTTTCGTCGCCACGAAGCCGCGCGTCGATCCTTCGATCGTCCGGATCAGCGCAGTCGAGAAGTCATCGGCGCTCTGGAACTTGAACGCCACGTTCTTGAGGGTCTCCTCCTTCTCGTTGAAGACCGCGTAGAGGAGCATCGCCTTGAAGTAGACGTTTGCCTGGTCCTGGGTGATCGCCTGGAACTCGATCTCGATGGAGCGGTTCTGGATCGAGATGCGACGGGAGACCTTCTCGATCAGCGGGATGAGGAAGTTCAGCCCGGGGCGGAGGATGCGGCGGTACTTGCCGAAGATGGTGACGACGGCGATGTTGCCCTGCTCCACGGTCTTGACGGAGAAGACGAGGAGCAGGAGGAAGAGTCCAACAAGGACAAGAACGGCAGGACCCATCGACGCAAACCTCCGGCGGCGACGAACGGGTGCCGTGCCGCTCCGCGAACGTATACCAAGGACTCGCCTGTCTGGCGCTGCGCTAGTAGAAGCCCTCACGGCGCGCGTAGCGGGCAGCCCGTTCGGCGTCATAGACCGCGGCATCGAACTCCGGATCGCTCTGGGCGTTGATGACCTTCAGAATTTCGCCGTTGCTGGGAAGGCTCGTCCGGTCCTGAAAGGTCGAGGGGTCCCACAGGTGCGAGCGAATGAAGGCCTTCGAACACTGCGTGAACGCTTCTTCGATTTCGACGACGATGCCGAGGCGCGGCACGCTGCCTTCATGCTCACACGGGGCAAGAAGGTCGCGGTCATCGGTAATCCACGCTCGGCCATTGACGCGGAACGTATCGGTGATGCCCGGGAGGACGAAGAGCAGGCCGACGTGCGGATTGGCGATGATGTTGCGGAGGGTGTCGGCAAGACGGTTGCCGGGGCGTTCCGGTATGACGAGGGTACGGTCGTCGAGGATCCTGACGAAGCCTGCCGGATCTCCGCGCGGGCTGACGTCGCAGTCTCCAGTCGGGCTCGATGTCGCAATGCACAAGAACGGAGAACGCTCGATGAAGCCACGGGTGAGCTGGTTCAGCGAGTCCGTGACCTTCATGCAGACGGCCTTGGCGGGTTCGCCGATCACGCTTCGCAGCTCGGCGACGCTCGCCAATCGGCGAATCTCGCGGCCCAGAACCGACCCGCTCGTCGGTTCGTCGACTGTGACATCGGTCGTCGTATCCACCGATTCAGGGTATCGGGACGACGGCGGTGGCCAGGCGAATTACTCTTACGTGGTGAGTACGACCGAAGAACAGTCAAGATTTGCCGATCTCGGACTCCGCCCTGAGCTCCTCAGCTCCGTGGAATCGCTGGGCTACGAGGAGCCAACCCCGATCCAGCGCGAGGCGATCCCGCTGATGCTGAGCGGTCGAGACCTCCTCGGGCAGGCGGCAACCGGCACCGGAAAAACCGCGGCTTTCGCGCTCCCGATCCTCCAGCAAATCCCCGAAAGCAAGGGAAAACCGGAGCCCTTCGCGCTGGTTCTCGTTCCGACGCGCGAGCTCGCCGTCCAGGTCTCGGAAGCTATGTACAAATACGGTCGCGTGCTCGGAGCGCGCGTCCTTCCGGTCTACGGCGGTCAGCCGATCGGTCGCCAGCTGCAGGCGCTCTCGGGTGGCGTGCACGTAGTCGTCGCCACTCCTGGTCGCGCAATGGACCACATCGCCCGCGGCACCCTCGCCCTCGACAAGATCAAGATCGTGGTGCTCGACGAGGCGGACGAGATGCTCGACATGGGCTTCGCTGAAGACATTGAAGAGATCCTCAAGTCGACCCCATCGGATCGTCAGACCGTCATGTTCTCGGCGACGCTTCCTCCTCGCATCATGGGCATCGCCAAGCGCCATCTCAACGACCCGCTAAAAGTGCAGATCGGGCTCGGTGACACGAAGCCGGGCAAGGCCCTCATCCGTCAGGCGGTCTACGTCGTGCAGCGGTCCCACAAGGCTGCCGCGCTCGGTCGAGTACTCGACGTCGAGGCTCCCCGAGCCGCACTGGTCTTCTGCCGCACACGTACTGAAGTGGAACAGCTGACCGAGACGATGAACGGCCGCGGCTATCGCGCTGAGGCGCTCCACGGAGGTCTGGGACAGGAGTCCCGCGATCGGGTCATGGGGCGCATCCGGACGGGCGCCACCGAACTTGTCATCGCCACCGACGTGGCCGCCCGCGGTCTCGACATCGACTCGCTCACCCATGTCGTGAACTACGACGTCCCGTCGGCTCCGGAGGCATATGTCCACCGCATCGGTCGCGTCGGGCGCGCCGGTCGGGAAGGCACTGCGATCACTCTCGCCGAGCCACGTGAACAGCGTCTGCTCGAGAACATCGAGCGGCTGACCAAGCAGAAGATCGCCATCGAGAAGGTCCCGTCGGTCGCCGACCTCCGGGCCAAGCAGATGGAGCTCACCGTCGAGACGATTCGTACGGCGTTGACCGCCGACGACCTCGAGAACTATGCGGGCATCCTCGATCAGTTCTCCGAGACCGAGCTCCGCGACGTTGCGCTCGCAGCAATCCGTCTGGCTCACCTCGCGAACGGCGCGACGGTCGACGACAAGGAGATTCCCGACGCGTCCTCGCGCATGCAGCGTGGCGCCGGCGAGACCAAGGGCCGATTCGACCGAGGAGGCACCGACCGGTGGAACGACGATGGTCCGCGTAAGCGGCCGCCGAGCAAGGGCGGAAGCGGTGAGTGGGCCGAGCGTCCGGCCCGACCCGCCGGTGCGCCGAAGGGCGGTTCCGGCGGTCCCACAGCCAAGCTCTACATCGGCCTCGGCCACAAGGACGGTGTGCGAGCAGGCGACCTCGTCGGCTCCATCGCGAACGAGAGCGGACTCACGGGCCGCGACATCGGACCCATCAAGATCGCGGAGCACTTCTCCGTCGTCGGTGTGCCCGACGGCTCGGCGGAGGACGTGATCGCCGTGATGCGCAAGGTCATGCTCCGCGGCAAGAAGGTCACCGTCCGCCGCTTCGTCGAAGACTGATCAGCGGGACTGCACCCGCGGGCTGAGCTTCAGCCGTTGAGGACGACCTCGGCGAGGTAGCCGTCGGGGTCGCGGAACGCGAAGAAGCGCTGCGTGCCGAACTCGCGGACATCTCCGGTCGACGCGCCCGCGGCAACGAGGCGAGCCAGCAGTTCGTCGAACGCCTCCATGTCCGTCGCTCGGAAGGAGGCGTGATCGAAGCGAGCCGTGCCATAGAACACGGCTGCCGGCGGAGTGAGGAGTTCCGGAGCATCACCGAGAGCGACCTCGGTGGCCTGCAGGGTCGTGCCGCTGCTCAGTGGGATGAGGACGATCTTGCGTCCGTCGCCGCCCACCCGAGGGAACCCCGTCAGCGGCTCGATGCCGAAGATGCTCCGGTAGAACTCGGTGAGCCGATCGACGTCCCTCGACGACGTGGACACGTGGTCAAATCCGCTTACAAGTGCTCGACTCATGGTTCGTCTCCGTTCGGGTGGGCTCGGTCCGGAGCCGCGACGACGCAACCTACTTGCCCTCGTCGAGACATGTGGATTGTCGGCGACGGCTTCGGGGCACCCTCGGTAGCGTGACCTTATGGATGATCGGACCGAAAAGGCCGTAAGAGCACTCACTTCGTCGCCGCTGTTCCCGTTCGAAGGTGAATTCGGACTGAAGACATTGGGTGCCCCGATGGAGAGTGAACTCGTTCGAGACGGCGAGGATGGCAAGCCCTGTCACTCGTGTGGTGCGGATGACAGGGTGCTCTGGCGCAACGGACGATGGAAGCTCACCTCCTTCCGACCGTCTGCCAACCCCGTCGGGCTATTCCTCGAGACCATTGATCACATCGACTTCGATCACTTTGACGATGGCTTGGCAGCTGAGTTCGGTCGGCTCACCTGGCGTCTCGAAACGGCGATCAGGACGATCGAATCCGTTGGGCGAGTGCACGTGCATCGTTGGGGCGACGGTTCGTCGCACTTCCATGTCTGGTTCCAAGGCCGACCTGCGCGTCAGGTCGAGCTCTACGGATGGGGAGACGTTCTCTGGTCCCAACTGCTTCCACCGCTTGACGCGTCGGTGATCGACGCCAACCATCGCCGGGTAGTTGTGCACTTCGCTCGGGCGGTGGGCGGCACAGTGGTGGACCTCCGGCGATCAAGCTCTGAGCGTTGAGCCCCGAGACCGGTTCCGGGAGTCCTTCGCCGCCGCGTGGTTCGCAGCGAAGGCAGTAGCTTCGCCCTCGTGAATGACGCCGAACTCGATGCCCTGATCGACGCTCTGACCATCGAGGAGCAGGTGTCGCTGCTGGCGGGAACGGACAACTGGCACACGGCTGAGCTTCCGCGCCACGGCATCCCGGCAATGCGGGTCACCGATGGACCCGCCGGAGCGCGGGGAACAACCTTCACCGGTCCGGCGTCGGTCAACGTGCCGTCGGGAACTGCGTTGGCGGCAACCTTCGATCCGGCGCTGGTCGAACGCATCGGCGCGCTCCTCGGCCGTGAGGCGCGCGCCAAGGGAGCTCGCGTGCTGCTCGCACCGACCGTGAACCTCCACCGCACACCGGTCGGCGGCCGCAACTTCGAATGCCAGAGCGAAGATCCATACCTCAGCGCGCGGATCACCGTCGGCTACGTCAACGGGGTGCAGAGCGAGGGGGTGGCGGCGTGCGTGAAGCATTTCGTCGGCAACGACACCGAGCACGAGCGGATGACGATCGACAACCGCATCGACGAGCGAACCATGCGCGAGATGTACCTCCGACCCTTCGAAGCGGCGGTGTGCGAGGCCGACGCTCTTTCGATCATGTCGGCGTACAACCGGATCAACGGACCGTGGGCCGCCGACTCGAAGGAGCTCATCACCGACGTGCTGCGCGGGGAGTGGGGCTTCACCGGCGTCGTCATGAGCGATTGGTTCGGGCTGCACTCGACAGCCGAGGGCATCGAAGCCGGCCTCGACCTGGAGATGCCGGGGCCGACGCGCGACCGCGGTGCCAAGCTCGTCGCCGCCGTCGAGTCCGGAGCCGTCGACGCCTCGCTGGTACGGGCCGCTGCTCGTCGAATGCTGTCGTTCATGGATCGGCTCGGCGCCATCTCCGATGGTGGACCGGGACCGGAGACGACCCGCGACGTACCGGAGGATCGATCGCTGATCCGATCCGCTGGCGCGGCCGGCATGGTGCTACTCCGCAACGAAGCCAACGCCCTTCCCCTCGATACCACTTCTGTTCGCCGCGTCGCCGTCATCGGTCCCAACGCAGCGAAGGGGCGGATCATGGGCGGAGGGTCGGCCATGGTCAATCCCGTGCACGAGGTCCATCCGCTCGGCTCTCTCCGTGATCGACTCGGCGGTGCCGGCGTCGAGGTGCTCGACGCCGTCGGGTGCACCATCCACCGGACGCTTCCGCCGCCGCGGCGCGACTGGATCACCGATGCCACGATCGACTACTTCGTCACAGCAGATGACATGACCAACGCGGTGCCGCCGCTGCGATCGGAGGTCCTCCCACGCTTCAACCTGATCTGGCCGGACGACCCGGGTGAGGGTTTGACGCGCGAACTCTTCGCATGTCGCGTCAGCTTCGGGTTCACCCCTGACGTTTCCGGCGTGTGGTCCTTCGGTCTCACCTCGATCGGCCGGGCCCGGCTCTTCGTCGACGGAGAGCTCGTTGTCGACGATGAGCCCGCCGCGCCGGGCGGTTCGTTCTTCGGCATCGGCAAGGCCCAGTTCGTCGCATCGCATGAACTCCTCGCCGGTCAGGCGGTCCGGGTCACGGTCGAATACGTCAACGACGGACTCGGGATGATGCGCGGGTTGATCATGGGCTTCGACGCTCCGGTCGTCGACGACTTGGTGGCAGGGGCGGCGAGGCTGGCGGCCACGACCGACGCGTCCATCGTGATCGTCGGGACGAACGACGACTGGGAGGCCGAGGGCTACGACCGCACCACGATCGCCCTGCCCGGTCGTCAGGACGAGCTCATCAGCGAGGTGGCCAAGGTAAGCGCGCGGACAATCGTCGTGGTGAACGCCGGTTCGCCCGTCGCCATGCCGTGGATCAACGAGGTCGACGCCGTGCTCTTCGTCTGGTTCCCCGGGCAGGAGTTCGGCGATGCGCTCACCGATGTGCTCCTCGGCGACGTCGACCCCGGTGGGCGGCTCCCGGTTACCCTGCCCCGTCGTCTCGAGGACACACCGGCCTTCGAGCACCATCCCGGGCGCAACGGCGTGGGCCGCTATCTCGAGGGACGTCTCATCGGGTATCGGTACTACGACACGGTCGGGCGCGAACCACTGTTCGGCTTCGGTCACGGTCTTTCCTACGCGGACATTTCGATCGACAGCGCCGAGGCCGGTGATGGCGTCATCCGGGCCACGGTCACCAACGCCGGCGATCGGTCCGGCTTCGAGGTAATCCAGGTCTATGCGCATGATCCCGTCGGAACGGGCGCGCCCGACGATGCCGTGCAGCAACTCGTCGGCTTTGCCAAGGTCGAGGTTGCCCCCGGGGAGAGTCGTTCGGTCGAGATCGCCCTCGATCCCCGCTGGGCGATGCACTGGGACGTGGCGACCCATTCCTGGGCGGCCCGCCCGGGAGCGCGGGAACTCCGGGTAGGTCGTTCATCGCGTCGTATCGACCACGTACTCGCAGTTACTGTCGGCTGAGTCACGGACCGGCCGGACACGCGCGAACAGCCGCTTCCCGCTCAACGCCACACCACTAGGTCGCGGATGCCCGAAGCGCCGAGCGGACGCGCTGCTCGCTGATCGGACCGTCGGTGCCGAGGTGCTGGGCGAACAGGCTGACCCGCAACTCCTCGATCATCCAGCGCACCTCGAGTAGCCCGGTGGAACCAGGCCGGGCCGAACGCAGCGCATCCCGGTACGCCGCCTCGAGCGCCCGGGCGGTGTTCATCCGCGGGGTGTCCCGGTGCGGGTCGGACGAAAGCTTCTGCAGGCGGTGGAGCACTGCATCGAGATAGCGGGGAAGGTGGGCGAGCCGACGAACACCGGTGCGGGTGGCGAACCCCGGACGCATGAGACGGGCGACCTGCTCGATGGAGTCGTTGATCGACGCGGACATCGACAGGGACCGCGGCTGTGCCTGCATCTCCGCGAAGGTTCGCTGCAGCTTGGCGTACGTCGCGAGTGTCAGGGCGATCTCCCGCCCGATGGTTGCGCTCGCCGGTCCCGACCCGGACTTGACCGCGGCGAGCAACTCGGCGAAACCGAAGGCCGTGAACACCGGCCCTCCGTTGGCAATCAGAACGTGGTCGATCACGGCGGCGGCGGCGTCGTCGAGCAGAGCCTCGATATCACCGTTCGGTGCGGCGGCAAGAGCGAGTCGGTCAGTGGCTTCGATCGATCGCCGGATGTCACGACGTGAGGGTGTCGCCGCCAGCTGCAGGAGTCTTCGCGTGCCGTCCCACATGGCTTCGCGTTGGGCGGCCTCGCTGACCATCACGCGCACGGACACGCCGCGCCCTTCGTCGACGAGGGACGGGAAGCCGTGCACCGTGAATCCGAGTTGGGCGGTCGTGACCCGAGCAGTGAGATCACCGAACACCCACGATGTCGCCGCCTCGAACTCGAGACCGGGCATGGCGGCGCCGAGTGCTGTCCGGCAACGTCCACCCAGTTCGGAACGCAGCCGTCCGAGACCGCGCCCGGCGGCCACCACGGCGTCATCGGCGTCGAGCACTTCGAAGCGCATCCGGAGGTGCGGTTCGAGCCGGGTCATGTCGAACTCTTCTGCGGTGAGTGGCGACCCGATCGCATGAGCCACGTAGCGAGTGAGTGCGTCGATCAGCGATCCGGAGCGAGGGTCGGCTGACGCCAGGAACTTCTCGACATGATCGGCGATCGGGATCAGCTGCCTCCTGATGTTCTTGTTGAGTGTGCGTATCAACGCGTCGACGAGCTCGACGCGGTGGCCGGTGATGTGCCACGAGAACTCCGCCTCGTCGAGATGAGGCACAGCAATGAGAGGGACGGTCGCAGTGGCGCCGTCGTCCACCGCACCGGGGTCGTGCACGTAGGTCAGCGGAGCCGGGGCGTTCGTCGATGGCCACGTGTCGGGAAAGTCCTCCCACCGCACTCCGGCGGCGGCATCATCGAGCAGATGGGCGACGCTCACCGAGAGGAAGTCGGGCAGGAGGGGCCGCATCCCCTTCCACCACTGATTGAACGAGGCGGTCGACGCAACGGTTTCGGGAATCCGGTCGTCGAAGAATGCGTAGGCCCGGTCGCCGTCCGCCAGCAGGTCGCGTCGTCGCGCTCGGGTCTCGATTTCCGTGACCAGTTCTGCGGTCCGAGCGTTCGCTGCGACGAAGTCGTGATGGACTTCCCACTCGCCGTCGACCAGCGCGTTCCGGATGAAGAGTTCGCGTGCCTGAACCGGGTCGATGCGGCCGAAGAAGACCCGTCGGCCGGTCACGATCGGAAGGCCGTAGAGCGAAACACGCTCGATCGCAACGGCCGAGCCCGTCTTGGGGTCCCACGTGGGCTCGGAATACGACCGGCTCACCAGATGGTCACCGGCGCGTTCGATCCATTCGGGTTGGATACGCGCAACGGTTCGCGCCCACAGCCGATCGGTCTCGACGACCTCGCCGGCCATGATCCATTTCGCCGGCTTCTTGAACAGCGTCGAACCGGCGCCAACGAGGAAGCGACTGTTGCGGGCGCCGCGATAGTCGCGGGTGCGCTCGTCCCGCGCGCCGACGTTGACGACGAGTCCGGTCAGCAACGCTTGATGGACGAGGTCAGCGGCGGCGGGCTGGGCCCCGAAGCGCAGCCCGAGATCGGACGCAACTTGGCGGAGCTGGCTGAAGATGTCCTGCCACTCCCGTATGCGCACATAGTTCAGGTAATCCCGCCGGCACATCTTGCGGAACTGGCTCGACGACATCTCGCGCTGGCGATCCCGGAGGTGGTTCCACAGATTGATCAGCGACATGAAGTCGGAGGAGTCATCACGGAATCGGGCGTGCGACACATCCGCGGCCTCGCGCTTCTCGCTCGGACGTTCGCGTGGATCTTGGATCGAAAGTGCGGCGGCAATGATGAGCACTTCTTTGACGCATCCGTTGAACTCGGCGGCGAGGACCATGCGACCGAGCTTGGGATCGAGTGGCAATCGAGCCAGACGGCGGCCGAGCTCGGTCAGCTCACCGTTCTCCGGAGCGGTCACCGCGCCCAGCTCGTAGAGCAGCACGAGCCCGTCCTTCACCGAGCGTCGGTCGGGCGCGTCGATGAACGGGAACGTGGCGATGTCCCCGAGTCCGAGGGCGAGCATCTGCAAGATGACCGATGCCAAATTGGTGCGCAGGATTTCGGGGTCGGTGAACGCCGGTCGGTCGAGGAAGTCGTCTTCGCTGAACAAGCGGATGGCTACCCCGGGCGCGACGCGTCCGCACCGACCGGCCCGTTGGTTTGCCGACGCCTGGGAGATCGGTTCGATGGGGAGCCGCTGCACCTTCGATCGACGGCTGTAGCGGGAGAGGCGTGCCGTGCCGGTGTCGACGACGAACCGGACCCCGGGGACGGTCAGGGAGGTCTCGGCCACGTTGGTGGAGAGAACGACCCGGCGCGTGGTGTGGGGTTCGAACACCCGGTGCTGTTCGGCAGCGGACAATCGCGCGTACAGCGGGATGACCTCGAGAGGGCGTCCGGGCACGACCATTTCTCGGATCGCGTCGGCGGCGTCGTGGATCTCCCGTTCACCATTGCAGAACACGAGCACGTCGCCGTCACCGTGAGCACAGAGCTCCTCCACGGCGGCGACGATGGCCTGCGGCTGATCCGGGGCTTCGTCATCTTCGGAGCCGAACGGCCGGTACCGGACCTCGACCGGGAACGTTCGACCGGTCACCAGGATGACGGGGACCGATCGGCGACGACCCGTGGCGTCGACCCGGCTGAAGTGCTCGGCGAAGCGGGCGGTGTCGATGGTGGCCGAGGTGATGATCAGCTTCAGGTCGGGTCGTCTCGGAAGGAGTTGGTGGAGGAAACCGAGGAGGAAGTCGATGTTCAGGCTGCGCTCGTGGGCCTCGTCGATGATGATCGTGTCGTAGCGGCGCAGGAGCCGGTCGCGGCCGATCTCGGCGAGCAGGATGCCGTCGGTCATCACCTTCAATCGGGTCAGCTCCTTCACCCGGTCGGTGAAGCGGACGGCATACCCGACGGTTTCTCCGACCGTGGTGCCGAGCTCCGACGCCACCCGTTCCGCAATGGTTCGCGCCGCCAATCGCCGCGGTTGGGTATGGCCGATCATGGCGTCGAGACCCCGCCCGAGGTCGAGGCAGATCTTTGGGAGCTGAGTGCTCTTGCCCGACCCCGTTTCGCCGGCGACGACGATCACCTGATGATCGCGGATCGCCTCGCGGATCTCGTCGACGCGGTCGGTGATCGGCAGTTCCGTCGGGTACTCGATGACGCAAGGTGCGCCAGCGCGGGCGGCGCGCAGCACCTCGACGCGGGGGGACCCCTCGCCCCGTTCGCGTGGGCGGGGCCGAGGGCGCCGATCGGTGGACATCCCCTCCAGTATCGGCGTTGCGCAGTGGTTCCGGGGCAGTTCCGGTTCAGCGGTGACCGCAAGCCGAGTCCGACGGTTGCGGGTGGCTCACCCGTGCGGCAATCAGCGCAACGTGCGTGGTCTCGGGCGGTTTTCGGCCCTAGAGTACCGTCCGTGAAAGCGGTTGCGGATAGACAGTCTGAAGGGATGCCTCCCCGCGGTGGTCGTGCCACGATCGCCGATGTCGCTCGCGGCGCTGCCGTCTCGGAGGCGACCGTCAGCAGAGCGCTTCGCAACCTCCCCCATGTGCGTGCCGAGGTCCGTCAGCGTGTTCGTGACGTCGCCAGCGCGCTGAGTTACGTGGCTGATCCGAATGCCTCACGTCTGGCTTCGGGTCGAACGAAGACCGTCGGGCTCATCGCCCGACATCTGGACACGTGGTACGTCAGCCAGGTCTCTACTGGCTTGGAGGACGTCCTGCAGCCTGCCGACCAGGATCTGCTCATAAGCGCACTGAGTACCCCCGGCCGTCGACGCGACCTCGTCGCCGGGACCACCAACCTCAACCAACGGGTCGACGGCGTCGTGGTGGTCGATGCGTTCCTCGGTGCCTCGTGGAAGCGGGCGCGGGGCGAGCGTCCGATCATGATCGTCGGTGAACGGGTTGACGGCGAACACACCCTGGGTATCGATGATGAGCTCGGCGGTTCTCTCGCGGCCGAGCATCTCGTCGGGCTCGGCCATCGCCGCCTCGCCACCATCGGAAGCCGGAGCATACGTGACCGGTTCTCCCCGGTGTCAGGACTTCGGCTCAAGGGGTTTCGTCGGATCGTGGTGGAGGCAGGGATCGAACCGGCTGTCGAACTCAGCGGCGCCTACACCGTCGAGAGCGGCGCAGCCGCAGCACGCAAGTTGCTCGCCCTGCCGCCGGAGCGTCGTCCAACTGCGGTGTTCTGTCTGTCGGACGAGATGGCCTTCGGGGTGCTCCAGGTTGCCCGTGAACTGCATACTGACGTGCCCGGGGAGCTCGCGGTGGTCGGCTTCGATGGCCACTCCGTCGCCGAGGCCTTCGGTCTCACGACCGTCCACCAACCGGTTCGTGATCTTGGACGCCGCGCCGCGGAGCGCATGCTCGCCCTGCTCGACGACCCCACACGTCCACCCGGCCACGAGGTTCTCGACGTTCGGCTCATCGTTCGCTCCTCGAGCACGAAGTGATGATCTGATCCCGGGCTGGCTCTTGGCCCCCTGACAGGAGCAGGATGACGGTATGGGACCTCGCATCGTCATCCGTGGTGGCATCGTCGTCGATGGTTCGGGCTCGCCCGGAACCGTCGCAGATGTGGCGATCGAGGGTGATCGTGTCGTGGCGATCGGTGAGATCGCGCCGCTCCCCGACGATGATGTGCTCGACGCCACCGGTTGCATCGTCTCTCCCGGCTTCATCGACATTCACACCCACTACGACGCGCAGGTGTTCTGGGATCCGGCGCTCACTCCGTCCTGCTTCCATGGGGTCACGAGCGTGGTGGCGGGGAACTGCGGGTTCTCGATCGCCCCTGTTCGCCCGGAGCACCGGGCGCTGATGGCGGCCACGATGGAGAAGGTCGAGGACATGGATCCGGCCACCCTCCTCGAAGGGGTGCCGTGGGACTTCGAGACCTTCCCCGATTACCACGACGCCGTTGAGCGCCATGGCTGCGTGCTGAACTACGGCGCCTACATCGGCCACACGGCGCTCCGCCTCCACGCGCTGGGCGATGAGGCGGTCGGGCGCGTCGCCACCGATGCGGAGATCACGACCATGGCGGCGGCCGTCTCCGAGGCGATGGATGCCGGAGCGCTCGGATTCGCGACCTCATTCGCCGTGACGCACCGAGGCGCTGACGGGAACCCCATCCCGTCTCGCTACGCCGACCGACGCGAGGTCGACGCGCTCGCCGCAGCGGTTGTCGCGTCCGGACGGGGCGTGGTCGGTATCAACGGCGGCGAGGGTCTGTCGTTCGCCGACAGCTATGACCTGTCGATCGAACTCGGCGCACCGGTCACCTACACGGCGGTGCTCACGACCCCGACCGGGGCTCATCTGAAGGCGATGGAGATCCATCGGGCAGGTATTGGGCGGGGCGCGAACGTCTGGCCGCAGATCAGCTGCCGTCCGCTCGCGTTCTCGATGCACCTCGTGGAACCCTTCACGCTGAACACCAATCCTGTCTTCGCCGAGCTGATGCCGTTGAGCGAGGCGGATCGTCGGCGCGCGTACGAATCGTCGGAGTGGCGGCAGCGGGCCAAGCAGGCGTGGATTGACAACCGCCGGCTCTCTCCGCGCTGGGACACGTTCACGGTGATGGAGTCGACCCAACCCGAGCTCATCGGTCTGGGCATCGCGGCCCTTGCTGAGCAGCTCGGGGTGCATCCGCTCGATGCTCTCCTCGACGCGGTGCTCGCCGAACCGGACCTGAAGTCGCTTCGTGTCAAAGCGACGCTCGCAAACGATGACCCCGAGGGCATTGCCGGTCTGCTGCGCGAAGAACACGTCACGCTCGGCCTCTCCGACGCTGGAGCCCACGTCGGTCAGATCTGCGACGCCCCGCTGCCCACCGACCTCCTCGGCAATTGGGTGCGGGGCCGTGAAGCGCTCACCCTCGAAGACGCCGTGCACCGTCTCACCGGGGTGCAGGCCGACCTGTTCGGCTTCGTCGACCGCGGGGTCCTGCGGGCGGGTGCGTTTGCCGACGTGTGCGTGTTCGATCCGGCCACCGTTGCCCCGGGCCCGATCCGCCGTGTGCGTGACTTCCCGGCGAACGGCGAGCGGCTCACCGCCGACGCACCGATCGGTGTCCGTCATGTCCTCGTGAACGGCACGGTGATACGCCGCGACGAACGCTCTCTCCCGATGGACGAAATAGGCCGGCCGGGACAGATGCTCGTCGCCGGTCTGCGCGGGAGCCAGTGAGCAGAGCAGGAACGGCAGAGCACTAGCTTCGGGCAGATGAGCGACGACCGCAGGTATCACATCGGGTTCGGCCCCAGCGATCTGGCTGGCCGGGTGCCCGACCTCGTGCTGCTCTCGGGCGATCCGGAGCGCACCAAGCACATCGCCACGGAGCGGCTCGCCAACGCCCGTCTGCTCAGCGAGCACCGTGGCCTCACAAGCTACGTCGGCACGCTCGCCAACGGCGTCGACATCCTGTGCTGCACGAGCGGCATGGGAGGTCCGTCGACGTCGATCGTGATCAACGAACTGGCGCAGATTGGCGTTCGCACCGTGATCCGCGTGGGGACAACCGGTTCGCTGCAACCGCACGTGCCGGTCGGATCGGTGATCATCACGAGCGCTGCGCTCCGCCGTCAGGGCGCGACCCTCGACATCGCCCCGATCGAATACCCGGCGGCAGGTGACCCGTTCGTCACCGTTGCGTTGGCGAACGCCGCGGCCTCGCTCGGCATCCCGCATCACGTCGGGATCACCGCGTCGGTGGACACCTTCTTCGAAGGTCAGGAGCGTTCGGTGATCTCGGCCAACCCCCGCCTGCTCCGCTCGCTGCAGGGGATCACCGACGAGTACCGCAATCTCGGGATCCTCAACTACGAGATGGAGTCGGCCACGGTGTTCACGTGCGCGTCGGTGTACGGCATGCGCGCCGGATGTGTCTGTGCCGTTATCGCCCAGCGAACCGAGGGCGAGAACGTGGTCATGGAGGCGAAGGACGAAGCGGTGGAGCGCACCATCCTCGTGGCGCTCGCCGGCGCTGAGGCGCTCACGTCGAAGTAGCCGTCCCGACCGGGGCTGAGTGTCACTCGGGGCACCGAACCGCTACCGTTCGCTCATGCCAGTGCACTACGAAAAAGGTCTCGTCGACGTCGGCAACGGATGCTTCGCCTACTTGCAGCCCGACGGCGGTTGGGGGTGGAGCAACGCGGGTCTGATCGAGAGCAACGGGGTTTCCCTACTGGTCGACACGCTCTTCGATCTCAAGCTCACTCAGGAGATGCTCGACGCGATGGCAGAGATCCGCGCACGGTCGCCGATCGCCACGCTGGTGAACACGCACGCCAACGGCGATCACTGCTACGGCAACCAACTGGTGACGAATGCGGCGATCGTGGCGAGTGCGGCAACCGCCCACGAGATGGCCGAGGTTCCCGCGTCGATGATGCTGTCGCTCAACAATGCCCCTGGCGAGATCGGCGAGCTCTTCCGGGGCTTCTTCGGTGCGTTCGATTTCAGCGGCATCGAGTCCACGCCGCCGACCGAGACGTTCTCCGGTCGACACGACATCAGTGTGGGCGGTCGCATCGTCGAGCTCCACGAGGTCGGACCCGCGCATACGGCAGGGGACACCATCGTGCACGTGCCCGACGCGGCAACGGTGTTCACCGGCGACATCCTGTTCTCGCACGGCACGCCCATCGTGTGGGCGGGGCCGTTGTCCAACTGGATCGCCGCATGCGATCTGATCGAGACGATGGCGCCGTCGGTCGTGGTCCCCGGGCACGGACCGGTCTCGACGCTCGCCGACGTGCGCGACTGCCGCGAGTACCTGTCGATGATCGAGCGCGAGGCGTCGGCCCGTCACGCCGCCGGGATGTCGGCGAGCGATGCGGCGCACGACATTGCCTTGGGCGAGTTTCGCGAGTGGGGTGAGTGGGGCCGCATCGCCGTCAACGTCGACACGGTGTACCGGTCGATCGACTCGGAGTACAAAGGCATGGACATCTTCGAGATGTTCCGCCAGATGGCGAAGCTCGAGGCGGCGGGCTGAGACTAGTTGCTACCGTGATGCTACCTTTGGTAGCATCACGGTATGAAGGTCAGCGTAAGTCTGCCGGATGACGATGTTGCGTACCTCGACGAGTATGCGCAGACCCAGGGTCTCGCTTCGAGGTCGGCCGTCGTTCACAAGGCCGTTCGTCTCCTTCGGGCGACCGAACTCGGCGGGGCGTATGAGGACGCCTGGCGCGACTGGACCGAGTCCGGCGACGGCGACATGTGGGAAGCCGCGACCGCTGACGGCATCAACTGATGCGTCGCGGCGACATCGTCCTCGTCGACTTGGAGCCGGTTCGGGGAGCGGAGGCAAACAAGCGCCGACCCGCTGTCATCGTCACCAACGAAGGCGCGAATCTCACCGCCCAACGCCTCCGGCGGGGTGTGGTCACCGTAGTTCCCGTCACATCGAACACCGCTCGTGTCTATCCGTTTCAGGTGATGCTCCCATCCTCGGATACCGGGCTTGACCATGATTCGAAAGCTCAGGCCGAACAGGTTCGGTCGGTGGACATCGCGCGCGTCGGTCAGCGAGTCGGTGCCGTTCCCGCCGATCTCTTGATGCTCGTCGACGAAGCACTCCGGCTCCACCTCGCTCTCTAAGAAGAGCGAATTTGCCGCGCTGCCCTTCGAGCGAATGACAACGAGTCATGGTGCACGGTTCCTTCGCGCCCCAGGTGATGCGATGCACTCTGTACGGGAATCATATGCACACGGATCATATCGGGAACGGTGAGATGCGATTCCCAGCCGGAACTCTTGGTTGTTCAATGCGTCGTCCTTATTACTTCAGACGGCGCGCGGGAGGCGGGTGTTTCGGTCTGGTGTCCCAGTGATTTTGCCGAACAAATCATTTGACATCTGCGAACATGTGTTCTACCATGGTCGCATGGCGAACACTGCTGCACAACAGATCGAGGCTCTCGCGCTTCTCTGCGTGCCGCGCAGTTCGTCCGTGCACTGGGACCCCACCACCGCCAAGATCGCCCTACAACAGCTACGCCGACTCCGGGGCGAGTTGGCCGCGCTCGAAGCAGTACTCGTCGGTGTTCTCAAGACCGAGACCGGCCGCGACACGAAAGCCGCATTGGCCCGCGGGTTCGGGATGTCGAACGGCGAAGCCCGCAAAGCTGAAGAGGTTGCTGACATCGTCGGACGAGTTCCCGGTGCCGGCGACGCTCTGGTGGATGGCGAAGTATCGGGGGAGCATCTGCGACACCTCAAACCGATCACCGACAACGACGAAGCAGCCGAACTGTTGTCGTTGGCGCCGAGTCAGTCCCCAGACGACTTCGGCAGAACGGTTGCGAAGTACCTGATCGATCGTGATGCAAAGGGCGTCCGTGCGCGGCAACAACGGGCTCGGTCCGTGAAGTTCTTCAAAGCCGACAACGGCTGCGTCGGCATGCGCGTCATCCTCCCCACCCTTGAGGGCGAGCAAGTCAAAGCCACACTCAACGCGGCGTGTGATGCAGCGTGGCGTGATGCGCACCCTGAACGAGCTGAAACGCTTGGCGCGCACGACGACGAACCCCGCGAACAACGGCTCGCCGATGCGCTCGTGGCAGTGATGAACGGCACCGCCACCGGCGGATCGACGCGAACAGCGATGGTCGTCACCATGCAAGCCGAAACTCTCGAATGCAAGATCCTCGGTGTCGGGCCGATCCCGACGGGAGACGCACTCACTCTCGTCGACGACCCGCGAACCGATCTCTACGCCGCGGTCCAAGCAACCGACGGGGGGATCATGAAGTTCGGCCGGTCCCGAAGGCTTGCGTCACCGCTTCAGAAACTTGCCTTGGCGTTGCGAGACGGAGGGTTCTGCACCAAGCCCGGATGCTCTGCGCCGTGGCACCGATGCGATGCCGACCACATCGTCGAGTGGGACGATGGCGGTCTGACCGACATCGAGAACCTCCGTCACCTTTGCGGCTGCGATTGCCACCCGCATCGTCACGAAACCGGTGCCGAGATGACACGACAACGCGACGGCACCTGGACAATCGACAACGACTTCTTCCCGCCCAGGCCACCAACTAGACCGGCCGTCAACCCACCCTGGCCACTACCAAGACCGGCCGTCAACCCACCCGACCTCGAGTTCCAACAACGACTCCGCCAACTCTGCTTCGCCGTTGGACGACCCGACCCCTACTCCTAACGCAACTCCTGAGTCGTCACCCGTTCCTAGACAACTGAACCTCCTGGCCGGAGAGCCAGCCGTTACCGACGACTTCGGCACGGTAGCCGTCGGTCGCGCCGAGATGGCGGAAATCTCCGGTCGGCCGTAGCCTCGAAGTTCTCATGCGTAGCGCCAAAGACTTCTTCAAACCCCTTGCTGTCGGAGCGCCTGCTCCCGTTCGCGAGATCCCCTTCCGGCCGAGCCGGATGATCCACTTCTTCCCACCGTCGAACGCCAAGATGGTCGCCAAAGTGGGCGAGATCGCTCCCACGGTCGACATCCTCCTCGGCAACCTCGAAGACGGAGTGCCGGCAACAGACAAGGAGGCGGCGAGGGCCGGGTTGGTCCAGGTCGCGAAGACCGTCGACATGGGCGATACCCAGCTGTGGACCCGCGTGAACAGCCTTGACTCGCCTTGGGCTCTCGACGACCTCACCACGCTGGTCACCGAAGTGGGCGACAAGCTCGACGTGATCATGATCCCGAAGGTCGAGGGAGCCGAGGACATCCACTACGTCGACAGGTTGCTCGCCCAGCTCGAAGCGAAGGCGGGTCTGACCAAGCCGCTCCTCGTCCACGCGATTCTGGAGACCGCCCGCGGTATGGCGAACGTCGAGGAGATCTGCGGCGCCTCCCCGCGCATGCAAGGCCTCTCCCTCGGTCCGGCCGACCTTGCTGCGAACCGCCGCATGAAGACCACGCGGGTCGGTGGCGGCCACCCCGACTACCTCGTCCGGGACGACCCCGCACCTGACGCTACGGACGCCCCTCGGGCCACCCATCAGCAGGACCTTTGGCACTACACGATGGCCCGCATGGTCGATGCCTGCGTGATGCACGGCATCCTGCCGTTCTACGGACCGTTCGGCGACATCAAGGACACCGTGGCGTGCGAAGACCAGTTCCGCAACGCCTATCTGCTCGGCTGCGTCGGGGCGTGGAGCCTCCACCCGGTGCAGATCGACATTGCCAAGCGGGTGTTCTCGCCCCGGCCATCCGACGTGGCTCAGGCCCAACGGGTCATCGATGCCATGGGCGACGGCACGGGGGCGATCATGCTCGACGGGAAGATGGAGGACGACGCCTCGGTGAAGCAGTGCCGGGTGGTCGTGGAGCTGGCCAAGTCGCTCTCTGCCCGTGACCCAGAACTTGCTGCCGCGTACGGCTTCGCGAAGTAATACGCGTACCTAGGGAATCCATCATGACTGATCTTCGCCCCCGCCGCTCCGTGCTCTACATGCCGGCCGCGAACGAACGTGCGCTGGAAAAGGCGCAAACGATCCCGTCCGATGCGCTCATCTTTGATCTCGAAGATGCGGTAGCAACTGACGCCAAGGAGCAAGCGCGCGCCAATGCCGTCGCCGCCGCGCGCTCGGGTGCCTACGGACGACGCGAGATCACCATCCGCTGCAACGGCCTCGACACTGCGTGGGGTGCCGCCGACATCGCCGCGGCGGCAACGTCGACCGCGGCGGCCGTGGTCATCCCGAAGGTGTCATCGGTCGCCACGCTCGAAGCGGTTTCTCAAGCGCTCGACGCCGCCGGTGCGCCTGCCGAGATGCGGATATGGGCGATGGTCGAGACACCCACGGCCATCTTCGACGTACGGGCGATCGCCGCGCACCCCCGCGTCAACGTGTTGGTCATGGGAACGAACGACCTTGCGAAGGAACTCCGAGCGGCGCAGATACTTGGCCGGGCACCATTGCTTCCGCATCTGGCAACGGCTCTGCTCGGCGCCCGCGAGGCCGGCGTGAGCATTCTCGACGGAGTGTTCAACGACGTGAAAGACCCCGATGGCTTCCGGGCCGAGTGCATCGTCGGCGCGCAGATGGGTTTCGACGGCAAGACTCTGATCCACCCCAGTCAGGTCGAACCGTGCAACGAGGTGTGGGCCCCTACCGAGGCGGAGACACTCCACGCCCGACGCGTGATTGCCGCGTTCGACGAAGCCGTCGCCGACGGCCGCGGCGTGGTCACGGTCGACGGTCGGATGATCGAGAATCTCCACGTCGACAACGCGCGGCGCACGCTCGCCGTGGCCGACGCGATCGCTGCGCTCGGCTGAGCTGGTCAACGCGGAGGGCGGCGCCCGCGGAAGAACGAGGCGAGGGCGCGGCCGAACCGGCCGAGCACGTCCTGGCCTCTCGACGGGTTGGCCCATCCTCCGACAGGAGGCGGCGATGACGGATCGCGTTCGTCGGGCTTTGCGACCTCCGGTCGTACCCGCCGCCGCATCTTCGTCACCCACCACAGCCCGAACCCGGTGAAGACCCCGAGGAACGATGCGGAGGACAACGCACGTGGCCACGCCACGCCGTTGGACTTGACGATCAGCAACTGCACAACGAACGCCACGACCCCGACGATCACACATGCCCGCGTCGAGGCCAACGTTCGCCTCGGTTCGCGGAGTTCATCGCTGGCCGGATCCTCGGGTCGGACCGCTTCGTCTTCCATGCCGTCAGTCTCCTCCGAGCGAACCACGACCGCGAGACGCCGAGAACGGACACGTGTGCTGGTAGGCGCATGTGCTGCAGGCCCACGGGGACGGGGTGGCCGAGAAGCGACGCTCGCCGCGGATGCGTTCGTCCACCTCTTGCACGAAAGCGATGGCGCGCCGGATCGTTGCCTCGTCGAAGTCCAGCGACACGACGAAGCTCCCGGTCGACCTGAGGGCCTCGTAGGAGACCCGCACTCCGGTGACCCGGCGACCGGACCGGGCGATCGGATGAGCGAGCGCGAGGAGACCGTAGAGCAGCGCGGCGGGATCGTCGTCGATCGATTCGGCGACGTGCCCGCTCTTGTAATCACGAACTTCGAGAATCCCGTCGTGGTGCAGCCATAGCGCGTCGATACGTCCACGTACGATCACGTTGCGACGAGCACGGAACCACTGGAGATCGCATTCGCCGTCCACGTAGTGGACGTCGTCGCCGTGAACGGTTGATGGGCACAGCTCGCGGTGGGCCAGGATCCGCTGTGACAGCCATGCCGACTGCGGGGACGTCGGGTCCAGGAACCCCGCATCGTCATGACCTGCCATCGGAGCATGCCGAAGTCGGAGTTCGCGATGCAGGGAGAGCCCGAGGGCGAGTTCCTCGGTCTGTTCGGCCGCATCAGGGTCTGGTTCGAGGCGTAGAACGTGGGCCAAGCCGTACCGGCGTGGGCACGCGGCGAGATCCCGCGCCTTCGACGCCGTGATCACGAGCACGCCGGGAGACGGCTGGAACGGTGCTCCCAGGTCATCTTCGGTCCATGCGTCCCGGCTCGCCGCGAGTCGGCTCATGGACGCAGCGTCGGTTCGACGGATGGGCTCAGTCGTGCGGCAAGGTCGTGATCAGTGGTCGACGAAACGGCGGCACACGAACGAATCGCCGGGCATGCGTCGCACCACCAACCCGGCGTCTCGATGGGATCGATCAGCACCAACTCGACCATGGCATTGAGCTGTTGGGCAGCCGCGCTGACCATAGACGTCGTGATGTCGGTGTTTCGCTCTGACGGTGAAGCGCCGAGCCACAGGTGTCGAACTCGGGCGAGCACGTCGATGTCGGTGGGCGCTCCCTGGGTGATCAGAAGAGTGAGGAGGGCGTCGTTGTCGATGTCGACGGGTGCCGTCGTAGCGTCTTCGGCGATCGATTCGTCGTGCACCTCGTGCTCGGTGGAATACGACGTGACGCGCCGTGTTCCGAGATGAACGCGCCGTATCTCGATGACGCGCGTCGCCCGATCGACCACGGTCGTGTCGCAGCGTCCCGTGAGACGGAAACGTCCTGTCCGACTTGGCCGCTCCAGGAACTCGCCGGCGCTCGGGTGGAGCGACACGAGATCGTCGCCGACGAACTCGCTGTAGGCCTGCACGGCCCGCATGAATCGCGATCGTTCCTCCGCCGAAAGCCCCGGGGGAGGGTTCTCGTCGAGCGTGTCGGCAACGGTTACGTTTCGCTGGTCGGCCACCTCATGGGCGACGCGAATTGCCTCGCGTACCGCAGCGTCGAGGCGGAATGCGCCCTTGGCGACCGGCCGGGGCTTTGTCTCCGGATCCAGGATGGTGGCGAGAAAGCGACGACAGCGTTGCGCCGAAGTAAGACGACCGAGGCTCAGTGACGCGACTGCTACTGCCACGACGTCATCCTGCCGAGGTCGGAGAAACGGTCAGTCGAACTTGGGAACGTAGCCGCCGCGGCCCATGGAACGGCTCTCGTCGATGTCCATCTCTTCGACTCCGCCAATGACCTCGGTGACCCACGGGAGGCGGTCTTTGAGGATGCGGTTCACGCCGGCCTGCAGCGTGGTCGACGAGACCGCGCACGAACTGCACGAACCCTGAAGGCGCACTTCGACGACTCCGGTTTCGACATCTACCGACGTGAGTGCGAGGTCACCGCCGTCCTGCTGAACGACGGGACGGATCAGTTCGATGACGCTCTGCAACGCCTTCATCCGCTCGGTGCGGGCGTCGTCGGAGAGCACAGCGGTGTCAGTCATGGCCAACATTCTTCCTCATCTCCGAGGTTTGCACTACCCCGGTAGGAGAAACCCTCCTGGAATCCCTCAGCCACGGTCGGACCGCAGTTCTTCCCTCGTCGGGAAGCGAGAGCCGTCAGATCGTCGCGCCGCCGTCGCACACGATGGTCTGGCCGGTCGTGAACGCTCCCGCACTCGAGGCGAGGAACACCGCGGCCCCGGCGATCTCGTCGGGCTCGCCGATGCGGCGCAGCGCCGATCCTGAGGTTGCGTTCTTCAGGATCTCCTCGTTCTCCCACAAGTACTTGGCGAAGTCTGTCCGCACGAGCCCGGGGGCGACGGCATTTGCCCGAACGTTGAACGGGCCGTATTCGACGGCGATGTTCCGGGCCATCTGCATGTCGGCTGCCTTCGAGATCCCATATGCGCCGAGGATCGCGTTTCCGCGCAAGCCACCGATCGACGAGACGATGATGATCGATCCCTGCCGGCGGTCCTTCATCGACGGGAGGACCATGCCGCACAGCCAGTGGTTCGACCGGATGTTCGAGGCCATGATCTTGTCGAAGGCATCGTCGGGGATCTCGGTCATCGGACCGGCGAACGGGTTGATCGCCGCGTTGCAGACCAGGATGTCGACGGGTCCGAGTGCGGTGACGGTCTTGTCGACGAGCGCCTGCAGCTGATCCTTGTATCCGATGTTGCAGGGAACCGACATCGCCGACCCCGAGTAGCCGGCTGCGTTGATCTCCGCGGTCACGGCTTCGCACGCGTCGGCCTTGCGGCTGGAGATCACCACGTTCGCGCCGTGCTGGGCCATGCGGAAGGCGATGGCCTTGCCGATGCCCTTGGTGGAGCCGGTGATGATCGCGGTCTTGCCGGTCAGGTCGAAGAGCGAGTCGGACATGGGTCTTCCCTTGGTCGGTGAAACGAGAACGCTGACGAGGCTAGGACGAGGAGGGCGCCACAGGCCAACGGGGCTCGGTGGCCCACGGGCGTCGACCCCTGTCCTTCGCCCCGAGCGACGTAAACGGTGCGTGTCCCGGCCTCCACCAGCGGCGAGCCACCTGGCTACGTCTCGGCTACCAGGTGTTCCAGTGGGTGAGGGCCGCGGAGTCGAGGCGGGGTGCGGGTTTGAAGTCGGTGCCCAGCGTGTAGGCAAGCGGCGTCAGCCCCCCCTGCGTGACCTCGTCGAAGGGGATGCCGAGGATCTCGGCGGCCTCGCGCTCGTAGACGAGGTGCAGCGTTGTCCATGCGGTGCCGAGGCCTCGGGCCCGCGCGGCGAGCATGAAGCTCCAGAACGCCGGGAGAAGCGAACCCCATTGGCTCGCCTGCGCGAACACCGGCAGCTTCTCCGGCACGCGGCCGGTCATGCACGGGATGACCATGTAGGGCACACGGTGGAACTCCTCTCGCAGGAACGTCGCCGAGTCTCTGATCGCCCCGGCGCGTTCGGTGCGCGTATCCCCGATGCCGAAATCGTTGTTGCTCTGGCCGACGTAGGGGTCGAAGGCCTTCCCATACAGGTCGGCGATGGCCTGCTTCTTGGCAGGGTCGTCGATGATCATGAAGTGCCAGTGCTGGCGGTTCGATCCGGTCGGCGCCTGGAACGCGAGATCCACGCATTCCTGGACGAGTTCGCGGGGGACAGGTCGGTCGAAGTCCAGCCGCTTGCGGACTGCCCGGGTCGTGGCGAGGACGTCATCGGCGGAGAGGTTGAGGGTCATGCCATCGGGTCTACCGGCAGCCGCTCAGCTCGACCAAGTCACCCGGCACCCGTCAGGCGGACCCGAGAAATGAAAAGTCCCGCTCGTGACGGAATCGAGCGGGACTTTTCGGTGAACCAACGGTGACGGATTTCCGTTGATTCGAGTTCTCCAACGGCGGCTCGGACCAAAGAGTCGCGGACATGATGTGTGACTCACGTCACGTCGGTGGTCAGGTGTAGAAGGGGCTGTCGCCTGATGCGTGATCGGTCACGTCGACGACCGTGGTGATCTCGGGGCAGGCATCCTTGATGGCGACCTCGATGCCCTGACGAAGCGTTGCCTTTGACATCGCGCATCCCTGGCAACCGCCGCCCATGGTGACGTCTCGGAGAGCGGCTGGAAGTACATCTCGTAGGCCCAACGCGGGCCGTTCGTGGTGCCGACCTCGAGCCAGAGCGCAAGGGAGTCGGCATCGAGTTCGGCAGCGCGTGCGTCGAATACCGTTGCACGGGCTCCGTCGGTCACCGTGAGCACGATGGTGGACCGGTCGAGGATGTCAGTCATGGCTTCCATGGTAAGCGGAGGCGGCGTTCAAGCAGTCCTTGGGAATCACCTCCGCCGTTTTGTCCTATCCCCGGGGGAGAATGAAGGAGTGAGCGCTGCCAACGAGGAACTGCCGTGGGGGTCTGCCGAGTCCGCGCCGGACCCCCTCTCGCATGCGCTACCGGCTCCGGACTGGACGGTGGCCCCCGGGCCCGCACCGATGTCGACGGTTCGCACCGTCTCGCTGACCCGTCTCTATGCCGAGGTCGGACGCGCGCTTGCCGCACCCGGACGCGTGCAGGTCGAAGGCGACGTGCACGACCGTCGGGTCACCCAACAGGGTGCGATCTGGTTCACCCTGCGCGATCGCGCGCTCGACCTCCCGGTGCTGATCTCCGGTGGCCGCGCCCGCAAGAGCCGGATCGTCGACGGCGAACGGGTATCGGTTGTCGGTCGGGTGACCCTGCAGCAGCGCAAAGTGCAGATCCGTATGGAAGCCGAAGAGGTGCTTCCCGTCGGCGAGGGCGCTGTTGCCGCGCTCCTCATCCAGGTGCGGTCCAGGCTCGCCGCCGAAGGTCTGATCGACCGTCCTCGCCGACCCATTCCGATGCTCCCGCGTGGGATCGGTGTGGTGTGCGGAACCGACGCCGCGGTGCGCCGCGACATCGAAGCGGTGGTCGCGGCTCGCTATCCCGGTTTCCCCGTCCGGTTCCTCGAAACCGCGGTGCAGGGCGCGGGGGCCGCGGAGTCGGTTCGCCGTGCGATCGATGAACTCGTCCTCGCTCCGGACATCGACGTCATCGTGCTCGCCCGCGGCGGCGGGAGCGCGGTCGACCTTCTCCCGTTCTCCGACGAAGATCTCTGTCGCGCTGTTGCCA
The DNA here is from genome assembly GCA_031418775.1 of Acidimicrobiia bacterium. Lineage (GTDB taxonomy): Bacteria > Actinomycetota > Acidimicrobiia > Acidimicrobiales > JANYDT01 > JANLQX01. Next base: position 62,613 of record JANOJN010000016.1, read on the forward strand.
CATGCCCGAAGCCCGTTGTATCGGCCATCGGCCACGATGGCGATCGACCGGTGTGCGATGACATCGCCGACCTTCGTTGCGGCACTCCGTCGATCGCCGCACAGGCTGTCGTCCCGGATCGCGATGCCTTGCATCGCGCATTGGATCGATCCCTCGCCGACGTGGCCCGAGCGATGCACAACCGCTCGCTCGGTTCGCGCAGTCGGTTGGGTGTGATCCGTTGGGAGAGCGCCCTCGATCGACGTTGTGCCTCGCTCCACCAGTCGCTGTCCGGCATTCGATGGAGCGACGCCCTGGCCGCGCGCGTCGCCCGCGAACGGGTCATCCTCGCATCCGTGGCCTGGGACCGGGTGCTTCCGGCGCGTTGCGATGCCGCCCGCCGCCGCGTGGATCTGATCGACCCGTCGAGCTCGCTTCGCCGTCGGGCGGCGGATGCATCGAACCGGCTTGCTGTGCTGCAGGCGCGGATGGATGCACTCTCGCCGACCCGCGTCCTCGAACGGGGCTATGCAGTCGTGCGCGATAGCAATGGACGGGTCTTGCGAGACGCCGCACAGACATCGTCGGGCTCCGCCCTCGACATCACCCTGGCCGTTGGCCAGCTTCACGTGGAGGTTCGAAATGTCCGATAGGTCCTCGGGAGAGCAAGGCTCACCGTTATCAACACCCCGACCGATCGCGGCGATGTCGTTCGAGGATCTGGTCGAGGAGCTGACGATGGTCACGGCGCAGATGGACGACGGCACCATCGGGATCGAACGAGCAGCGGATCTCTACGAACGCGCCAGTGCGCTGCACGCCGCGGCGTCGGCACGCCTGGTCGGAGTCGAAGCTCGACTCGAGGAGCTCCGCGGCAAGCGGAGCTGACGACGGGTAGGAACTGCGCAGCGTGACAACGGTTCGGGATCGATCACGTCGGACGCACCGCATCGGGATCGCGGTCGTCTTCGGCGCGTTCGTTGCACTGCTCACGTTCGGCGACGGAGCTCCGGTCACTGCCACGATCGTCTCCCAGGTCGGTGTTGGCGCTCCGGTGATCACCGGTGTCGGACAGCCCCCCGACCTGTCCTTTCCGACCACGACGACGTCGGGCGGCGGACCGGTGCCGGTGATGGGAGCGTCGACGACCACGTCCGCCGTCGCTGCCGGTCCGAGCACGTCGACCTTCGCTCCCGTGATTCATTCGACCAGTTCGTCGACCACGACGGTCGACGTGTCGACGACTGACGCGACCGCGCAAGCCGGTGCGACGACGACCGTTCGACCCGGTGGGGTCACGACCACCAGCCGTCCGCCGGCCTCTTCGATCGAAGAACTCCGGTCGCGTGTGAACACCGCGCTCGCCGGCTCGACGTCATCGCGTTTCGGCGTCTACGTGGCCGTCGACGGAGGCGGGCCGGTGCTGTTCGAACGCAACGCCGATCGAGGACTGATACCGGCCTCAACGCAGAAGATGTACATCGCCGGCGCGGCGCTGTCGGTCATGGGACCCGATGCGAGATATTCAACAGACGTGTTTGCCGATGGGCCGGTGGCGAACGGCACGATGAATGGTGACCTCGTGTTCCGGGCCGCCGGCGATCCCACGTTCGGGGCAACACAGCTGGCCGCATTGGCGTCGGCGGTGAAATCGTCGGGGATCACCCGGGTATCCGGATCCCTTGTGCTCGACGACACGCGCTACGACCGCCTCACCCGCATCGCCTCGTGGAAGGCCGCGTTCACGCCGGGCGAGTCCGGTTGGTTGTCGGCGTTCTCCGTCGACGGAAACCATCGCAACGATGCCGCAACGGTCGCCGATCCTGCTCTTGCCAACCTCGAACGATTTCGCGGGGCATTGTCGGCCAAGGGGGTAACCGTGGCCGGCCTGTCGCGCCGGGGGTCGGTGCCGACGTCCGCGTCACTGCTCGGATCGTCGAAGTCGGCTCCGCTCGCCGAGATCGTGCAGCGATTCGTCAAGCGGTCCGACAACACCTTCGCGGAGCTGATCACCAAGGAGCTCGGCGCACGGCTTGGCACGGGTTCAACCGCGAGCGGCGTGTCGGCCATAGCCAAGCACTTCGGGCAACTCGGCGTCCCGCTTCCCGAAGCACAGTTCGACGGCTCGGGACTCTCCTCCACCAACCGCTCCTCGGCGCGCATACAGGTGGCGTATCTGCAGCGAGCGCTCGCGTCACCGATCGGCGACGCACTCCGCAATTCATTCTCGGTGTCGTGTGTCGACGGTACGCTCCGCTCTCGCACCTGCGGGACTGCGGCGGCGGGAAAGGTGCTCGCGAAGAGCGGTGCAATCGACAACGTGGTCTCGCTCACGGGGGTGACGACCACCTCCTCCGGACGCTCCGTGACCTTCTCCTTCCTCTTGAACGACGTGCGCTCCGCCCGACTCGGCCGAGCGGCAATCGACGCAGCGCTTCTCGAGGTGGTCAGAAGCGCCGTCTGACAGCCTCGATGCCGCCGATCAACGATTTCGGGCGTGATACTCGCGGTTGGGGATCTGGCCAGTGGCCATCGCCAGTCGATTGGTGAAGTTGTACATGGCGGCGATCTCTGCGCAATCCCACACCTCGTCGAGGTCCAGTCCGAGTCCTACGAGGCGGTCGATGTCGGCTTTCGATGTTTCGTTCGGCCGGAGCGTGATCTTCTCGGCATAGTCGCAGATCGCCTCTCGGCGTTGATCGAGTCCGGCGCGCCTCCAGTCGAGGGTGACGCGGTCGGCCAGCACTGGATCTCCGAGGGCTTCGCGCAATGCCTGGCCGTGCGCCACGAGGCAATAGAGGCATCCGTTCGCCATCGAGACGACGACGGCGATCATCTCCCGGTCGGCCGCCGACAGGTGCTCGGACGGAACATGCAGCTGTTTGAAGTGGCTGAACCACGCCCGGAAATGGTCGACCCGGTAAGCGAACGCCTGGAACACGTTGGGTACGAATCCGATCACTGCTTCGGCTTTGGCGAAGAGTTTGGCAATGTCGTCGGGCAGTTCGTCCCGATCCGGAACCGGGTACCAGGAGATCTCGGGGTCGGTGCGCACGATGGAAACCGTATCGGTTCAGACCGCAAAGGATTCTCCTGTCTCGTTCGACGCGGATGGTTCGCCAAGATCACGCAATGCGGCGAGGATTGCTGCCATGACCAACGCCGAGGAAACGAAGACCCACTTCCGGACATGTCATCTGTGTGAGGCAACGTGCGGCCTCGAGATCACCACCAAGGGCGCCACCGTGGTGCGGATCCGCGGCGATCAGAACGATGTGTTCTCTCGTGGCTTCATCTGTCCGAAAGGTTCGACGATCAAGGACCTCGACGGGGACCCCGACCGTGTCCGCCACCCGATGATTCGCCACGGCGAGACGTGGCGCAAGGTCTCGTGGGAGGAAGCGTTCGCGGAGATCGACCGACGCTTCCGGGGTGTCAAGGCCCGACACCTCGATCCGCGCTCCTCGGCGATCTACTTCGGTAACCCGACCGCGCACAACATCTCCTCGAGCCTCTACCTGCGCTCAGTGATGAACGCGTTGAAGACCACGAACGTGTTCTCCGCCTCAACCGTCGATCAGATGCCGAAGCAGATCTCCGCCGCGCTGATGTTCGGCGCGATGGCAACGATTCCCGTGCCCGACCTCGACCGAACCGACTAGCTCGTCATCCTCGGGGCAAACCCGTGGGAATCGAACGGATCGGTGTGCACTGCGCCGGACTTTCCCGGTCGCGTCGAGGCGATCCGGGCCCGCGGTGGCAAGGTCGTCGTAGGCGGGGCCGAGCGACGGTACCCCTCGCCCGGGAAAGAACTTCGACCTCGGCCGCTGGCGGAGCCGGGTGCGGGGCGCAGCCGAGGCAGGATCGGAGCTTCCCGTGGCGGTGCTTGCCGAAGAGATCGAGACACCGGGTGACGGGCAGATCCGCGCGCTCTTCAGCGTGGCCGGAAATCCCGTTCTCTCGACCCCCGACGGCCGTCGGCTCGAGGCGGCCTTGGCGACTCTCGAGTTGTTCGTAGCAGTGGACATGTATCTCAACGAGACCACGCGCCACGCGCATGTGCTGCTTCCTCCGCCGCGCTCGCTCACCCGTCCCCACTACGACCATCTGCTCTACCAGTTCGCTGTCCGATCGGTGGCCAACTGGTCCGACCCGGTGTTCGAGCTCGATGTCGACGAACGACATGAATGGGACACGCTCCTGCGGCTTGGCGCAGTGCTCGCAGGGAGCGGAACCGACGTCGACGTCGACGAGCTTGACGAAGCGGCCGCAAGGGGGAGACTCGAGAGCGCAGTTCGCTCACGTCGAAGCCCGGTCTTCGGACGCGACATCGAGGAGTTGCTCGCGCTCTGCGGCGACGAACGCGGCCCGGCACGCTTGATCGATATCACGCTTCGCCTGGGCAGGTTCGGAGATGGGTTCGGAGCGCGGCCAGAGGGGCTCACGCTCGCACTGCTCCGCGCACACCCCCACGGAATGGACTTCGGGCCACTCATCCCCCGTCTGGACCACGCGTTGACGACGCCGAGCGGCCGAGTCGAGCTTGCTCCGCCGGCGTTGGTCGACGATCTCGTGCGGTTCCGTTCATCGGCGATGCCGACGGTGACCATCGCTACAAGCGAACGGTCATCGTCCGCACTGCAGTTGATCGGGCGGAGAGATCTCCGGTCGAACAACTCGTGGATGCACAACGTGAAGGTGTTGGTGAAGGGAAAGCCGCGGTGCACGCTCCAGATGCATCCCGACGACGCGGCCGTTCGGAACATCCATGATGGCGAGACGGTGCGCGTCGCGTCGTCCGTCGGCGCAATCGATGTGCACGTTGCGGTGACGGACATCGTTCGTCGAGGCGTTGTGTCACTTCCACACGGTTGGGGCCATCACCGAGATGGCGCGCAACTGGCTGTCGCCGGCGCGAACGCTGGTGCCAGTTTCAACGATCTTGTCGACACATCGTTGATCGATCCGCATAGCGGGAACGCCGCGCTCAACTCGACGATGGTGGTCGTCGCATCGCGCGTAATCAGCGAATAAGTAAGCATACGTATCAAGAGATTGATAAGCGTGCTTGGCAAATAGCACGCCGAGGCTGTGAAAGCCAGTACCTCAGATCCCAGTGCTGGCAAGGGCTGTGAGCGGTGAACGACTCACAACCCCGGTTTTTCAAGGTGAATGCTTGACTTGTGCGCGCAAATCTTCTTCTCTTTCTCCCTTGTAAGTCGTCGTGCCAGGAGGCAGTCGTGAACAAGACAGAGCTCATTGAGGCAGTTGCGGAAGCAGCGGGCCTTACCAAGACCGATAGTGACAAGGCGGTGAACGCGTTGCTTGACACAGTTCAAGCAGCGGTGCAATCCGGCGACAAAGTCACGATTCCGGGATTCGGTTCGTTCTCGGTATCGGACCGCAAGGCCCGTACCGGTCGCAACCCGCAAACCGGTGCAACCATCAAGATCGCTGCGTCGAAGAGTCCGAAGTTTACGGCCGGCTCCGGATTCAAGGCTGCGGTTAACGCCAAAGGCAAAGCGAAGGCCGCCAAGGCTCCTGCAAAGAAGGGGAAGTAACCACATGGCAACGAAGAAAGCAGCAGCTCCCGCGAAGAAGGCTCCGGCCAAGAAAGCGGCAGCGAAGAAGGCAGCTCCGGCCAAGAAGGCCGCTCCGGCTAAGAAGGCAGCAGAGAAGAAGTCCGCTCCGGCCAAGAAGGCAGCAGTGAAGAAGGCCGCTCCGGCCAAGAAGGCAGCAGCCAAGAAGGCCGCTCCGGCCAAGAAGGCAGCAGCCAAGAAGTAGCTCGCAGCATTCGGCAGGGCGAGGCACTCGTTGTGTCTCGCTCCAGCCGACCTCGCTGGTCGAGCAATCGATCTACAGCGAAGTCAACAACGCAAACGCCTCGCCGGTCTCGTGACTGGCGAGGCGTCCTGCGTTACGGGCCTCTTCGAAGACCGTGACTCGGAACGAAGTGACGGCGTCGTTGTCGCCCGACACGCTCGGCTCCGACGCGATGCGCATCGTCGTCTCGTACTGGCTCTCGTGTTGCAGCAGCGCTGTCACCTTTGCCTCGATCGCAGTCTCGTCGCAGGTCTCGACATGGTTCACCTCGTCGGCCTCCCAGAGGAGCAGCGCCGAGGGACGATGCGGTGCAAGGTGCTGCTCCGGGAAGAACTTGGGATCACGTGCTGCGACGATGCCTTCGCACGCCAGAAGGCCGGCATGGCGATGGTCGGGGTGAATGCGGTAGCGACGCCAGGGGTCATGTCCGAGGACCACATCGGGCGTGAACGTGCGGATCCAGTGGCACACCTCCCACCGTTGCCGAAGTCCGGAGTCGAGTTCGCCGTCGATCCAGCCGAGGAACACCACGTGCGCATCGCTCGTGCTGCCCAGAGCGCGTGCCGCGGCTCGCTGCTCCCGCTGACGCGTCACAACCAGTTCGGCTGGGTCGACTCGGTGATCCCAGGTGCCTTTCGATCCGTCCGTCAGGACCAGGTGGAAGATCTCGCACCCCTGGGCTGCCCATTTCGCCAGTGTCGCTCCACAGCCGAATTCGACATCGTCGGGATGAGCGGCGATCGCGAGCGCTCGCTTCGGAACGGGCAGGTCCACCGAGACCGCGTGCACTCCGGGCGAACGAAGGTGGTACGAATCGGGAATGCTCATCGGTCACCGCCGAGGTGTCTCGTGCCGTTCATGATCTCGTCGAGGTCTTCGGGAAGATCGACATCGTGGTTGAGATCGGGATCGTGTGAAACCGTGGTGCTGATACCTAGAGCAACCCCGAGCGCGAGTGCCTGGTCGAGGTGCTTGCGAAACGACCCGACGCCGTAGCTGAACTCGAACCGCTCGAGCACGTCGGGGCGAAGCGGAAGCGACATGGCGTTGGTGCCGTCGAGTCGATGGTCGGGCACGAGCACGATCCCTGAGGATTCGGCGAGCCAACGGAGGTCTCGGGCGAGTGGAAGGTCGCTGTGCACGATCACGGCGCGCTCGACACCCATGGACTGGAGTTCGTGCACGGCGAGATGAACCGCAGCATTGAGTCCGCGTCCCTCCTCGCGAAGCACGGAGAGGCTCCGCGACTGCGCCCAGCGTGCGACCCCTTCGTCATCACACACGATCGCCACAGGGAGGCTGTGAGCGGCATCGACGACCGTGTTGGCGAAGCGTTGCGCAAGAACCGAGCGCGCCTCCTCGCTCAAACTGGACGACAGCCGACGTTTCGCCTCACCGAACGACTTCACAGGTATCAGGACGACCGATGGTCCGAGCTCGTGGGGCGTCGACATGAAGCCATCGAACCTAATCCTCCACCATGGCGATGCACCAGAGCTGCTGAATGGAACTCCGTCAGGCCTGATCGAGCGTTGCAACCGCGGCGGCGGACGCTTTGCTCGCCACGACTCCGGGACTCGCCTCATCGGTGAGCACCAGCTGACTCCATCGCTCATCGGCCGCGAACGGCATCACCTTCGGCGCACGGCCCATCACGCCAAGGCTGAGAACGAGCCCGTCCTTCACGCCCCAGAGTTGGTAGGTCCGCCCGATCGGAAGGGTCGGCAGGGTATCGCCGACGATGTACCCCTCGCCGTCGGCGGCCAGAAGCACGTGGCCGAGCGCGCGTCCCGTGGCGCTCACAAGCTGCACGTTTCGAGCGGAGGGGTCGTTCTCCAACTGGGCGAGTCGGAGTGCGACGGGTGAGGTCTTGCGCAGCGTATCGATCTGTCCGAGCAGTTGGGACGACCTTGCCCGCTCGATGGCGACATCCGAACGAAGACCTTGATTCTTCGACGTGGCCGATCGGAGGGCATCGTTCCGATTGAGTGCGATTCCGGACGACGCCACGGCGACAACCACTGCGGCGGCCGATGCGATGGCCCATGGTCTAGCGGCTGTCGTTCCGCCGTGACCCGCGATGCGCATGCCTCCACCGAGGGACGGCATCGACGGACGAGCACGTCGGCGACCGAACCGGGATCTCGATTTCGGAGACCGGACCGGTGCCAGCGTGGCGACAGCTCCCGACTCGGGGACTGCCACGGGCTTGGACGTCGCTGGTGCCGTGTCACCCAGCCGATCGGCGATTCGGGTCCACAAATCGTGCGGTGCCGCGATCACCGAGTTCCCGATCGCGCTGGCGACGTGGCGGTGACTGTCGAGTTCGGCGCGTGCACGGGGCGAGCGCATGACGTAGTCCTCGACCGCTTCGCGCTCGACCGGGTCATCGATGGCGTCGAGGGCGTGCACGCCGAGCAACTCGTCGAGTTCGGCGTCGGTCCATCGCCGCGGGTCGAGAGGAGAGTCGTTCGGTCTTCGATTGTCAGAGTCGTGCTGTTCGGTCATGTTCCCCACCCGGGCGTTGTCGTACCGGTTCTTCGTTGCTCGGGCAACTGTGGATCTTCGTGGTGTTCGTTGTGGGCAAGATCGTGCAGATGTCGGCGCATCGACTTGAGGCCGTTGCGGATTCTGCTCTTCACCGTACCCTCGGGTTGGTTGAGGATCTCCGCTACTTCGCGGTAACTGTATCCGCCGAAGTACGCCAGGTCGATGGCCCTTCGCTCACCTTCGGAGAGCGATCCGAGAGCGTGTTGCACCCGGTCCGCCACGGCGAGGTCCCACACCTGGAGCTCGAGGTCGTAGGGCTCCGAGAGCCGTTCGTTGAGCTCTCTGTTTTCGCGAACGTTTCGAGACGACATGGACCGCACGGCATCGACCGCCTTGGTATGGGTTTTCATCATCAGCCAGGAACGGAGTGCGCCGCGGTCGGGGTCGAAGCGTTGGGGTTCGTTCCATAACAGGAGGAAGACCTCCTGGACGACGTCTTGCGCAACGGCGCGATCGTTGAGCAGTCGGGCTGCCAGTGCCAGAGTGGCCCCGCCGTGGCGGCGGTAGAGCTCGGCAAGGGCCGACTGGTCGGTTCGGGCGACGGCGACAACGAGCTGGGCGTCGCTCGCATCGGTGTACTCGGCTGAGGTCACAGTTATTCTCCGGAGTGGGCGGACGCTTCGGATGGGATGACCCCGAAATCGCGGTCTCGAACGATCTCAACGTGATTTAGTACGGGTTTCTTCCAGCGAGACGAAAGGTCCCTGTCCGGAAGGTGCCTGGGACGGAATCCTCATCCGATCGAGCGGGGCGTTCCGGAGAGGTGGTGTTAGGCGGCTTCGGCTGCGACCGTACGAAAGGATCCCCCAAAATGCTCAGGAACAAGAGACTGGCTGTAGCCATTCTGGTCGGGACGCTCGGCATAACCGCCACCGTCCTACCGGCCACCGCAGCAACGAAGAAGAAGACCCCGACGAAGACGGTGAAGGCCAAGGACATCGTCGACACTGCCGTTGGAGCGGGTTCGTTCAAGACGCTGGCGGCGGCGTTGACCGCTGCTGATCTGGTGTCGACGTTGAAGGGTGCCGGCCCGTTCACGGTCTTCGCTCCGACCGATGCGGCGTTCGCGAAGATTCCGAAGGCGGATCTCGATGCGATCCTGGCGGACAAGAAGAAGCTGACGGAGATCTTGACGTACCACGTGGTTGCCGGTTCCGTGCCGGCCTCCACCGTTCTCACGCTCGATGGCAAGTCGGCGAAGACGGTCAACGGTGCCGAGGTGAAGATCGGTGTGTCGGGTGGCAAGGTCACTCTGAACGGCAACGTGAACGTGACTGCGGTCGACGTGAAGGCGTCGAACGGCATCATTCACGTGATCGACTCCGTGCTCCTCCCGCCCGTCGGCGGGCCCGCACCCGTCGCCGGTGGTCGGACGATCGTCGACGTCGCCACGGCGAACGGTTCGTTCAAGACGCTCCTTGCGGTGATCGACGCTGCCGGCCTCACCGCCACGCTGAAGAGCGCCGGTCCGTTCACGGTGTTTGCCCCGAACGACCATGCCTTCGCCGTGCTGCCGCAGGAGATCATCGCTTCTCTGCTGAAGCAGGAGAACAAGAAGGCGCTCACCGACATCCTCACCTACCACGTCACGCCGGGAAAGCTGGGCGCGGCACAGGTGTTGGCCAACGCGGAACTGTCCACGGTGAACGGCAAGAAGTCGAAGATCACCTTGGTCAATGGCCGCCCCTTCATCAACGGCGCCGCCATCAAGATCACCGACATCGAAACGAGCAACGGCGTGATCCACGTGATCGACACCGTGATGCTTCCGTAGCGGCTGGCAAACCCTCGCCCGGCGGCACGGGCCGGCCCTTTCGTCGGGAAGGGGTCGGCCCATTCGCGTCCGGAGATCGCCGACAGAGACCGACGGCGCGGTGAAACGGGTCAAGAAGGTGATGTGACCTCGACCGTCTCGGTCGGAGGCATCAACAAAGTGCGCGTACTACCGCACTGGTGAGCCATGGCGCTCGGCGCTGCGTATGTGGCGGTCTTCGCCACGGTCTCGATCGCCGTCTTCCGGCGACGCGAGCTCGGGGCGTACTCCCCTGCGCTCGCCGCGACACACGGCAACCTCGAGGTCATCGTGCCCGCGAGTGTTGTCCAGCGGCGGTGATCGTGTCAGGTCCCCGGATCTCCACGGGGGTCACACCGGACTAACGTCTCCCGACCGTGCTGGTCGGAACAATTGGTTCACCCCGTCGTGCCCTCGTCGAGGGCAGCGGTCGGATCACTGTTGGCGCCGGGACACCGGACGAGGTGCTGATCGGCTGGTGGATCGGAGGCGAGGACCGCTGGTACATCCCGGAGCGGGAGATCACGATCCGCCAGAGCCTGGTCCAGGGCGCGCCGGTCGTGATGACGGCGATCCGCATCCCCGGCGGCGATGTCACCCACACCGTCTACGGCGCGGTGCAAGGACCCCGAGAGCTGGCGGTGATCGAGATCGCCAACAAGGCCCGCGCCCCCATTGTGGGTGTGCTCACCGTTTCGGGGCCCGGTGCTCGGAACGTGAGCGTCGACGGAACAACGGTCCGGGTCGATGGGTTCGCACTGATCACGCTTCCGCGTCCGCCGCTGCGTACGGCGTCAGCCCAGTCGCTCGCGGATCTCGAAGCCGTGGTCACCGACGGCGCTGCCACCGAGGGGCCGTCCGGGCTCTCGAGCGGCAACGCACGTGCATTCGCGCTGATGTGTCCGGTAAGTCAGGCCACCACCATTCGCACCAGCGTTCTCATCGGAGCCTCGTCGTCCATCGCGCTCAGCGGCAGCCCCGTCCTGGGGTCCCTTCCCGATGTGCACACTGCAGCATCCGGCTGGGGCATGCACCTCGGCCGCGGTCCGCGGCTGACGAGCCCGGATCCAGAACGCAACGAACTCCTCCGGGCCCTGATCGGAGGGGCGTTGCTCGCGGCCGAGCCGGCGATCGCCGACCGAACCACCTCCGTACGGGCGCGTGCCGTCCTCGCCCACGCATTCGACACCGTCGGTCTGCACGCCGAGGCGGGTGCGCTGCTCGAAAAGATCGACGACCATCAGGGTCGCCGCGGCGTGATCGACGATTCCGGCCCTCTCGAATCATCGGCGGAAGTCCTGCTCACCACCGCCACTGTCGTCGATGCACTCGCGCACCACGCATGGGTCACTTCCGATGCCCTCTTTGCCGAGACCTTCGCGCCCGCTGCTGCTGGAGCGGTCGAAGCGATCGTGAAAGCGACTCGCAAGGACGATGTGCTCCGCCCCCTGCTCGCCTGCGCGGGCTCGCTCCGGGCGCTCTTCCTCACGGCCCACGATCCGCGCGCTTCTGCGCAGGCGAAGACGATGTGGGAACGCTTCGGTTCACCTTGGCCGCTCCCGTCGGTGGCGCTTCCCCCACTGCCGGCATCTTCAGCCGGAGGGTCGTTCGTGCCCGATGACCCGCTCCGGTTGGCGGCGGCGATCCGTGCAGCAGCAGATGACCTCGCGCGCGTCGGACCTGATGGTGCGGTGGACCTGTTCGGAGCGTTTGTTCCGTCGTGGCGGGGGAGCTCGTTCGAGGTCCGGAACATCCCTGTTCCGGGGGGCCGTCTGTCGGCGGCCGTGCGTTGGCACGGGCCGCGAGCGGCCGTGTTGTGGGAGGTCGATGGTCCGTCCGACGTGACCATTACGTGCCGGTCGATCGATCCCGAGTGGTCGGCGAGCGGTCGCCGTGGCGACGCCCTCCTGGCGTCGTCAGCGTGACGTCGCGAGCGAACGGATGTTGGTGAGGATCGCCCGAAGCGCTTCCGCGTCCTCAGGGTTTCGCACCGGTATCGAGAACTCGATGCGATCCACCCGGCTGGCATAGCGCTCGACCAACGCCTCGGCGATGTGGTCGTAGGTCGCGACCGTGGCGACGGTGTGGAGCATCTCGTCGGAGACCATGCCCGGCAGAGCGTCCCACTTCTGCCCCCGCGAAAGCTGTGACGCCTCTCGTGCCACATCTCCCCATCCGAGCAACTCGAAGGTCGGTCGGTAGGACGGAGTCGAGAGGTAGAACGCCACCCGGGCCCGCACCGTCTCGGCCACCGTGGCCAACGATGCTTCGTCCTTCGCCGTGCCGATGAGTGGTTTCATGCAGACCTCGACCGCGGATGCATCACGACCCACACGAGAGGCGCCGAGCGCCAAGGCCGGAACGACGACCTCGTCGATGTAGCGGGTGTTGCAGACCGGATGGAGCCGGACCCCGTCGGCCACCTCCCCGGCGACGGCGCACATGTTCGGGCCGACGGCGGCAATGTGCACCGGGATGTGCGGATGATCGATCGGTCCGGGATCGAAGAGCGGAACCATGAGGTCGAGCCGATAATGCGGGCCTTCGTGGTGCAGCGGTGTGCCGGTCTGCCAGCAGTCCCACACCGCCCTCATGGCGTGGACGTAGTCCCGCATCCACGGAGCCGGCGCGTGCCATCCGAGCCCGTAGCGGCGCTCCACATGGGCCCGGACCTGCGTGCCGAGTCCGAGGACGAAGCGCCCCTGCGAGAGCTTCTGGAGCGACCAGGCCGACATCGCCGTGACGGTCGGACTACGCGGGAACGCCATGGCGACACTCGTGCCGAGCCCGATCGTGCTCGTCGCGCCGGCGCCGAGGGCGAGCAGTTGGAACGGGTCGTCCTTGGTCTCCTCGACGAGCACGGCGTCGAGGCCGCACTCTTCCGCGAGTGCCGCGCCGGCGGCGAACTCGTCGATCCGCAGCGGGGTGTCGGGCTCTCGCAATCCGGGGTCGAGTTTGCCGAGGGGGAGGAGGGTCTCGATGCGCATTTCGGTCTTTCGTCGCGAGTGGAGCAGTCGGTCAGCCGAGGACGCGACGCAGGACGATTCCACGCCATGGGCCGTCGGTGCGATTCTCGACGAGGTCACATCGGTCGAACGCATGAAGGACACGATCCACCTGCTCGTCGATGAGACCGGCCAACAGGATCGTTCCGCGTTCGGTCGTCACCCGCTGCAGGTCGCCGGCCAACTCGATCAGCACCGGCGCGAGGATGTTCGCGCACACCACATCGAACGATTCGGTGATCGCGTCGAGCGGAACCCATTCGGCCGAACAGCGGTCATCGACACCATTGCGACGGGCGTTCTCCATCGTGACGGCGATCGCCGTCCGGTCGATGTCGATGCCGTGCGCAGTCGATGCGCCGAGCAGCAGCGCAGCGATGGCGAGGACGCCGCTGCCGCAGCCCACATCGAGGACGCGAGCGCCGTCCAGCGAGACCGACGGCGACTGGAGGGCGCCGAGCACGAGAGCGGTCGACGCGTGCGCGCCGGTGCCCCACGCCCGCTTGGGATCGAGGAGCACGCGTTGGAGGCCAGGGGAGTCGTCCTCGGTGGTGACGAGCGCGCCGTCCCAATCCGGCACGATCAACAGGGAGCCGACCTGCAACGGTGCGAAGTGCTCGCGCCATGCGTCGAGCCAGTCGTCGCCCACGATCACTTCGAAGCGCGGCTTCCAGTGCGGCTGGTTGGCCCAGATCCAACGTTCTGCCTCTGCGGCGGCGTCGTCGGAGGCGAACCCGGCTCGCAGAACGACGTCGCTACCGGAGCAACTGAGCTCCTCGATCCCGACGGCACCGAGCTCGAAGAGGTCGGAGGCGGCGATCCCGTCGTCGCTCGCCGGGACGGTTAGCTCGACGACCGGGTACCGGCCCTCATCCGCGGCGGCCAGCCGCTCCACGAGCGCGAACGTCTCGAAGACCACGAGTGTGTCATCGTCGAGTGCCCACCCAGGATTGTTCGTCTGTGTGCGTAGTTCCGCAACAAACGGAGCCCAGTAGTCCTCGTGAGCGCGTCGCCATGACTCCGCCGAGGTGAACGACTCCCCTTCGAGGTCAGCCAGCGCGAACGTCACCTCGGCGAGGCGGAGTGTCTCGACTGATTCGGTTCGAAGGACAGCGAGCGGACGATCTGTCGAGTCATGCATCGTCCAACGGCTTCCCGGAACCGGCACTCCGCCCGGGTCGAACCGTGCCGAGTCGTACAAGTCGAATGTGGCCGTTTTCGCCCCGGCAAGGACCAACCCCGACAGCCGTTCCCGCAGCGGCCCGGGCGTTGCGAAGCCAGGAAGACGGTTCAGATCCACGTCCCAGTTCTTACCAGCCGTCACTCTTCAAAGCGGCGGCGCCGGATTGCGGTTGGCCGACCTCGGCCGACCCCTCGGTCGGGCCACGGAGGGCGCTACCGGGTAGAATTTGCACGTGAGTCCGACCGATCGACCTGGCGAGCGAACGGGTATGGCGGTTGCTCTTGACCTGCTCGAGTTTTCGCTTCTGTTGCGGGCGGAGCGACACCGTCGGGAGCATCCGTTGGCGACGGAGGAAGAAGTGGCCGCTGTCGTTCATGCCTGGAAGACCGATCGCCCGGGGGCACCACACGGCGACGCCGAAGGTCGTTCAGTGGTGTGGCCGCGACTGAAGAAGCCATGGTGACCACGGTCGAGCAGCAACTTCGGCAGGCGACCGGAGACGTAGCTGAGGTCGGCGCCCGCTTCGCCGTTGTCGGTGGACTTGCGGTGTCGGCGCGAGCCGAACCCCGAATGACGCGAGACGCCGATCTCGCAATCGCCGTCCGAGACGACGAAGAGGCGGAGCGAATCGTTCTCGCCATGCAGGCGCGGGGCTACTCGGTCCTCGCGGTTGTTGAGCAGAACGCCACAGGTCGTCTCGCTACGGTACGTCTCGTCTCTGCAGCGTCGGTAGTGACGGATCTGCTGTTCGCCTCGTCGGGCATCGAACCCGAGATCGTCGAACGGGCAACTGCTATCTCTGTGGTTCCAGGCCTCATCCTGCCCGTTGCGAGCGTCGGTGATCTGATCGCCATGAAACTCCTTGCCCGCGATGATCGACATCGCCCGGCTGATGCCGACGACCTTCGGGCGCTGCGTGAGGTAGCAACGGATGAGGACTGGAGCGTCGCCCGCCACTCCGTCGCGTTGATCGAACTCCGTGGATTCGCTCGCGAACGTGACCTGGTGGCCCTGCTCGACTCGCTGATCCGCGATGGGGCCTACGACTAGCGGCGAGTCCTACCAAAGTCGTGGTGATGCCTCACACACGCGAAGCTATTGCGGCCATGTTGTCCGCCCCTCCTCGTCGACGAGTTTCGTTCGGTGCACTTCTCGTTCTCTCGTCGGCTGTCGCCGTTGTTGCGTGGGCGATCGTGCGTGGCTCCGCCATACGCCGGAATCCCGACACCAAGCTCGAGGCGGCCCCACTCGTCGGCAAGTGGGACTGGGCGCCCACGCCGAAGATCATCCCGGCAGTCATCATCGGCTGCGTGGTGGTTCTTTGGGCCGGGCGTGGACGGTCGGAACGGCCACATCTGCGAGACCTCGGAGTCATAGGTTCACTTAGCTTCGTCTGGACGGTCGCTCTGGCGTGGTCGCAGGGTCGAGCAGCGATGATCGATCCGATCATCGACCCGACCGAATACTGGGCGCGACTCCCCAAGCTCCCTCCAGCAACAGAGATGCTTCGGGTCTGGGCGGACCCGATGTGGATGCGCAACCAACCGGTGCACCTCAAGGGTCACCCGCCCGGCTACGTGCTCATTCTCAAGGCCATGGCGCAAGTTGGACTGCGCAGCCCATGGGCGGCCGCTGCCGTGAGCTGGTTGGCGGCGGCCAGCGTCGCTGTTGGTCTGGTCGTGGTCGTCCGACTGTGTACCAAGGGAGATGCATGGCGTCGGGTTGCGCCGTTCGCCGTGGTGGCTCCCTACGCAGTGTGGATGGGCACCTCGGCCGACGCGGTGTTCACTGCATTCGGTGTGTGGGGAGTCGTGGGCGTCACGGCGTCCGCCTCTGCCGTTCAGGCGAAGCGGCGGCTTCTGTTCGGTGTGCTGGGAGGACTCTCGCTCGGCTTCGCGGCCTTCCTCTCCTACGGCATGGCACCTTTCCTGATCATCCCCGGCCTGGCGATCCTCGGCGTGCCGGCGGTCTCGTGGCGAGAACGGGCACAGAGCATCGCCTCAACGGCGATGGGCGGTCTCGTTGTCGTGGCCATCTTCGCGGTCTTGCGCTTCTGGTGGTTCGGTGGGCTCGCCACCACGCGAATCTTCTATTGGAAGGGAACTGCGAAATTTCGACCATGGGGATACTTCTTCGTCGCGAACATCGCCAACGTCGCGATCGCTTCCGGCCCGGCCGTCATTGCTGGAATGGGGGCCGTGGCCGGGGCCGGTCTTCGCGAAGCGAAAGCAAGCCTTCGCTCGTTGGTCGAAACCGTCGACCGTTCCTGGGTGTTGGCACTTGGGGCGGTGCTTGCGATGTTCAGCGCGAACGTCTCGCAGCTCTCGAAAGGGGAGACCGAACGAATCTGGTTGCCCTTTTTCGTCTTTCTCGTGCCCCTCACGTCGGCACTCGGCCGCACGCTTTGGAGTCGACGGTGCTGGATCGCGCTCCAGGCGGTGACAGCCCTTGTGCTGCAGGTCGGACTGCTGTCGAAGTGGTAGGCGGGTTTACGCCATCGATGGAGTCTTCGCCCGGCTGAACACACCGAGCACGGCGAGCGTGCCGATGGCCATTGCCAGCCAGAAACCCATCGTTCCGCCGGTGGCTCCGAGGAATCCGCCCGTCCAGCCGGAGCGTCCGTCTCGCCACAGCAGTGCGACAAGCACGGTCAGCACGGCAAACCCGACACCGCCACCAAGGGCAAGGGCGCGTTGACGAAGCACCGCGCCGGCGATGATCGCGGCGCCCAAGGCAATGGTGAGCAACGCCGACAGCGGGTTGAACCACAGCACCTTGAGCTCACCGAACTTCCACCCGAGCAACGCTCCCTGCTTGGCGGCAAAGTCCGTCGACCTGGCCACGATGAGTCCGAGCGCGCCGATGGCCACTGCGACGCCACCGAGCACGACCTGCGCCCGACGGGCGGCTTCGGCACCCTTGCGTCGCACGCCATCGACCCCGAAATGACGACCGGCACCTGTGGCGAACAGCAAGAGATGGATGGCGAACATCAGGTAGTACGACCACGGCCATTCATACGCCTTGGTGTACGTGAGCACCGACATGGCGATCGACACGCTGAGCGCAGCTCCGATGAGCGAGGCGATCCGGGTGAAGTAGCCGGTCAGCAGGAGAGCAGCGATCGTGGCCTCGGTGATCAGGGTGATCCAGCCGAACACGCTGTACTGCTTCACCACGACGTTTTCCAGGAACCACGAATACGGCGGAAACACCGGCCGTTCGATGGCCGAAGCGACGTACTTGTAGAGTCCGTTCCCTTTCTGCTGCCCGAAGTTCCCTGGTCGCTTCCACTCGAGGTTCGACAGCCAGAGCAGCCCGACGACGATGCGCATGGCGCCGATGATCAGCGGTCGTGCTTTCGCTTCGAGCGAGTCGATTCGGCCCTGCAGGTTCGAAAGCGGGGTTGGGCTGTTCGTCATGGTTCGTACAGTACGGGTCCGGGGATGCGCTGCGCCGGATCGCGCGATCAGTGTTCGCTCAGCGTTTCACAGCTGTTCTCAGCTTTGCCCGGGCGAACTCCGCCATGCCGTCGGCGAACGAAACGGTAGAACGGAAACCGAGCACGCCCTCAGCTCGCTTCGTTGACGCAAAGACGTGGCGGACATCGCCCATGCGAAACGCCCCGGAGACCTTCGGCCAGAGTTCGTCGCCCGGGCTGGCGCCGAATGCCCGAGCCAGTTCGCCGGCCATCTCGCCGACCGTGCGTGACTGCGACGAGGCAACGTTGCACGCCACGAACGACCCACTCGGTCGATCGGTGAGCAGCGCGGCGACGTTGGCGGCAGCAACGTCGCGCACGTGCACGAAGTTGCGACGCTGCCGACCGTCCTCGGTCACGTTCGGGTTTCGGCCGTCCTCGAGGGCCGAGCGGAAGATGCTGGCGACCCCGGCATAGGGGGTGTTGCGGGGCATGCGCGGTCCGTAGACGTTGTGGTAGCGCAGGGCCACCGACGACACGTCGTGCTCTCGCGTGAACGGTGCGAGCAGGTGTTCCTGGTGCAGTTTCGTTGCCGCGTAGACGTTGCGCGGGTCGAGAATTGCGTCCTCGGGAACCTCCTCACTGGTCACATCGTTGCCGCAGATCGGACACGGAGGCTCGAAGCGTCCGGCCTCCAGATCGGGCTGTCGACGAGGGGCAGGGGCGACGATGCCGTGTTCGGCGCATCGGTAGCGACCTTCGCCGTAGACGACCATGCTCGATGCCAGAACGATGCGACCGGCGAATCCGACGTCGTGGAGGGCGCGCAGGCCGACGGCCCAACCCGTGTCGTTGTGGCTCACATAGTCGTCGACGTCGCCGAAGTCGACGCCCAGGCCGACCTTTCCGGCCTGGTGGCAGACGGCGGTCACGCCATCGAGCGCCGTGCGCCATGCGTCGATGTCCCGGCAGTCGCCCCACATGTAGGTGGCCCGTTCGTCGAGATAGTCGGGGCGCTCGGCGTGCGCCTGGGGATCGAGGTTGTCGAGGACGGTCACTTCGACGCGACGTGTGATGAGGTCGTCGACGACATGGGAACCGATGAATCCGGCGCCGCCGGTGACAAGAACACGCATTGGACCTCTTTTGTATCCCATTAGGGTGCGCTCCCGTGCTTTCTGACCCCACCACGCCGCTTGTCGACGTGATCATTCCCGCACTCAATGAGGCCGAGAACTTGCCATGGCTTCTCGCGCGTATGCCAGTGGGGTACCGTCCGATCGTCGTCGACAACAACTCGACGGACGACACCGCGGCGGTTGCTGCGTCGTACGGTGCGTTCGTTGTGAGCGAGACGATCCCCGGATTCGGGTCAGCCTGCTTCGCCGGGCTCGTTGCCGCCACTGCGCGCTACGTTTGCTTCCTCGACGGCGACGGATCGCTGGATCCTCGGCATCTTCCGCTCGTTGCCGGTCCCGTGATCGACGGACGTTTCGAGCTGATGCTTGGCGCTCGACGCCCATCGAAGGGGGCGATGCACGTTCACCAGCGCGTCGCCAACCGAGCCCTCGCTCTTGAACTGCGTCGTCGGACGAAGGTGGCGTTCACCGATCTCGGTCCTATGCGCGCATGTGGTCGCGAGGCTCTGCTCGGGCTCGGCATGAAGGATCGCCGGTCGGGCTGGCCTTTGGAGATGGTCCTACGCTCGCATAGGGCTGGATGGACGATCGGTGAAACGCCCGTGCCCTACGCGCCACGTCTCGCCGGTGAGTCGAAGGTGACGGGCACCTTCAAGGGCACGCTGCGTGCGGTGAAGGACATGGGCAAGCTGCTGCGCTGACCCTGGATCGTCAACGCACCGTGGCGTCGGGAACCGCGGTGTCCGGAGGAGCGGACTCTGGAAGGGCGGAGTTGGCCAACGCACGCTCGATTATGCGCCAGGCTCTCGTCACCTGCAGGCGAGGCTCTGCGTTCGCGACCGCGACGATGTCGCCGATCTCGTCGATGTCGCGTAGCCGTCCGACGTCGTGGACGCGCCATCCGCACGACAACAGTCGTTCTCGTTGGGCCGCTCCGGTCTCGTCGGTGCTCATCGGCACGTCGTGGAAGAGCAGGTCGTAGCTTGTCTCGTCCGGACGGAGGGCCCGGAGCCCGATGAGCCAAAACCCGCCGTCGTCGGCCGGGCCGAACACCGCGTCGACCTCGGCTTGCGCCAGCGCGTCGATGGCCTCGTCGACCATCGCCGCGGTGACCTGTGGCGTGTCCATGGCGATGAGCACCATGGCGGTGCGGTGAAGCGCGTGCACGTCGCCGAACGCGGCCGGCAGCCTTCGGTCGAGCCCGCCGTCGACTTGGGGGATCACGGCGATTCCCGTCGGGACCCACGGCGATGGGTCGCCGTCGAACACGGCCACGGTGCCGGTCGACCTCGTCGACCTGAGCACAGCTCGGAACGTGTCGTCCAACGCGGCTGCGGCGACAGCCGCCGCTTGGTCCGCCGTGAGCGGAGGGGTGAGTCGGGTCTTCACACGTCCCGGCGACGGGGCCTTGGCCAGAACGATCACAATGGTCATCGCGAATGAGGCTACCGACTCGAGCGTCGGCGATCCTCAGGCTCTCTCAGCGGCGCGTGGGTGTTCCGGCTCGGCCTGGCTAGGGTGATCTTCATGCTTGTGCCTGCTCTTCCTGCAGAGGATGCGCCCCTCCTCATGCGTCCCTATTACGCCCGGGGCGATCCAGGGCCGATCCTGGCCACCATGGCGCACGTGCCGGAGCTCACCGAAGTGGCGATGCCGTTCCTCGGTGCCGCGCTCGGCGCATCGTCAGTGGATTTCCGAACGAAGGAAATCGTGATCGTGCGCACGTCGGCGCTGCTCGGCTGTCGGTATTGCATCGACAGTCACACCACGGTCGCGCTCGACGCAGGACTGTCGTTCGACCAGGTGCA
>JANOJN010000017.1:0-7636 GCA_031418775.1 Acidimicrobiia bacterium
GAACCGAGCGGCTCCGACGGCGGATGTGGCGTAGCGCTGGTTGGCGTTCACCTTGAGGACGGGCCCACCATTCGGGATTGGACGATGGCCGGGCTCGTGCCGTTCGGCGTAGTTCGGATGTACCGCGTGGGCCATGTCGGACGAGAGGCACGTCGAGTGGGCGAGCGCTCGCGCGCGCTCATCAGTCGTGAGTCCGGACACTGCCGCGATCCGGTCGATGACCGTCTCGAGGAGTGGACCGGCGGCCCCCGTGGTCGAGGAGGAACCGACCTCTTCGTGGTCGAAGAGCGCAACCATCGGGATGGGACCGCGAGTTGCGTTTCGGTCGTTCACGAGCGCGTCGATCGCCGCCCAGCAGGAGAACTGGTTGTCGATGCGCGCGCTCACGACGAACTCGTCGTCAAGGCCGAGGAGTCCCGGCGGAGCAACGTCATGGAACATCAGGTCATGGGCGAGCACGTCGGCGTGCGCGATTCCTGCCTGCGCGGCCACCCACGCGATCAAGGCATCACCGGCGAACTCGCCGAGCCCAACCATCGGGAGGACGTGGAGCTGCTTGTCGAGAACGAGTCCCTTCTCGTTCACCTCGCGATCGAGGTGGATCGCCAATTGCGAGACCCGGCCGATCGCCTTGTCGATCCGAACCAGTGCGGCGTCCCCGCTCCGCAGGATGAATCTGCCGGAGATCCCGAGGTCACGGTCGAGCCAGGAATTGAGAAGCGCGCCGCCATAGATCTCCACCGGAACCTGGCGGTAGCCAACGCTTTCGATGGAGGTGTTCGGCTTCACCCGCAGGTTGGGGGAATCGGTATGTGCACCTATGATACGGAATCCCGACTGCGGCACGTCGGCCTGCTCGGAGACCCAGGCAACCAACGCGCCGTCGCGTTCGACGAAGCATCGGCCGGACACATCGCTCCACGGCTCCGTCTCCGTCAACGCACGAAATCCCCCCGCCTGGAGCCTGCGGCGGGCCTCGGCTACCGCGTGAAATGGCGAAGGCGATGCGTGGAGAAAGCCGAGAAGCGATTGGAGCGTGGACGAGTCGGTCATAGCGATGCCGCACAGTCTGCCAAGCTCTGCTCCGTGATGGAGCACGTGACCATGAAATGGTTCGGTGCCGCGACGCCGTGGTAACCAACGCCAACGGTGTCCGCGACAACTACGCCGCGCACCCCGAAGGTGCCGAAGGCTGGTACCGCGACTCGGGTTCGTCGTATCGCAATCCTCATGAAGACTCGATCGTCGAGGTGCTCGGCCTCGCGGTGTCGTGGTGGCCTTCGGCGTTTGCCGGGGAGGTGCTCGATCTCTCGTGTGGAAGCGGAGAGGTGACGCTCGGGCTGATGGCCGGCGGTCTGCCGATCGAACGTATCCGCGCGTGCGATCCCTACACCGGCGAGGCCTATCGGACTCGGGTCGGACGGGCCTGTGAGTCGCATTCGTTCGCCGATGTCGCCCAAGGCGCGCTCGACGGTCGGTCGTTCTCGGGCGTGGTCTGCTCCTACGCATTGCATCTCTGTGAACCGTCGTGGCTGCCTCTCGTCTGTCACGCCCTTGCGTCGGTCTCCCCGTGGTTGGTGATCGTGACGCCCCACAAACGTCCGGAAATCCCGCCCTCGTTCGGCTGGGAACTGGCCGACGATCATCGCGACGTCGCCCTTCGCATTCGCGTGCGCCTGTACCAGCGGATCGCCTGAGCGATTGGCGACGCGACAGGAACCCATGTCGGGTCCGGGCAGTATCGTTCGATCCCATGTCGCTGACGGATGACGATGTGCTGGCGCTCTTCTTCGAAACGGGAGCGCTGCTGCGTGGCCACTTCGTGCTCACGAGCGGCCGCCATGCCGACACGTATTTCGAGAAGTTCGACGTCCTCCGCTACCCGCAGCACGTAGAAGCGCTCTGTGCGCTCATCGGCCAGAAGGTTCGCGAGACGGGTGTTGGCGTCGACGTCGTACTCGGGCCGACCACGCTCGGCATCGTGATGGCGTACGAGGTTGCCAAGCAGCTCGGAGCGACAGCGGCATACGGCGAGAAGAGTCCGAACGGTGACCGCTTCCTCCGTCGACCGGATCACCTCCGCGACGGCGACCGGGTTCTCGTCGTGGACGATGTGCTCACGACGGGTGGATCGATCCGCGAGTGCACGCAGCTCGTCGACTCCGTCGGCGCGACGCTTGTGGGAGTTGGTGTCCTCGTGGATCGCACCGGGGGGACGGCCGACTTCGGCGTGCCGCTCGTCAGCGCGCTCTCGCTCGATGTGCAGAGCTGGCCGCCCGATGCCGTGCCGGAGTGGCTCGCTGCTCTACCGATCACCCGACCGGGGTCGACCGGGAAGAAGTAGGCCGCGACACTGGGGGCGCCCGGGGCTGCGGAGCAGCGCTAGTTGACGCGGCGTTCCTTGATGAGCGTCCGGCGGACCAGTTCGCCACCTTCGAACCAATGCCATGTGCGGGCGCGATGTTGTTTGTCGGCGTCGATCTGGATCATCTCGTAGAGGTAGTTGCGGGGGTCGTTCTTGTAGACCCACGTGAGGATCACCGTGTTGTCGTCGACCTCCCAGGCCCTGCCGTCGATCCGGTCCGTGTCGAACCAGATTGCCTTGTCGTGGAACGCGGCCGGGAACTTGATGATCTCCTGGCGACCGTCCTCCCACGTGTAGGTGTTGGTCTGGAAGTAGGGCCAGTCACCTTCCGTCGGGAACGTGCAGCTGAGATCGGCACGGTGGCGATCGACGACGTTGCCCGCCGGGTCGACGTGGACGTACTCACCGGTCCAGTAGCCTTCGTGGCTGGCCAGCACCGGCATGTCTTCACGGATTCCCATGCGGCAATTGTGCCGCGCCAGTCGCCGTCGCGTCGAGGCGGGGCCACTACAACCCTTCGAACAACTCCGCCGGGTACCACCAGGGGTCGCGTACGGCGAGATTCGTCTTCACGAGGATCGCCTGACTGCGCAGGAAACGGAACAGCGACGCAGGACCCATGCGCGAACCGCCGAGCCCGCTCGATTTGAACGAATGCTTCTCGCCCTCCCACACCAGTGCGGTGAGAGTGGAGTCGTTGACGCTCACCGCCCCAGCATCCAGCCGCCGGGCGATGGCCTCTGCCTCTTCGGTCGTCGCCGCAAACACGGCCGCTGAGAGACCGAACGGCGAGTCGTTGGCGAGCCGCACGGCTTCGTCGGCGTCGGCCACGGCCATCACCGGAAGAAACGGTCCGAAGGTCTCCTCGCGCATGATGGCCATGGTGTGGTCGACGTTGCTCAGCACGGTGACCCGGACCCATGACCCGCCGCCGTGGTTCTCCACGGCAGAGGAACCGGCACGGACCACGGCACCCTTCGCGAGCGCGTCGGCGAGGTGTGCGTCGATGATCGGCACTTGACGCTCGGCGATGATCGGGCCGAGTCCGGGCGTGTCGTAGGTGGGGAAGCACAGGCCGATGCGTGCTGCCTTTTTCGCCAGCAGGTCGACGAACTCGTCGTGGATCGAGGCTTCCACGTAGATGCGCTCGATCGACTGGCAGGCCTGGCCGGCATTCGACGTTGCTCCCCACAGCAGCGCGGTGGTCGCGTGGTCCACGTCGGCGCCGGCGAGCACGATCGCCGGGTCCTTCCCCCCGAGTTCGAGAAACGCCGGGACGAACTGCGCTGCCGCCATCGCACCGACCCGACGTCCCGTCGGGACGCTCCCGGTGAAGCACACGAGATCGACGAGCTCGATCATCTGCGCGCCGACGGTTCCGTCTCCGACGGCGATGGAGAACACCGACCCGAGCGCCGGAACTCCGGCGAGCGAGTCGCGCAGGGCAGCGGCGAATCGTGGGGTGACCTCGCTCGGCTTGAGCAGCACCGCGGTGCCGGCCATGACTGCCGGCAGCATGTCGATCGTCGACAGCACCAGGGGGAAATTCCAGGGACTGATGATTCCGGCGAGTGTGTATGGGCGGAGGTTCTTGTCGATGTCGATGAAGCCCAGGGTGCTGGTGAAGCGTCGTGGTTCGTTGAGCAGCTTGGGTGCCAGCGATGACCACCGCTCGATCGTGCCGAGGAAGGCATCGAACTCCTGGACGCTCTCACGCCACCGTCCGGTATCGGCGGCGAGCGCAGTGATGATCTCGTCACGCCGCGCCGTACAGGCGTCCTTCCAACGATGCAGCACAGCGGCGCGGCCGTCCACTCCCAGGGCTTCCCACGCCGGCTGAGCGGCGCGGAGACGCGTCGCCATCATCCGGAGGTCCTGCGGCGATGTGAATGGCACCGTGCCGTCGGACCGGCCGGTTCGGGGGTCGCGCAGGACGATCTCGGTGTTCACCCGATGACCCCGGCTTCGGCCAGCCGCTCGATGACCGAATGGTGGGTTCGCATGAAGTGCGAACGGTCTGGAATGGCGGCCGGATCGATGTTTGATGCGGGGTGGCCGAGGTGCTGGGTGACTGCCCGCTCGTACTCGCCGGCCCACAACTCGAACCGATTGCGGGCGAGCAGGTTCGGCATCCCCGGACGTCGCCGCGCTCGGCGCAGCGCTTCGATGTCGATCTCGGCGTTGGCCACCATCGATTCGCCGAGACCCGCCTCGACGAGGATGCGTCCGTTGAAGTCGACGATCTGGCTCTTTCCGTCCGTGGACGCCGCGGGAATGTCCGTCCCGGTGATCGACGCGGAATTGGCGGAAATCACGAACGCCAGGTTCTCGATGGCGCGGGCGAGCTTGGCGACATCCTTCGGTGTCTGGCGCGGTGACCCAACCTCCGACGTGGAATGTAGGAGCACTTCGGCTCCCCGCATCGTAAGCGCACGTGCGAGCTCGGGGAAGAGGATCTCCTCGCTTGCCACGCACGCCAGACGCCCGAGTGGCGTGTCGGCGACCGGAAAGAGGGCGTCGATGCCGTAGGCACCCACGTACGCGTCCCACAAATCGTGGGGAGTCGGCGCGAAGAGCGAGTGCAAACGCCGATAGCGGAGCACGACGTCTCCGTTCGGCGCCCAGATCAACGACGCCTGGAGGTACAGACCGGGGAATGCGGGATCGGTCTCGTACAGGTTTCCGGAGAGGTAGACGCCCTGTCGCTGCGCGATGGCGCCGAGTCGCTCCTCTTCGGCTCCGTCAGGCGCGCACGCCGCCCGCTCGGCCCACACGCCGAGCGGTTCTCCCATCGGGAATCCCGTGAGGAAGTATTCGGGGAGCACGACGAGCTTCACGTCGGGACCGGCGAATCCCTTGGACGCGCTGATCTGGCGATCGAGCCGGTCGATCGTCGACGCCATGATGGCCCGTGCCTCGTCGACCGACGCTGCCGCGTTCACCGCCGGGCAGGCAACTTGCATGCACAGGGCTCGATACGCGTCGACAGTCACATCGTCCACGCTATGCGCCAACCGACGCAGGTCGCAGGTTCGGCCATCGCCGGGTCGGCCCGGTAGATTCGTCGGCAATGAGCGACCTTCCCGAACCGCACGTGAAGCCCGGTTGGACGGGTCGGTGCTTCGAAGACTTCGAACTCGGTGATGTGTATCGCCATCCCCTCGGACGGACGATCTGCGAAGCCGACAACATCTGGTTCACCAACCTCACGCTCAACACCAACCAGCTGCACTTCAACAACCACTATTCGGAAGGCGGCATCTTCGGCAAACCCCTCGTCAACTCCGCCTTCACGGTCGCGCTCGTCACCGGCATGAGCGTGAGCGATCTGACCCAGAACGCGCAGGCCAATCTGGCGTGGAACGACATCCGTCTCCCGAACCCGGTGTTCGTCGGCGACACGCTCTACGCCGAGTCGCTCGTCACCGACAAACGGGAGTCGTCCTCGCGGCCGAACGCCGGCATCGTGAGTGTGAAGACGCGAGGGCTCAACCAGAACGGCATTGTCGTCTGCTCGTTCGACCGCACCTTTCTCGTGGCCAAGCGAGGCCACACGCCGGACCGGTTCCCGGTCACGGACCGACCGTGGTGATCGCTCCCGCAAACCGCCCCGTCATGCGTTCGACGCTGTATGCGCCGGGCGACCAGCACGAGAAGTTGATGAAGGCGGTCCAGCGTCCGGCCGACGGGGTCATCTGCGACCTCGAGGACGCAGTCGCGCCTGCGAACAAGGACGCCGCCCGGGCGCTCGTCACCGATTTCATCCGCGCCCAGCCGACGACTGGTCCGGCGCTGCTCGTCCGCATCAACTGGGGTGACCTCGGCGTCGAAGACCTTCGAACGATCATCCCCGGATGCGGATTCAACATCAACGCGTTGTACGTTCCGAAGGTGTCGACCGTGGACGAACTCCTCCGTGTCAGTGCCGAACTCGACGTGTTGGAGCGGGAGTCGGGGATCGAACACGGCTCGATCACGGTGGTGGCGCTGCTGGAGACCGCGCGCGGCATCCTCGACGCCCGGCACATCGCCGAGGCGCCGCGGGTTCGCCGTCTGGCGATCGGTGAGGCGGATCTTTCGGCCGACCTTGGCATCGAGCTCACGCCTGGCGATGAACGCGAGATGCTGACGGCGCGGGCCGCGGTCGTCCTGGCATCCGCGGCTGCGGGGATCGAGCCCCCCGTCGGGCCGGTGTCGACCGACTTCCGCGACCTCGACGCGCTTCGTGTTTCGACGGAGCACCTCCGGCGCATGGGCTTTCGCGGGCGGTCGTGCATCCACCCTGCCCAGATCGACGTCGTCAACGAGGTCTTCACGCCGACCGGTCCCGAGGTGGAGCGGGCGGCGCGGTTGGTGCGGCTCTACGACGACGCCGTGGCGGCTGGTCGAGGGGTGATCGCTGACGACGGCGGCAAGATGATCGACGAGGCCGTCGTTCGCACGGCGCGCCGAATCCTTGACCAGCACCGCCACCTCCACCGAGGGGAACTGGCATGAGCGTCGTTGAGCTTCGGCGTGAGCACGAGTGGCTCACGATCCCTATCCCGCTCGCCGAGCCCGCCGTCGAGATGATTCGCCTCCACGTCGACCCGGCACCGGGTTCGTCGAGTGCGCTCGTGCGTTTCCCGCAGGG
Source organism: Acidimicrobiia bacterium (assembly GCA_031418775.1). Classification (GTDB taxonomy): domain Bacteria; phylum Actinomycetota; class Acidimicrobiia; order Acidimicrobiales; family JANYDT01; genus JANLQX01. Next base: position 6,999 of record JANOJN010000017.1, read on the forward strand.
ATGGCATCGGGCGACCCCGTGCCGCTACTCCGTCGACGAAGAGGTGGTGATGCTCGATGGCGAGTTGCGCATCAGCGGATGCGTGATTCCGCGTGGCTCGTACTCGTTCATCCCGACCGGCGTGTTGCGTTTCGAGACCCTGACCCCGGTCAGGTCCCTCGCGCTCGCCTGGTTCAGTGGACCGACCGGCGCCACCGACGATGCCGTGGACCTCCCCGTCGTCCTCGTCGACCTCGCCTCGGCCGAGTTCGACACTCCCTCCCCGCTCGGCGGTCGCGGACGCTTGCTGCGGACATCTGCGAACGGCTCCTGCTGGCTGGTCGAGTCGATCGGCAGCGATGTCTGCGCTCCGAGTGATGCCGCGGTCGAGGTCTGCGAGCTCTCGTCCGGGGCATGGTCTCGGGCCGAGCCGTCCACTCCGGTGAACGCGGCTGTAAGTCGCAGCATCGTGCGCCTGTTCCCAACCGCCAATTGACCCTTCCGGGCCGGTAGGGTCAGCCCATGACAGGCAACGAGATGGTCAGTACGCATACGGACCCGCTGGACCTGACGCCGGCGCTCATGTCGCCACTTCAGCCTCACGTGATCGTGCTGTTCGGCGGGGCAGGCGATCTTGCCAGGCGCAAACTGCTGCCGGG
>JANOJN010000018.1:0-23218 GCA_031418775.1 Acidimicrobiia bacterium
AAGGTGGCACCAACCCGAACGCGGACCCCGAAGTGTCAGCCAGGAACCGGAACAGGTGTCGCCCACCTACCGGAACTGTCCCAAAAGTGTCGCCCAGGAACCGGAACCACACTGTCCACTATGAGGCGGAACTGCACACACCCATGGGCACGGCATGGGCAAACCTTGGGCAAACCATCCGCCGAGGACGCACTCAGCCGGGCTCGAAAGCCCGGCTGACCTGCGTAAACGCTTGGAGCGGAAGACGGGATTCGAACCCGCGACCCTCACCTTGGCAAAAAAATGGCTATGGCATCGGCTGGTTGCGTCGTCTGGTTCCGCTGAGCAGGGTCTTTCCCGTCGGCTTTTCCGCCGATTCCGCAGAGTCGGCCCGTTTCCGGGAGCGATGGTTTAATGCATTAAACGAAGCAGATCTCGCAGAGTCAACCCGCGGGGTCGTCGGCTCACCGAGCAAGCGAGTGCGACGGCCTTCTCGCACAACCGACACTTCGAGACGACCACCAAGCGCGCTTACATACGCGTCGAGCACAGCAATTGTGACGTTTCTCGATTTCTCGATCGCGACGATCCGCGGTTGCGAGACGCCCATGTGATCGGCCAGTTCACGTTGCGTCAAACCGGCACGTTCGCGTAACGCAGTGAGACCGGCAGCCAATCGAAGTTCATCCTCGATCTCGGCAACGCGTTTCGCTGCGCCCTCGACGCTGAGGACCTTTTCTTCCCAACTTTTCAAACTCACGATCGCTTTCCCTTTCTTGTTGATTTCTCGGTAGCGGCTTCTATGGCACGTTGGTGTTCGTCGAACATGTCATCGGCGATTGGAATGTTGGTCCGGTACCAGCCACGCCCATCCCTGCTTTTGTCGCCACCGATCAACAGGATCGCTTTTCGTTGACGATCGAAGGCGAAAAGCACTCGTACTTCAGTGCGCCCGGTCGAGCCCGGCCGCAATTCCTTCATGTTCGGGTGACGACTCGCTACGACCGTGTCGACTAACGGCCGACCCAATGACGGACCCTCAGAACGAAGGATTCGCACGGCAGCGAGCAACGCTTGCGCGTCCGACTGATCAAGTGAGTCCGCCCAAGCGTCGCAAGATGGGTGGAACTCAACCGACCAGTCGCGCGGAGCCACGGCATAACACTACCATTATCGAGCGGACCCCGCAACCGACGAAAACGCCGCCCAAGTGGCGAGCGTCGCCTTCTCGGAGCGGCGCAGGTCACGACCAGTCGACGGCAGAATCGCGCCTCCGAAATGCCGGACCGACCCGACCCAACGGCGCGCTCGCCCAATCCTCACGGGCTATTCAGGGACACTGCAAAGTCTGCCGCTGTCAGGACGCCAAGATTGGTGCACTCTGCGTCGACAGACTGAGCGACCTTGATCGACTCTGTGAAGCGGGCGTCGTCGGTGACACGAATTTCGACGTCCGCGACACAAGGCGCCAGACCCGAAGGGTCTTGTGGAACGTCGGGCCCGTGATTGTGTTTGCGTCGTTTAACAAGTCAGCATGACATTCGAGCTTGGTGTCCGAGACCGTATACGCCTCGCTGCGCGTCTGGCCGCTGAAACCGACCCTCGACCCCTCGCCATACGCATCACGCCGCGCTGTCGAGCAACTCCTTTCGGAACTTGCTGCCGGAAATGCCGTTCGTGTCTTGGCCGACAACCACGACATGACAACCCAAGACGTCACCTCGCCCCTGGGCAGGCCCTACGTTCGGGATGGTAACTTTGAAGACTCCGTAGGACAACGGCGGTGCTCTTGTGCGGTCTGGCGCTCAGCTGTTTTCCCTTCGATGGCCGCATCGAAGAAGCCCAAGGTCACGATTCCCATTCGTGAACAGGCGGCCGGTCGTGTTCGGTGACGCTGCCCGCGGCTCGGATTGCCCGGACAACTCCGGTGCTGGCGTTGACTTCTACGAGGGCACCATCGGCGATGTGAACGGTCGCTCCCCTCGCACCGATGACAGCCGGTAGACCGAACTCGCGGGCAACGATCGCTGCGTGGCAAAGCGGGCCACCTTCTTCCACGACGAGCGCGCCGAGTATTGGAAGTATTGAGTTGAACGATGGGCCGATGAACGGGGCGATGAGCACGTCGCCGGGTTCGAGTCGCTCGAACGCATCACTCGCCCCGGTTACGATGCGCGCACGACCACGGTAGGTTTCGCCACCGATTCCGACGCCGCGGAGAACGTCGGATTGGGGCGGAGTCGCATCTGCCACGAGGTTGCTCATCATCGCCGCCGTGGCGCGTGCCATGGCCGCAGGAAATGCGTCGAGGGGAGGTGGGGCTTCGGGTTCGCCCAGCATCCGTGGAGGGGGCATCGCTTCGATGTGGTCGCGTGTCGCTGCCCGTTCACCAACGTGACCGGCGCTGGGTCCGGTTCCGTTTGTCAACAGGTTCGTGAGTTCAACGGGAGAGAGTTCGGCGACGTGCTCGGGGTCGGCCAGCGCGCCACTCGTTGCGAGCCGTCGGCCCGCTTCAAGGAGGGCCCGACGCAACAGGCCTCCCGGCCAGTTCCAACGGATTCCGCGGATGTCCTCGCGCTGAGGGTTGCCGTACCTCGCTTCCTCGAGCAGCTCGTCGAACAGCGTCTGTTTGTCGGCAGGGACCCGGCGTCGCACGGCCTCGACATCCACCGGGACGCTGCCCGTGATATCGCGGCTACCGGCTGCGAGGAGCGCAGCGAGTTGGAGTGCGGGGATCTCGGCGAGCGTCGGGCGGTCGATGTCGTCGCTGGTTACGAGTCGCCATGCGTGTAGCTCAAGCCACGAGTCGACAGCGACGCGTGCTTCAGGGCTGAGCTGACGCACTTCCTCGACCGACATCGGCCGCTTGTGCACGTCGCTATCGCGCAGCGCGAGTGCGACGGGTTCCAGCAGACGTGCCGTTTCGACGGTTGCGGGGGAGCTGCCGCGAAGAAGTCCTGCGGCCTCTCCGGGATCAATGCCCCACTCGGAACAGTGTGCCAGGAGATCGCCGACCGGCATCAGGTCGCCACCGTGGTTCTCCATGTTCTTCCGCGCCTGTTCCTCGAAATGGGCGAGGATTTCGGTGACGTGCGACGCGAGCTGTGCGTTGTTGAGTGTCGAAAAGTTGACGCCCTGGAACGCCAGGTTCCGTGCGACGATCTCCGCCCGGTCGTGGTTGAACCATTGGTCGACCTCGGCTCGCCACCGCCGTTCCTTCCACGCCTGTGCTGCCGTTCGTGACCGTCGACGCATTTCCGGATGCACGCGAACAATTAACTTCATGATGAGCTTCGGCGGCATCGGTGACGGCTTGTTGCCCTCCCCCACAGCAGTTGGTCGGACGTATATGCATCCGTTCACCAGCTCGGCCCGGATGCCGGCCAACGGCAGGCCCCAGCGCTTGAGGAGCGCTGTTGTGCCGGCCTCGAACCCCCGCTTGTACGCGTCTCGCAGGAACGGTGACAGTGGCCGCAACCCGTGGTGAGTCGTCTCCAATTCCCACATTCCGTGCGAAGGAGGAGCGAACACAGCGGTCGAGGCTGATGGTGTCTGCTTCATGGACCGAGCATAATGGCAACAGTATCCTGCCGTCAATACGTAATCTTGCCAGTTAGTCAGAACTATGTCATGATGTGTCCATCAACCTCGAGCCGAAGATGACTGTGACCACTTCTCGCCAATACTCGTCCCCTCTTCGAGAACGACATGCTCAACAGACGCGAGACCTGATCCTCGATGCGGTGACCACGCTCCTCGAGTCACATCGCATCGACGAGATCGCGACTCGCGAGATCGCGCAGTCCGCTGGCGTCTCGGAGCGTACGGTCTACCGCCACTTCCCGGATCGCGACGCGCTCCTCGCGGGGCTCACGTCGAGGCTTATGCGTTCGATAAACCAACGGCAAATGTCGGTGCAGGTCGAAACAGTCGACGATCTCAAGGCGGTCGCTGTCCAAGTCATGGCCGGTCTCGAAGAGTTTCACGTCGCGGCCCGGGCAGAAGCGCTGTTCAACGCAGATCCCCGTCGCTTTTCGCCAGACACGAGGGAAAATTCGGAACAGGTCGCGCGCGTCGTCGCTGCGATCCTGCCCGACCTGAGCAAACGAGACCATGTCCGCATTGCAGCTGTTGTCCGGTGTCTCGTGTCTGCACAAGCGTGGCTACGCATGCGCGAGGAGTATGGCGTGTCGGGCGACGAATCCGGCCCTATGGTCGCCTGGGTGCTCGATGCGATCTTCAACGAAATTCGACGGGGGAATCCGCCGCCCCCGGGCGGAAAGAAACGCACCGGTTCTTCGGCCCGGCAACGAACAACTGTGCGCCCATTGTGAACCGAGCGCGACTGCCTCTCCGGCGGCCACGGTCCGGCTCGTCCAACCTCCAGAGATCGGTGTCGTGAGGGTTGCCGATGTGCACGCAGTGATCAACGATGAGGCCGGCACCGTTGTCACACACCTGGGCTTAGTAGCCGAACTCGACAGGTTTTCCGAGCCGACCTTTCGCTATCGGTCGCGCACCGGGCTCGTGGAGCGAGACGAGCCGTGAGGCACCGGGCGGGACACCGCCATCAATGCGTGTGCGGGCTTGGGTGATGAGACGCCGGGTCCGTTACACAAGGACCGCGAGTTCATCAAGTCGTCGGCGTGCCGCCCGCTTCGGACGGCGTTTCGACTTGCCGATCGCGTCGTACTCGGCGAGAGACCGCTCGGCTAGATCAGCCAGCAACCCGGTGATGACAAGGACCTCAGTCTTCGCTTCGTCAGAACGACGGCGCAGCCACACAACAATCTCGTGTTGATGATGACGGGCCGCCAATGTCCGATCGGTGTACGTCACCGTCATCCCGGCTGCTTCGACACGACGCATCAACACAGCAATTCGACTGACCGCATTCGTCAACAACCCGGAGTCGTGAACCGCATCGAACCCTGCATGCGACAGAGTTCGGACACACCGATGCCCAAGTTGATGGGCAACTTCATGGGCATGATGGGCAGCTCCGGCCGCAGATCATCTCGCCGACCCGGCGAATCAGCTGCTCATGATCATCTTCTTGGAGCGGAAGACGGGATTCGAACCCGCGACCCTCACCTTGGCAAAAAAAGGCTATGACATCGGTAGGTTTGCGTCCTTTGGTTCCGCTGAGCAGGGTCTCTCCCGTCGGCTTTTCCGCTGATTCCGCAGAGTCGGCCCGTTTCCTGGAACGGTGGTTCAACGCGTTGAACGAAGCGGATCTCGCAGAGAGTCCGCGCGCGGCGCCGTCGCAGCGCCCGAAAAAGAATCGCCCAACAACCGGGTGCGATGGCCTGCTCGTACGACCGATACTTCGAGCCGAACACCAAGCGCGCTTATATAAGAGTCGAGCACCTCCATCGTCGCGTTGTGTTGAGCACTCACCGTTCTCTACGATCGGTTCCGCGGACAGGTGGATCGGGGTCACGCCCGCCGGGCGAGGAAGGCGTAGCCGTAGACCTCGAAGGCCCTGGCCTTCTCCTCACCGGTTGCGCCTCCGAACGTGTCGACTGGTTCACCGATCAATACGTCGGTGAACCCACTGTCTTCGAGCATCGTCTGCCAGCCCGCACGGGGCAGCCCTCCGGCAATTCAACCGGTCCAGAGATCGATGTCGCGCAGTGCATCGGGTGGCACTTCTCGGCCGTTCGCGATGTCGGCGAACTGGAACCAGCCGCCCGGCTTGAGTACCCGTCGGACTTCCGCGAACACGGCCTGCTTGTCGGCACACAGGTTCATGACGCCGTTGGAGATCACGACGTCCGCCCAGCCATCGTCGACGGGAAGCGTCTCCGCGAGACCGTCGCGGAACTCGACGTTCGAGAGCCCAAGAACCGCCGCAGTCTTACGGGACTTCTCCAACATCTCGATCGTCATGTCGACCCCGATGACGCGACCGCCGACCCCGACCAGGCCTGCTGCGATGAACGAGTCGAACCCGGCACCCGAGCCGACATCGACGACCCGTTCACCAGAGCCGATTCGTCGTGTGGAGAACGGGTTGCCGACGCCCGCGAAGGATTCGACGGCTCCGTCGGGCAGTGGATCGACCGCCGCTGCGTCGTATCCGAGTCGGTCGGCGAGCGGCCGTCCGGTGTGGAAGTGAAAGGTTCGATTCGGTTCGGCGGCGACCTCGCGGTATTTGATACGCACTTGCTCGCGTAGGGCGTCGGGGTCGACAAGTACGTGGTCGGTCATTGGCGTCTCTCTTTCAAGTCTCGGTGTCAGAGAGTTGATCGTATTTCCACTGACTCGTCTGTTATACGAGACACAGACCAATTGCGCATCGGGTCTTCGCCCGATAATCGAGATTTTTGACCCGGGGCCTTGCTACATGGTACCGCGACCGCCATCGGTGATCAATGTGCGACGCGCAGTGCACGGTTAGCCCCGGGTCCGTACCCTGGTGAGGTGACGCATCAAGGAGACGGTGTTCGGTTGGCCGCGTTGGTGGCTGCGCTGTCCCTTGCGACGGACCTGGGGTTGGGTCAGCCGCAGCATCACATCATCCGCCAGACACTGATCGCGATGCGCGTTGCCGAGCTCGAGGGGCTGTCCGACGACCAACGGGCCGCGATCTTCTACGTGTCGCTGCTCGCGTGGGTCGGTTGCGTCGCGGACGCGCACGAGATGGGCAAGTGGTTCGGCGACGACATGGCGGTGCGCGCCGACAGCTATCTCCTCGACATGACCGGCAGGCCGATGATGCGATTCATGATCGGCCACATCGCGAGTGGAAGCTCCCCGATCCGCCGGCTCACGATGATCGGGCGGTTCCTGGCGAGCGGGTCGAAGGAGATCGAGGCGTCGATGGCTTCGCATTGCGAAACGTCGGGCGAGCTGTCGCTGCGACTTGGTCTCGGTCCGTCGGTCCGTGACCCGCTCCAACAGGCGTTCGAACGCTGGGACGGCAAGGGTTCGCCCGCCAAGCTGGCGGGTACCGACATCGCCCGGATCATGCGGATCGTGCACATCGCCAACGACGTCGAAGCCTTGCACCGCATCGGTGGTGTCGATGCAGCTGTCGAGATGCTGCGCTCGCGTCGCGGGACCGAGTTCGATCCGGAACTCGTCGACCATTTCTGTGCACACGCCGACGATCTTCTTGCGTCCATCGACGAACTCGATGGCTGGGACACAGTCATCGCCCGACATGACACGCTGGGCCGTCACCTCGACGGCGACGAACTTGATCAGGCATTGGGTGCCTTCGCCGACTACGCCGACGTCAAGTCGCCGTACATGCTCGGGCACTCACGCGGCGTCGCGCAGCTCGCGACGAAGGCCGCAACCACGCTCGGTCTGCCGGGCGACGACGTCGTATTGGTACACCGGGCCGCGCTCGTGCACGACGTCGGCACGATCGGAGTCTCCGCGGGAATCCTGGACAGGACAGGCCGTTTGACCGAGACCGAGCGTGAACGGATTCGCACCCATCCGTACCTCACCGCGCGCACGTTCTCGAAGCCCCCGGCGCTGGCCTCGATCGGGCAACTCGCGGCGATGCACCACGAGCGAATGGACGGCTCAGGCTACCCGTCGGGGATAACCGCCGACGCCCTGCCGATGACCGCACGTGTGATCGCAGCCGCCGACGTGTACCACGCGCTCCTGGAACCAAGGCCGCACCGACGCGCGTTCGATCGAGAGGACGCGACGCGGGTCATCGCCACGGAGGTGACCGATGGGCGTCTCGACGGTGATGCCGTCCGCGCAGTGCTGGACGCGGCGGGACATCGGGTGCGACGTCAAGCGGGCCATGCAGGCGGTCTCTCCTCCCGCGAGGTCGAGGTACTCGTGTTGGTCGCGCGCGGCATGACAAAGAAGCAGATCGCGAAGCAACTGACCATCTCGCCGAAAACCGTCAGCGCTCACGTCGAGCACGTCTATACGAAGCTCGGTGTCACGAGCCGCGGTGCCGCAGCGCTGTTCGCGATGCGCCACGGATTGATCGCCGTCGGCGAAAGTATCGACGGGGCAACGAGCGATCTCAGGAGATAGGGCGAAGACCCGATGCGGTCCCGTGCCGCGGTTTCGTAGAACGTCTGCCATGAACGATTCGGTCCTCCGGCCGCCTCAGGGCAAAACGGCGAACATGGCGAACGCCGCGCCCGCTACGGCGCGATGGTCGGTCGGTGGGCTCCTCCTCGAAGCAATCGCGGAACGCCACTTCCTCAAGATGGCCGACTGCTTCGAGCCCGACGCAACGATGCGGGCGCTTCTGCCGAGCGGGTCGGCCGAATTTCATGGTGCCGCCCAGATCGTCGACCGTTTCCGACAGTGGTTCGGTGATGCCGAGCGATTCGAGGTACTCGACGGAACCGTCGGCGACGTCGGTGATCGCCTTCACCTCGCATGGAAACTCCGCATGCGCCCGATTCCACGAATCGATGACCACTGGCAAATCATCGAGCAGCACTCGTACGCACGAGCAAGTGAGCGCATTGCTGCCCTCGACCTGCTCTGTTCGGGTTTCGTCCCCGAGCGACGTGCTTGACCAATCCGAGCAAACAACGAATGGAAAGAAGACATGTCAACTACATCGACCAACCGCGCCGTCATCAGCCTCACCACGGGCCTCGAGGACGCTGAGCGCGTCACCATCGCACTCCTCGTCGCCGTTGGTGCGGCCGAGAGCCCGCGACCGACCCTCGTGTTCCTTACGAAGGAAGCGGTCCGCCTGGCACTCGTTGGTACCGCCGTAGGAACTGCCTGCGAAGACTGTCCGAGCATCCCCGACCTCATGGCCCGCTATGCAGCAGCCCAGGGACGCTTCCTCGTCTGTCCGATCTGCTTCACCTCGAAGAAGCTCGACTCCGCGGGACTCGTGTCGAATGCGTCACCAGGTGGCACCGTGCAACTGTGGGAATGGATTGGCGACGGCGCGACGACATTCAGCTACTGAGCCTCAGCCAACCCGTGGGAAAGCCCAGTGACCGTTCGTGAAACCGCCGTTTGCACTGTCAAGTCCCGATACCCGTTTACGGTTGGGTTTGAAGCATTGCTCTCGATCTTCGAGGCAGCTGAGAGTTTCGTTGTCAAGATCTGGACGGCGTCTTTGTTCAGTCGGTGCGGTAGAGCTCTGTTGAGAGGTACCGGAGACCGGAATCGCAGATGATGGTTGCTACGGTCGTATTTGGGCCGAGACGCTCGGCGACGCGTAGGGCGGCGACGACGTTGGCCCCTGAGGAGGTACCCGCGAAGAGTCCTTCTTCTCGGGCGAGGCGTCTGGCCATCGCCATAGCCTCGTCAGCTGATACTTGTTGGATCTCGTCGACCTGGTCGGGTTCCCAGAGCGGTGGTACGAACCCGATGCCGATTCCCTCTATCCGGTTCGACCCGGTGGGTCCACCGGAGAGCACGGCTGATTCCGCAGGCTCAACTGCTGCGACGTACAATCCGGGCATGTGCGCCCGGATTGCGCGGGCCACGCCATGAATGGAGTGCGCGGTCCCGACGACGTGAACGAACGCGTCGACCCGCCCACCTGTTTGCGTCCAGATCTCTTCGCCGAGCGGCAGGTATCCTGCGATGGCGTCGTGGTTGTTCAACTGGTCGCACCACCAGTGCCCCGGTTGCGCGGCAACCTCGCCAGCTCTCGCGATCATTGATTTGATGAGCGACTCAGTGATCTGTCCGTGATCGCTCTTCACTTCCTCGACGATCGCCCCGAATGCTTTCATCGTGCGGCGTTTCTCCACGCTGAACGCGTCCGAAAAGACGATGTGGAGGCCATACCCGAGCGCGGCACATACGAAAGCGAGAGAAATGCCAGTGGTGCCGGCGGTGTACTCCACGACAGTGTCACCGGGGCGGAGGTGTCCGTCTCGGATCGCGCCTTCGATGGCAGTGCGGGCCATACGATCTTTCATACTGCCGGTCGGGTTGGCCCATTCAAGCTTCGCCACGATGCGTGCCCCGCTGCTGGGCACAACGCGGCGCAGTTCGACGAGTGGAGTGTTTCCGATCCCGGCGAAGACCCCGGTCGATGAATTTTGCATTCGACTACCTCGTTCGTGTTTTGCGTTCTCCGACCTTATGGGTTCATTCAAACCGTCGATCGATACTGCCAGCTGGGGCGACCGTCTGCCTGGAGTCTTGGAACATCACGAGAACGGACCTTCGCTGTCTCGACGAGCACCTGGTGGACCAGTGCTCAGGCGACCACCTTCGACGCGAGGACGTCGGCGTTATGGATCTCTGGCGGCGCGGCGAGGAGTCTGTCGGCGTTGGCCATCAACGCGGAGGCGATCGGTCCGTTGAGAGGCGCTTGTCGTTGCGGATCTCCGGGAAACGCGTCGACGATCCAGAACGTGTGGTCATCGGTGCGCAGCGCGAACCACACAGGTGTGCCCTCCTCCGCGTTCGCTAGTGCCACTGCCCCGGAGAGGAATTTGGCAACCTCATTCTTGGTCTCGTCCTTCGCGATCATTTTGACGACGAGCGCAACGCTGACCATTGGTTCTCCTCAGTGCTGTGTTCGGCGCGTGTCGCCGAAGACGATCACGGTAGAGAGTCGACCTTCCGCCGTCGCTCGGTGCCGCTGGAACAACACAACCAAGCAGTGGACCCTGTACTCGAGCGACCGGGATCTCCGCTTCCACCTCTGGCTCCTCCTCGAACCCCAACACACCATCGCCCCGCTGCTCGCCGAGATCGACGACCACGCCGAACTTACGTTCTGGGGCTAAACGGCGAAGCCTGCCTCGCGCAGCTCGAATCGAAGCACGTCTGCGAAACTTCAATTCGTGTTGACATTGTGCCTCCTGCTCTGGGCGAACGAAGGTTGCCGCGACGACCTGACCGCCTACGAAGACCACGTACTACGGATCGTTCATGAACACACGGGAACAGTTGTCTCGCGAGTCCGCCTCACCGGGTCAGACAACGGACCCGACGAAGTCCAAGTCCTCCAGTTCCCCGACGACGACGCCCTGAACAAGTACTTGGCCGACCCGCGCCGCAACGCCCTCACCGCCGAACGCGACCGCGTCGTCGCCCGAACCAAACGCTACGACGGACAGCTCCTACCGCCAGTCGTGTGACTCCGAGCGAACCCGCGAGCCCATCGGTTCCCAGCAAGCGCCACCGTCGTCGAGACAAGCCACGCGAGGCCAGAAAGGTTGCCGCCACTCCGCAAGAAAAGTCAGACACATAGGTAGCCGCTGGCTACCGCCGACGGCGGGTCAGACCTCGTCGTTCAGGGTCGACGACCGGTCAGGTCGAGGAGACGAAGCGACAACGACGCGTCGCTGGAGATGGTCCCGGACGGTCCTTCACCGAACGCTCCACGATCGTCTGCCGCACTGAGGCCCGACTGATACGCATCCCAAACGGCCGCACGAGTTCTTCGTCGAGCGTGTCGTCACCGCTGGTTGAACGGGCAAGATCCGATCCATGCAGCAAGAGATTACCGAGCCGAAACCCGAGGAACTGCCGAGCCCCGATGTCACCGGCCGGATGATGCACAACAACCTCGAGCGCGCCGGGAGCCTCGAACGCGGCGAGTTGCGATTGCATGCTCGCCCGACATGCCGTCACCGGATCAGCATCGAACCCATCGGCGAGCGCAGCAGCGAACGCTGTCGGCGTATCAAGCCCTGCGAGCATGCCGACCGCGAACCGGTTTCCACCGAGAACATGATCGGCAAGATCCTTCACGCTCCAACCATCACAAATCGACGGCATCGACCACTGGTCCGATCGGACCGCGGCGAGATGTCGGTCGTAGAAGTCGCTGGCACGACGAAGCAACCCCACCAAGTCCATCACTTGGACGGTACATGCCGAGTCGCATCGGCGGAGTTGATGGCGAATCCGATGACATGCCCATCGTCTTCGTCACGCCACTCGGATCAAACGCCTCGGGTGCGTCTGCTGCTATCGGTCAGATCATCGACTACCTCGAACGAGGTGCCCGTCGACCTCAACCCAACGCGAGCATCGTCGGCTACTACGCAGACACCCCGACCGCCGCGGGTGTGTGGCGTGGATGCGGCGCGGAGAAGGCCGTTGGGGTGTGGGCCGCTTCCTACCGACACCGGACGAACCGCAACCTTGAACCGCAGCTCCATGACCATGTCGTGATCGCGAACATTGGTGCCGCCGAAGGCCGCACCCAGGCCCTTGACTCGCGTCTCTTGCATCATCACGCGAAGACCGCCGGAGATTTCGCCGGCGCCGGCACCCGACGCCACATTTCCGAGACCCTGGGTGTCGGGTGGCAGTCCGTCGAACGCGGTCTCGCCGACATCGACGGTTTCACCCGGAACCAGATCGCCACGTTCTCAACCCGCCGAGCCGAGGTCACCACGCTGACCGACGAACTCGGCCTCGACTCCGCCGCCCGCGCCGTCGCTGCCCGAGCCGCCCGGGCCGACCTGTCGGCGTGAGGAATCTTCCTCAGGAGCACCTTCTGGCATCCCGAAGACTCGACCGGATCCCGCAGTGTCAAGTCCCGGTACGTACCCGACACTTCCTGTTCGGTACCTACCCGACACTCGGTCCGGGGTTTCCTAGGCGGCGTTGGATCGTCGCGCTCTGCCGCCGGGGTTGGCGAGGGCACCGTGTTGGCGGGTGCGGTCGTGACGGACCGGGTGGGAACGGATGAGTTGTTCCCCGATCGAGATCTCGACGGTGTCACCCACGACCGCGACCTGCACCTGGCGTCGACGGTGTTTCACATCGACGTAGTAGTTCCGCAGCGTGGTCGACAAGGGACCGAGTGCAGCGACCCCTCGAACGACCGACTCTTCGAGCCGACCACCAAGCGCGCTTACGTACCCGTCCATGCGGTGGAAATCCGTGATCGGGGCACTGATCCCGACACCGAAGATCGATGACATCGCCGACGCTCGGCCCGCAGCCGCAAATCGTCGGCGAGGAGCCCGATCCTGACCCGTCGCACACCTCGCACTTTGGTGACCATCGAACGATCGGTATCGCATGGCGTGTGCCGGTCTCGCTCACGGCTCGGATGGTTAGCGCCCACCGACGTATCAACAATGATGATCATGTGGGGGTACAGCGAGCTGGTAGTGCTGGGTTGGTGTGCTCGCTTGGTCTGACCCTCATATCAACTGGCATCCTCGGATTGCCGTCTAAGGGATTCGTCGGCCGAGCGTGCAGATCGACCCAGCCGCGGCTCGGTTGAGAGGGTGTGACCTCAGAGGAGCTTGCTTGCTGTTGTGGCCCGTCACTGTCTTGTCCTCCTTCCAGTCGTGAAGCGTGTAAATCGTGTCCGGATCTGGATCACAGCTACCCGCCGAGGAGTGACGCGGCCCACGAGTGCGAGGTATGTCAACGGCCACGAGTCCTTCCCCGCCCGTCGCGTACCTCCCCCGTTGCCGACGATCACCGTTCGAGGAGGCCCGGTTTCTGCTCGATACTCGAAGGCGAGCGGACCCGGCGAATGTGCGTCCTTGCCCGTATGACCGACGTTCTGGGCATGGTCATGCGGCTCGCTGCCGAAGTGGGCGGGTTGTCAATCCGCGGCCGAACGCGTCGATGACGGTATTCGGAAGTGTCTGGCTACGTTTCGAGTCCGTTGGAGAGTGGCTGATTGGCATGGCGGGTGAACTCGGCGGCGAGTTGGGCGCGACCGCTGAGCCCGAGTTTGCGATACACGTGCGCGAGGTGGGTCTCGACGGTCCGCCGCGAGATGTAGAGACGTCCGCCGATCTGCGGGTTCGTCAGGCCTTGGGTCGCAAGTTCGCTGACTCGCTGCTCGACGTCGGTGAGGGAGTCCCATCCCGACGTCGGCCGTGCCGTGCGCATGTGGGTCGGCCGGGCGTTGAGCGTGCCGAGGGTGCGGGCGATTCGCTCGGAGTCGTGTTTCGCTCCGAGTTCGTCTGCCACTGTCGCGGCCTCGCGAAGGAGTGCAATTCGTTGTTCGCGGTGGCCGTTGGCTGTCAGAAGGTTCGCTGCGTCTTCGCACGCCTCGGCGAACAGCGGCAGGAACTGGGAGCCACGGAGTAGGGAAACGGATTCGAGAATCGGGCCCGGGTCGCGGTCGAGAAGGCCGCGGCATTGCCGTGCCACCGCGCGAACTGACGTCACGGGCGTGCGTTCGGCGTGAAGCTCAATCGTCGCCACGACGTCGGCGGCGAATTGCTGGTCGTCCTGGGCGACCGCAAGACGCGTGAGGTGTGCCACTCGGTCGCGCACGCCGAAGAACTGGCGGATGGCCGCCGTCTGTTCCCAGACAGCTTTCGCGAGTGCGAGCGCCGATTCTGGTTGAGCAGTCGCTACGAGCAGCTGCACCTGGCTGTCCATCAACCAGTCGGCGCCGAAGAGGGAACCGCCGGCAAGTCGAGCCGCGCCGCTCGCGAGTTCGGTGTTGGCGCGCTCGATCTCTCCGCGTCGCAGCCGAATTCGCGCCTCGAGGGCATGAAAGTAGAGGATGAAGTTGAGATTTCCGGTGTCGTCGACGACGGCGCGTCCGGCCTCGATCGCCGTCAGCGCGTCGTCCCACTTGCCGGTGTAGAAGTACGCACCGGCAGCGGCCGTGTACAGCAACGGGATCTGCGAGATGGCACCACGTCGTTCCTCTCTCTTCTGCGCCTTGGCGACAAGCCTGAGTCCCTCCTCGATCTCGTCGAGCACGATGTGCGAGAGCGCGAGCGTGGAGTCCGGAATGAGGTACGAGGCTTCTCTGACATGTCCGGAGTCGAAGAGCGCGACCGACAATGCCAACCCCGCTCGCGCCTCGGGATTTCGACCTTCGACCATGTCGATTGCCGCCAGGGCCTGGTACGCGAGGCACTGGGTTGTCGCGTCGCGGCGGGCGACACCGGCCGTCAACGTGCGAGTGGCGATGGCGCGTGCTGCGTCGAGGTCAAGAACTCCGGTCATCGCTTCCAGCTGCGCGGCCATGCACAGTTCGCGCTCCACCTCGTCCGCCGGCGCCCCGGGGATCGTGGCGGATTTCTTGAGCATCTGCACGGAGCGCGTGATGTCTCCGGTATTGCCGTAGACCGAGCTCATGCCGCGGGTAGCGGCGAACTGGACGTCGTTGTCGGTCGACGCGGCCAGGACTGCCGACGCGATCTCGCTTGCTCGGTCGAACCGCCCGCACCAGGCCAATGGCTCGATCATCCGGGCCTGCATGGAGCCCAGTCCTTGCCACGTCGACGGGGCGAGTTCCAAGGCCCGCTCGAACAGGTCGCACGCTGCGGCGGGCGCGATGGACAGCACTTCGGTGCCAGCTCGGTCGAGCCACTCGACGGCCACAACGTCGCCGTGCACGGCGCCACGGGCGAATTGCCAGGCGATCTGTTGGGTTGGGAACTGGTTTCGAGCGAGAGCAGCTCCGGCGGCGCGGTGCAGGTCGCGCCGTTCTGCCGGAAGCATGCTGGCGTACACGGACTCCCTCACCACGTCGTGGCGAAACGTCAGCCGTTCACCGTCGCCGATGATCAGGCCGGCCTGCGAGGCTTCGCGGAGGTCGCCGGCGACGTCAATGACCGATCGATTGGCAACGGCGGCCACTTCCCCCAGCGAGAAGCTCGTGCCGACGAGGCTCGCGAGCCGCAGAGCCGCTGACGTCTCGGCTGGAAGCGAGGCCAGGCGGCGACGGACCGTTGCGTGGAGCCCGCCCGGGATCTCCGGGCTTACGACGTCGGCAACACCGGATCCGACGCGCAGCCGACCCTCGTCATCGAACGACCGGATCATCTCGGTGACGAACAGCGGGTTGCCGGCCGTTGCGTCCAGACACTTCCGCAGAAGGGCACTCGGAGAGGCACCGGTAAGGGCGGTGGCGAGTCCGTAGACGTCGGTCTCATCAAGCGCGCCGAGCCTGAGGTGTTGTCCGCGGTGACGCCCAACAAGTTCTTCCAACCGATCGAGCGCCGTTGGGCGCGGGGTCGGTCTGAAGGTCGCGACCATCGCGGCACCACTGAGCCCGGCACGCGTGGTGATGGCACGAATCACCGCGAGCGACAGGTCATCCCCCCAGTGCAAGTCCTCGGCGATGATAAGGACAGGCGCTCGCTTCCTCAGATTCTCCAGCGTGTCGATACATGCCTCGATGATCGCAAAGCTGCGATCGCCTGGATCTTCATGCGTGTCGGTACTGCGCAACAGGTCCTGGAGATCTCGCTGATCGGCCCGCTCAAGGAGCGGGTGTCCGGCCATCACGTGAGCCAGGGCGCCAGCACGTCGAGTGATCTCGTCGGCAGTCCATTCGATGAGGACAAGACCAGCCGAGCGTGCCTTGTCGGCCACGAGCGAGGCGAGGTGGGACTTCCCTATTCCGGCTTCTCCTTCGATGAGCACCGCCGAACCGACACCCGCCGCCGTGTCGGCGATCAACCGTGTGAGCACGTCCTGCTCGAAGGTTCGTCCCAACGTGACGCGCTGTCGCGTGCCGCTCGAGTCGTCGCTCACTGCCCAAAGGTGCCAGCGGTCGGAGAACCCCTTGAGTTTGAGCTTGCCGCGATCATGGAAATCGATCCCGTGTGTGCTCGCCGTCAACTGGCGCACGACATCGGAGACGAGCACCTCTCCGCCAGCCGCACGGCCCGTGATCCGCGACGCGGCGTTCACGGCGGCACCGATCGGGTCGCCGTCGGCGGACACGGCCTCACCGGTGTTGATCCCGATCCGTACCGCCGGAGCGGTGCCGGCGAGGGCCCGCTGGCATGCCAGTGCCCATCTGACCGCCTGGCTCGGTGAGGTGAAGGTGACGAGGAGGCCGTCGCCGAGTGACTTCACCTCGAAGCCGTTGTAGTCGGCGGTGAGGTTGCGTATGCGGTCGATCTGACCCTGGACCGCCGCCGTGCCAGCCGAATCTCCGAGCCGGTCGATCAGCGCAGTGGAGCCTTCGACGTCAACGAACGCAACCGTGACCAACCCGTCGATGGGCATATGCGCCTCCTAGCCGATGCTACGTGCGCGCGTCAGGCGATCGGCACCATTCGACGAGCCCTCCAAGCGAAGTGCACGAGTGCCGCTGCCGTGAGCAGGCTTCCGAACACCACGCCGGCCGTCTGCGCCGTTGGATAGTCGCCATACGAGTCCCGATCGCCGAGCTTCAGATTGACCCCTACGATCGACACCAGAAGGCCTCCCAACGGCCCGGCGGCGACCACGAATGCCTCTCGACGCAGCCGCGATCCAGTGGCGGCGAGGGTGGCCACCGCAACCGCAAGCAGTACAGCCCACAGGAGCTGTGCCCACGCGATCACCGCCGAGAACGCGGCGAGCGCACACAGACACGTCGCCAACGGTCGGCCCTTGACTCCTTTCGGACCCGTTGCAGAGGCAACCGACACAAGCGCCGCAACGATCGCCAGCAGCAGCAGGACGGTGTACAGCATGTAGGCGCCCCGCCACTCCTCGCCGCCCGACCCGAACTCGCGGTAGATCGCCGACAGCCCGAAAACGCCCCAAGAGCCGGCGGCCAGGATTGCGTGCATTCCAACGTCGTGTCCCCGGGTCACTGGTTCGCTGATGAGATGGTTCATAGAGACAACCGTACGGATCGAAGGCGGCTCGGGCATCCGTTACCTGACGGATTTCCTCCGCTACTGGCCAAGGACGATGCTCGTGCAGAGCAACCGGGGTCCGGCTACGCCGGTCGTCGGGTTGGTCGGTTCGGCATGGACCACGACGGAGTTGGCATCGCCCTTGCGGATTCGCCAGTCGAACAGGGCAAAGGCGATGCCAGTGCCGCGGCTGTCGACTCTGACGTCGAGCCAGACTTCACGCATGGCGAGCGGTTTGGCCAGGTCGCCGTTCGGATTCACGTAGTGCGGCCCGGAAGCAGCAGCATCATCGGCGCATCCCCGCGTGTGGACATGAGCGCCGAGAACCCGTCCCCGAGCGATCTCGGGCATCGCCGTCGCGTTCAGGATCATGAGGGTGAGCGACGTGAAGGGCACGTCGATGCTTCGGACTTCAACAACGGCGCCGCGAAAAGCGGAGTCATGCAACGTGGTCGGTCCAACGGCACGGGCGTTGGGCGACAGCGAAGCGACGTGACCGTTCTGCGCACCGGCGTTGAGAGCGATCAACGGTGCCGTGGCCGACAGGGTCAGCCACGTCAGAGTCATCGCGGCGATCGTGCGGCGGCGACGTCGACGCGGGCAAAGAGGTTTGGATCGAGGCATAGCTACTCCTTCATTGGTTCAGTTACTTGGAAAAAATGCGGGCCGACGAGCGTTGGTTGTTCGAACGCGTCGCGCGTCCAACTGCCGCTACACCGCGCCAGTTGTCCGACCGACGCGATTGCCAGCTGGGGTCACGACCGCCGGAGCGCCGCCGACAGGACGGTTCACGACCAAGCCGCGTGGACGGGGGACCTCATCGCCCGGGTAGACGATATCGAGGCGCTGCGAAATCCGGGCGACGATCAGCGTGAGTTCGAGTTGCGCGAGCGCGAACCCGATACACATGTGAGGGCCGCGGCCAAACGGCACCCAGGCAAGGTCGGTTTGGCGGCGCTGCTCGTCGTCAAGACGAAGGAACCGATCGGGATCGAAATCGAGCGGCTCGCTCCACACGTCTTGGGCGCGGCCGCTCAGGTACGGCGACCAACCGACGAGCGTGCCCTTTCGGACGCGGTAGCCACTCACTGACAGGTCGGTGTTCGCCATTCGGACCCCCAGAAGTCCCGCAGGGTGAAGACGAAGGCACTCCCGCACGACACGACCGGCGTAGTCGAGCTTGGTGAGTTCCCACGCCTCGTCCACGGTGTTCGCTTCATCGCGCAGCTTCTGCTGCACGGCGGGCGACTGGCCGACACGCACGACCGCCCACGCGAGGGCCGAGGCGGTCGTGTCGAACCCAGCTCCGATAAGCGTGACCGCCTGGTCGCGGATCTCGGTGTCAGAAAGGTCGCGGTTGAAAGCCATCGTTGCGACGAGACCGTCGCATTCGCCGATCGGGCGGGCGCGAACATCCGCGAGGTCCTCGTCGATCATGAGATCGAGCACCTTGCGATCCCGCCGAACGCGCGCTCGTTGGCCCACGGGTAAAGGGTGGGGCAGCTGGCGGAGGGCGGGTGCCTCGATGAACGACTGGGCGCGAAGTATGAGGTTCAGCACCTCGTCGGTTCGTGCGCTCCACCGCTCGCCGAACAGCGCCCGCAGCGTGATGCCCAGGATGAGTCGGCGACCGAACGGGTAGAGGTCGAGCGGTTTTCCGGGCGTCGCAGACGCAAGGATGTCGTCGATCGCTCTGTCGGTTCGTTCCACGATCATCGGCGCCCAGGCGTTGATCCGCTGGCGGGTGAACGCAGTCTGGACGGCACCCCGTCGTCGGGCGTGGTCAGCGCCGTCGGAGCCGAGCATCGATGTCTTGCCGACCAACACAGCTGGCCCGATCGCTTGGAATCGGTGACCCCACCGAAAGGTGTCGGGTCCGTGAGCGAACACTTCTCGAATCGATGCAGGATCGCCGACGATGGCCACGCGCACCGGACCCGCGCCGAGGGAGCACATACCGCCGTACCGACTCGCGATCGTGTCGAGCACCGGAGCGGGATCGGTGAATAGCCCGCGTGTCAGGCGCAGATTCTCGATCGGGCCTGGTCGGGGGAGGTCCAGCAACTTGCTCATCGTTCCAATGTGCCGGGGCGGCCTGCGTCTCGCATCCGTCAGATGACGGATTCCGCGTCCAACTCGAGTCACGAGCCCCACGTACTGCTTCTGGGGCGAGGACGATCCGAATGGCGGTGCCGAAACGGCGAATCAGTTCGTAACTCGGCTCCCGCAGTGCCCCTCGAGCTCGTCCCTCGTGCAGGCCACGCAGCGGGGATCGACGAGCCGGAACGGGCGACCGCTTCGACACGGGCGTTTCTCAACGGGTCGCGTCGTCGCTCACCCACGGGGCCGACACCGTGACCGGCCGGCGGCCGCTCGATGCCACCGTTCGGAAAACCGCTGAACCCGGATGCGCGCGCCCGACCTTGGCCCGATCGCGTGCGGCCTGAGAGCACTGCGGTACGCCGGCTATGGGCGGGCCAGGGTTGCGCCAGTTCGGAGCGGGCGGCCTCGATGTGGGTGCGGGCGTAGCGGACGGCTTCGGCGGTGTCCATGGCGGCTCCGGTGGCGACGAAGTGGTCGAACGTTTCGGTGTCGAGGGTCTTTCGGACGTGATCGATCGCAGACGGCATCGCTCCAGATCTAGAGGATGTCTGCAATTGACGTGGTGAAGGCCGGCAGCGACGCGAGGCCAGCGACGGCGATGATGATGCGGCCACCGAGCATCAACCGAGCGTCCCTCCAGACGCGTCGAACGGCGGGCTGCGTCGAAATCGCAGCGCCGGCCAACATGACGACCACGACGACGCCTCCGAGAAAGACCGTGGGCAGGAGGAGCAGGATCGGCAGGTATGCCAACACCACGCTTCTCCTGGCGGCAAACAGCGGTAGCGACCGACTGACGCGTGCCATGACCGCGACACTCAGGAGGGCGTGGAGAAACGCAAGCGCAGCGAAGACCGAAACAGCGAGCCAGGCCGGGGCCACCAGATCGAAGTCCGGATTGTTCGACCGGAGAGGCTCGACGCGGCTGCCCAACGTCACCAGGAGAAGCCCACCCAACACGAGTCCACCGACAGAGCCATTTGGCAGCCACTTGCGCAAGAGCAGGTAGATCACCGAACAGACGAGACCGGCGAAGAGACCACCGAAGATGACGAAGCCGATCGTGCCTCCGACCGTGACCTCACCGACGACCTCATCCGCTTCGGTGATCTGACCCTGGGCACCGTCGCCAGCCGTGGCAGCCAGCAGTCGCATGGCAAGCCGACCACCGGCCCCCGCAGCGAGGAGCCCCCCAACCACGCCTCCGATCAAGCCGATGTCCAGGAACCACAGAGCACGCTTGGCCTGCTCCGCGAAGCTCGCATGCACGGCCGGTGGTGGGGTCACGAAATCGAGCCGCCCCCACTTCACGGCCAGCCCCACACCCAGGAACAGCAACGCCAAACACACGACCACGACTGGATGCATCTCCGCACAGTAGATCGGCAACCACGATCAGCGCAGGGCGACCGCTTACGAGCAACATCGTCAGCAAAGTTTGCGCCGGAGCTCCGACCGGTCGCGGACCTCGCACCTCTCCCACGATCGAACGCTCGGAGCGCGACTCGGCCCGACATCACCCTGCTAACGCTATCGGTCGGGTTGCAGGTCGGTTCGCAGAGCGCCGACGCAACTGGCGTTTACTGTTTCGTGAAGACGCCGTGCACGGTGCAGAAGCGATCTTCAGCGAGATTGCGGCGGCCCGCCGCAACGATCGCGGCCAGACGTTGTTCACCCATGATCAGGCGCTGCACTGAGTGAGCCGGTGGGGGCATGGCCGCGGCCGACGAAGCCGCCTCGGTCACGACGTCCCACGACCGCTCAACAAAACCGTGACCGAGAATGAGTTCGCGCATGTCGCCCGGAGCACCAAGAAAACTCATCGACGCGTCGTCGGCCCACATCAGCGGATAATGCGGCGGTGAGTTTTGACCCGCCATCGGCTCTTGAAAGGCCAGGGTGCCCCCAGAGCGAAGTACCCGACTGAAACCGGCGTAGAGCGATGCTTTGTCGGCAATGTTCATGCCGCTGTTTTGAGTCCACACCATGTCGAATTCGCCATCGCCGAAAGCGAGGTTGAGGGCGTCGGCAACTTGATGTCTGACCTGGCTTTCGAGACCGGCTCGCCGCGTGAGCTCGCGGGCGACATCAACGTAAGACGGCGTGATGTCCACCACGGTCACGTCACACCCGTACAACGAAGCGAGAGTCCGCGCCGGACCGCCGAGTCCGCCACCGACATCGAGAACACGACGCGGGGGAGAAGTTGGTTCCACGAGCCCGGCCCACTCGGCCAGCTTCAGAGTCGCGAGCCGACCGCCATTGTGGAAGTGGTCGGTGACGGCTAAGTCCTCGACGTCGAGATGATCAACGTCCTTACCGGCGGCTGACAGCGCATCAAGAACTGTTTGAAGTAGCTCGGTGCGGCCCCAATAGCTCGCCGCTGCGACGTCGTGTTCAAACTCATGGTTCACCGTCCGCACAGTACCGCAGGAGGTGGCTCGATGATCCGTTGCGGTCGAATTCGGATGTGGTGGCGCTCGGTTCCCGGCGGGTCGAAACTCGACCCGTCGAGGTAGCCACGTGAGGGGGCACTTCGGCAAAGTGGAGCACGCGATGTAGCTCAGATGTTCCGCAAGGCACTCCACAACGAAGGTCGGCAGTTGCGGCCGAGCCGCCACACTTCGGCAGTGATGAGCGGTCCCGACGCCCGTCGCGACGACAGCGTGACGGCCTGATCGTCGGCAAAGTTGTCGCGGGAGTTCCGACCCGTCGCACACCTCGCACCTCTCCCACGATCGACGGAGCGTGTTTGCTTCGTGGTGAGCGAAGTGTACGTGTCGTGCTTGTCGACCTAGCTATTGGTGTCGGTCTTCATGGTCGGGTCCATAGGTGGTCTGCCATAGCTGAGAAGTACCATTCGATGATGTCGACCCGCACTGATGGATGGAACACCGTGGACGAGGGACCGTTCGGTGGGTGGTTGACCTGGGTCGGTGATCCGTTCGAGACACTGACCGGCCCGTACTATTACCGTACCGACGATGACGGAACCATCCGTGGCGCGTTCATCCCGGAAACCAAGCATTTGAACGGTGGCGGAATCGTGCACGGCGGGGCACTCATGACGTTCGCCGATGCGATGCTCGGTGCGCTGGTCTACTTGGGGCTGAACAATCAATTCGCCGTGACAGTGACCTTCAACACTGAATTCGTCGGCAGTGGAGCTGCCGGGGCGCCCATTTATGGGACGGGCCGAATCGTGCGTGAAACGAAGTCGATGGTGTTCCTTCAAGCGCAGTTGGAGCAGAACGATCAGCCGATCCTGGCGTTCTCCTCCGCGATGAAGAAGATCACACCGAACTGACCCGCCTTCCGGGCACCCAGCGTCAACCAACCATCGGAGAGCAAGGCGGCGAATTCGCGGTGAGAAGCATGGGAGCGTTATTCATCGGATTGGCGATGTGACCGGTATCGACACTCGATCGCTCGGTGCGATAGCCAACGCAACCGCTGCACTTCAGGCCCGATTGGGTGCGTCTTCCTGGGCACTGCCGTACGCCGGGAGTGTGCGGGGTGGTGTTGTCGCTGCGTTGTGTGAAGTGTGCGCGGTGCAGGCTTCGCTCCGGATGCACGTCGATGGTGCAGCTCTGCGGAACAGCTACGGATTTGCAGCAGCGAGCGTGGCCAGT
>JANOJN010000019.1:0-10840 GCA_031418775.1 Acidimicrobiia bacterium
GGGACGGCTCCAGCCGAGTTGCCCCTTTGAGGTGGTGTCGTTGATGTTCAACGGCGGCGGCTCGCTGCCGTCGAAGGGCGTCGGGTCGTTGAGGTCCACACTGATCGTGGTGTCGTTCGGATACTCGACGATTGGGGCCGACTCCTGGAAGCGCTCGTTGCCGACGAACTTCCAGATCGTCCGGAAGACCCAGCCACCGTCGTTGCCGAACTCCTGGCTGTAGCGGCCGTCCCAGAACGGGACGATGAGCGTGGTGCGATGCCACACGGCCGGGTTCACGGTCCGCCCCTGCAGAGCCAGACGGATGCCCGGATCACCCGGCGCACCGCCATTCGGCGCGGTCATGCCGATCCCGTTGAACTGACCGTTGGCCACGTCCCACGAGACGTAGTTGTCGACCTTCTCGACATCGGTCTTCTGGGCCAAGTCCCAGGCATCACCGCGAACCCGTGTCGCCCAGTCGTTGTTGACGCAGTTCGTTCCGCTGTAGGCGATCGGACGACCACCGAGGGGGAACATCAGCGGGATGGCGCCGGCGGCGTCGGGATTGAGTACCTCCGGAACGGGTCCGACGAGCGCGTTGTCGATCGTCGTGTTGCCCCTGTTCGGACCGAGGACCTGCACCCAGTCGACGTCGACGTTCACGTTGCCACTGATGGCCACCCGAATCCCCGAGACGGACGCCTTCGGCACCTCGGCCTGATACACCCTCCACCCCGGCTCCGTCACGAACTGGATGCCGCTCTGGCAACCGTCGTTGACGCCGGCCGTGCACGTGTAGAAGAAGATGCCGGCGCCAACCGCGCCGCTGACGTTCATGCGGACCCTGAAGGTCGTGTATTCGAGACCGTCGAGGCGACGGGCATTGCCTTCCCGGTCATGTCCGACCGCGTCACTGCCCATGGCGTGCCCGCCCACGTCGTAGCCGCCCCACAGCGGCGAGAAGTAGCCGAGGCCGTTGAACTTCAGGTGCAACTGGCCGTCGGACAGCGTCGGTGTCTCGGCGACGCCAACAATCAGGGCCTCGTCGACGAGGGCGACGTCCTCACCGTTCGCATAGTCGAGCGGATCTCCGAAGGTGTCGGTGAAGAACTCCTTTTGCCCGTTTGGGCCGGCGGCTATCGCACCGGACGAGCCGAAGATAGCGGAGGACGCGAGCAACGCGCCAACAAGGACAAGGGAACAAGACCGACGAAACGCCATGTTGGGCTATCGGCCACCGAGAGCGGTCGGTGGACCTCCTGTCGCCCGCAAGCCGCGGAAAGAGGCCGATCAACCTACCGAGCAGGTCGATCGGCCCCGACCGGCTCACGCGTCGCGAAACCTCCGCCGGCCCCGACCCGGCGACGTCGACTTCGAGTCCGAGGACTTCGCCCGCAGCAGTCGCTCGTCGGCGAGACGCAGGGTCTGCAGCGGATCACCGCCGACGTGCTCGGCATCGCCAATCGACGCGCTGACGTGGAGCACGCCCTCGGCGAGCGGAACCGAAACGTCGTGCACTCGCCGACGAAGGCGCTGCAGGGTGTCGTCACGCTCGGCCGGCGAACCACGGATCAGGGCGGCAAACTCGTCTCCACCCAGACGGGCGGCGACATCACGTGGACCGAGGGAGGACGAGAGTGCCATCGCTACCTCGGTCAGCGCGGCGTCGCCGACCTGGTGCCCGTGGTTGTCGTTGACCGACTTGAAGCGATCAAGATCGAGGATCACGATCGTTACGACCTCCCCGTCGCCGATCGCCGCAAGTGACTCTTGAAAGGCACGGCGGTTGGAGATCCCGGTCAGGTCGTCGGTGCGGGCCAACTGGAACAGCCGGCGACGGGTGTTCCACGACTCGATGGCCAGCGTCGCCAAGGACGCCACCTTCTCTGCGACGAACCTGTCGACCGGGTGGACTGCAGCATTCGCGGAAAGCACGTGCAGCGTCCAGCCCCTTCCGGCAACGTCGGTGGCATCGAGATCGTCGGTGAATCGCACGTCCACCGTCCATGTGGCCCGACCGATCGCCAAGTCAACCCACGGACTCGTGGCCGGGTCGGCGGTGACCCGAACACCTCGCGACGCAGTGACGACTGCGCCTCGCTCATCCACGAACGCTCCGACCGTCTCGCCCTCCCCGGCGTGCGAAAGCGCGCTCAGAAGGATCTGCAGTGAGTCGACGAGCGGGGCGTGGGCAGCGACCGACTCCATCGCTTCGAGCAGCGTCCGGTGGGAGTCCGGAAGGGTGAGCATCACGAACATTGCGTCGATGTCGGGTTCGCCGAATCGCGACACCGCGCGCATGGTCAGCGGCAGCCACCCGTCCAGCGAACGAATACGGACATCGATGGTCTGGCGGACCCCGGAGCCGTTCTGGCGTCGCTTTGACCCGTGGGGGTCGGTCGTCGCGAACTGCGTGACCTCCAGGATCATCGCGAGGTCGTCCGGATGGACGAACTCGTACGCCGGTCGTCCGACGACGTCGCCAGTGTCGTGGCCGAGCAGCAACGTGACGCCGACAGAGGCCCAGAGGATTGTCAACTCCGAGTCGACGAGCATCTGCGCGGCATGGGGATCGGCCTCCATACCCGCCACGATGCGCGACGCCGCAACGGGCTGCCGGGCGCGCTCGCTCACCTCCACCCCATCGGCGAATGACAGAGGTTGCTGAGCGTTCATGCGTGGCGTTTCCTGTTACTGAGCGGCACGAATCTTCGGTCGAGGCGCCCGACCAGAGGTCGGGGGCGCACGACTGGCCGTGGCGCGCCCAAACTACAGGCATGCGAGTGCACCTTGTCGACGGCACCTATGAGCTCTTCCGCTACTTCTTCGCCCTTCCGTCACATGTCACGGCGGACGGCCGCGAGACCGGGGCGATGCGGGGGGTCCTCGGAAGCATGCTCGATCTGATCGAGGACGGAGCCACGCACCTCGCCGTCGCCACCGACCACGTTATTGAGTCCTACCGCAACGATCTGTATGCGGGGTACAAGACGGGCGAGGGCATCGACCCGACCCTTTGGAGTCAAGCCCATCCGCTCGAAGACGCGCTTCGTGCGATGGGGGTCGTCGTGTGGGCGATGGTGGAGTTCGAGGCCGACGACGCATTGGCGGCAGGTGCCGCGATCGCCGCAGCCGATCCGCGAGTGCAGCAGGTGTTGATCTGCACTCCGGACAAGGATCTCGGCCAATGCGTTCGGGGCAACCGGGTCGTCCAGTTCGACCGACGCAAGCGCGAGATCCTCGACGACGCCGCCGTGCGGGCCAAATTCGGGGTCGACCCGACCTCGATCCCGGACTACCTCGGACTCGTCGGCGACACCGCGGACGGGTACCCGGGCCTGGCCGGCTGGGGAGCCAAGTCGACCGCGGCCGTGCTGGCCCGCTACGGGAAACTCGAGGAGATCCCTCTCTATGCCGGTCAATGGGACGTACCGGGTCTGCGGGGTGCACCGAAGCTCGCCGCCACCCTCGTCGAGAACATCGCCGACGCGCTGTTGTTCCGCACGATCGCGACGGTGCGGCTCGATGCGATCACCCTTCCCGGCGGGATCGACGAGCTCCGATGGCAGGGCCCGACACCGGGATTCGAGACCCTGGCCTCGTCGATCGACGCCCCGAACTTGCTCCGTCGCGCCACCCACCTGGCCTCACGCATCGGGAGTTGACGCAGCCCTCGGGTACCAGGTGTGAGGATGCTGTGAAGGTCGCCACACCGGGGAACCCCACGACCGAGACGCTTCGTCGAAGGAGCCATGAACATGCAATCCCTCACCTCATCCAAGACCCGCCGTCGCAGCCTGCTCGCCATGGGACTGGTTGCCGTCGGCGCCCTCGGTCTCGCAGCGGCCGGCCAGCCTGCAGGAGCAAACGTGTCCGCATCGGACTCGTCGAAGTCCTCGGGCCGCACGATCATCGTCGACGGAACCGGACGTGTCGCTGAGACACCCGACCGCATGATCCTCATTCTCGGAGTCGAGACAAGGGCGGCCCGGGTCGCCGACGCGCTCAGGGCCAACAACGACTCCGCGACGACCGTCAACAAGCTGCTCAAGTCGAAAGGGATCGAAGCCCGCGACATCCAGACGAGTGGACTGTCGATCTATCCCCAGTTCGACACCACCGGCCGTCGCATCACCGCCTATCAGGTGAACAACTCGATCACCGTCATGATCCGCAAACTCGATACGTCGGGGGCGCTGATCGATGAGGTGGCCAAAGTCGCCGGCGACGCCATCCGTATCAACGGCCTGTCGTTCGGCATCGGCGATCCGTCAAAGGCCCAGGGTCGGGCCCGCGAGCTGGCCGTCGCCGATGCCCGCACCCAGGCGGAGCAGCTGACCAAGGCCGCCGGCGTCAAGCTCGGCGCACTGCGGACGATCCGCACGTCGGTCGAGTCCAGCGTCGGACCGCAGCCGCAGTTCAAGGTCGCGGAGGCGAGGTCCGCCGACGTTCCGATCGAGGCGGGCAGCTACGAGGTCAGCGCCTCGGTGCAGTTGGTCTACGACATCAGCTGAGGACCCCACCGGCCTCCGCCGTTTCGGCCCAGCGAACCGGCCTGGGGCAGGGTTGGACCCGCCGCTCCCGTTCGCTGGCCGCCCCGCGGTGCGGCTGAACACCTCCCAACGGCGTTGGGAGGTGTTCAGCCCCCATATGTGGGGGCAACCTCTCTCCTAGTGCGTCTGCGCGACTCGTGTTGCGAGCAGTCGAGCAGTCGAGCGGAGCGAGCGGCGCAGCGCCGACCCACAGAGGGGCAATCTCTCTCCCAGTGTCCAGTCGGTTCGCTGACGGTGGTGAAGCGCCGGTAGGTTCTACAGCCCATGGATTTCCCGATGACGACGCGATTGGCGCAACTTGAAGAGCGCCGCCAGCAAGCCCTCAACGCCGGGTCGGAGCGTTCCGTCGAGCGTCAGCATGCGAAGGGCAAGCTGACCGCCCGCGAACGCATCGCCCTGTTCCTCGACCCTGACAGCTTCGTCGAGCTCGACATGCTCGCCCGGCACCGCGCCCACGGCATGGGGATCGAGGCCGATCGGCCCTACACCGACGGTGTCGTCACCGGCTGGGGGGAGGTCAACGGGCGCAAGGTCGCCGTGTTCGCCCAGGACTTCACGGTGTTCGGCGGAGCGCTCGGTGAAGTGTTCGCGGAGAAGATCACCAAGATCATGGACCTCGCCACATCGGTCGGCGTGCCGGTCATCGGGCTGAACGACTCGGGGGGTGCCCGCATCCAGGAAGGCGTGGTGTCGCTTGCGTCCTACGGTGCGATCTTCTTCCGCAACGTGAAGTCGTCCGGCGTCGTCCCGCAGATCAGCGTGATCATGGGTCCGTGCGCCGGCGGAGCGGTCTACTCGCCGGCGATGACCGACTTCATCTTCATGGTCGACAAGACCAGCCACATGTTCATTACCGGCCCCGACGTGGTCAAGACCGTCACCGGTGAAGAGGTCACCCTCGAAGAGCTCGGCGGCGCATCAACGCACGCGTCCAAGTCGGGTGTGGCCACGTTCGTGTCCCCCGACGAGCAGTCGTGTCTCGAAGACGTCCGATTCCTCTTGTCCTTCCTGCCGTCGAACAACCTCGAGGCGCCGCCGCACACTCCCTCCGACGACGACCCCGAACGACGCTGCGAAGCCCTGCTCACCATGCTCCCGGATTCGCCGAACCGGCCCTACGACATGAAGAAAGTCATCCGCGAGGTCGTCGACGACGGTGAGTTCTTCGAGTACTTCCCGAAGTGGGCCGCGAACATCGTGTGCGGCTTCGCCCGCCTCGACGGCAACTCGGTGGGCATCGTCGGCAACCAGCCGATGGTCATGGCCGGTGTGCTCGACATCGACTCCTCCGAGAAGGCCGGCCGATTTGTCCGCACGTGCGACGCGTTCAACATCCCGCTCGTCACCTTCGTTGACGTACCCGGCTTCATGCCCGGCACGGACCAGGAGTACGGCGGAATTATCCGCCACGGCGCCAAGCTCCTCTACGCCTATTGCGAGGCCACCGTGCCCCGCATCAGCATCATCACCCGCAAGGCCTACGGCGGCGCCTATGTAGTCATGGACTCGAAGTCGATCGGCTCGGATCTTTGCTTCGCCTGGCCGTCGGCCGAACTTGCCGTGATGGGTCCGCAGGGTGCCGTCGGCATCGTGTACAAACGGGAGCTCGACGCGGCTTCCGATCCGGTGGCCCGGAGGGCCGAACTGGTCGACGAGTACACCGAGCTCTACGCCAACCCATACGTCGCGGCCGAGCGAGGCTACATCGATGACGTGATCGACCCGGCCGACACCCGGAAGATGCTCACGCGCGGGCTTGCGTTTCTTCGCACCAAGAAGGAAGAGCTACCCAAGCGCAAGCACGGGAACGTGCCGCTGT
Source organism: Acidimicrobiia bacterium (assembly GCA_031418775.1). GTDB lineage: Bacteria > Actinomycetota > Acidimicrobiia > Acidimicrobiales > JANYDT01 > JANLQX01. Next base: position 6,355 of record JANOJN010000019.1, read on the forward strand.
GAGCAGCCCGATCGCTTCCGTCGGGGACGTTTCTCCGACGCCGACCGACGACGAACTCGTGGCGATCGTTGCCGCGCTGGAATGGGCCTGGCCGAAGCCTGTGCTGCTCGTCGACGCGGCACCCAGGAGTTCCACGACGACCAACTGGCGATTCTCGGGCCGCTGGTGGAACAACCACCCCCTCACCCGGCGCCCCCGCCCGTAGCCACGGCACCAGTTCGACACGCGCCGGGGCGTGCGACGTCGTAGGTCGATTGACCCGGCTCGGTCAATGTCCCCGTTCGATATGCCGATGGTTCGCCCGTGCCGGACAGCAGCAAGGACGGGAGGCTCGCGATGGTCGCGTCCGGGAACCAGGCTGCGCCGGTTCCGGTCGGTCGCGAACGTTCCCGGGCACCCCGGATCTGGGTCCTGTCCGTTCTCATCTTGGCGGTCGGCCTCGCTCTCTTCGCGGTGACTGACGGACCCCCCGCGGCGGATCCTGCCTGGTCTAGCTGGAGTGGATGGGTCGGCATGGTTGCGCTGTTCGCCCTGGCCGAGGCCTTCGTCGTCCACATCCACCTGGGCCGGTCGGCGCATTCGATCTCGCTCACCGACGGCGTCGTTCTCCTCTCGCTGCTCCACCTCGGACATGGTCCGACGATCGCCGCTGTTGTGCTGGGTGGGTGCATGACGCTGCGTTTCCTCCGTCGCCAACCCCTGCTCAAGGTTGCCTTCAACGCGGCGACGTTCGTGCTCTGCTCGCAACTCGCAGCGGTGGTGCTCGATCTCGGCAACATCTCGTCGATGACAACACTTCGCGCCATCACCTTCGGGTTCGTCGCCTGCGTCGTGTTCTCCATCAGCGGTTCGATGCTCGTCGTCCTCGTGGTCCGGGTGAGCGGCGAGACGCTCCCCGCTTCGGAGTTGCTCCCGTCGGTGTTCGTCAGTGCGCTGGCGGGCTTGGCGACAGCGGCTGTCGGCATGGCCACTGCCGCCCTCGCGTCGACCACACCGGTCGCCACCCCACTGATGCTCGTCCCGTTCTTCATCGGCTACTCCTCCAACGTCGTGTACCAGCGTGAGCGGCAGCGCAAGAGCGAGATGGAATTCCTCCACCGGTCGACCGAAGCCCTGCGCCACGCCGAGGCGACCGAGCACACGCTCGCCGCGCTCATCGGCAACGCCCAGCGAGACCTCCGGTTCTCCCACGTCGAGGTCGCCCTGAACGTCGGCGGGAACCGCCGACACGCCCAGAGCCCTCAACGCAACGGACAGGGCGCGGCACCGGGACTCCTCGACGCCGTGTCAATCCCACCGGCCGGGACAGCCGACATGCGCAATGCCAGCGACCTCGGTGAAGACGTCCTGAGCCGCGCCATCCTCGAGCGGGGTCTGCGGTCGGGTCTGGTCGTACCCGTCCACGTTCCGGAGCTGGTTGACGGCGTCCTGCTCATCGGTTCAGAAGTCGAGGGGGTCGACGCCTTCGACGCCCGGGACCTTCCGCTCGCCTTCGCCCTGGCCGCGCAGATCGGGTCGCTCATCGAGAACGAGCGCCAGATGGCGTCGATCTCGGAGCTGCGCGATCTGGAGCGCCGGCTCGTCCACGAACTCCAGCATGATCCACTCACCGGGCTGCTCAATCGGTCAGCGTTCACCCGAGCGGCGCGACAGGTCATCAACACCAAAGGGGTCAACGGAGGTCGGTGGGCAGTTGCGATCATCGATCTCGACGACTTCAAGAACGTGAACGACTCCTTCGGACACGCCGCCGGCGATGCCATGCTGGTGATGGTCGGTCGACGCATCCAGTCCGCGATCACTTCGACCGAATCAGCCGCCCGCCTCTCCGGCGACGAGTTCGCCCTGCTCTTCGATCCGAACGCGCGTCAGGAGACACTTGACCTTCGCGGCCAGCGCCTGCTCGAGATGATCCGTGAGCCGATGCTGTTGGCGAACGGGATCGAGGTCGCGCCGAGAGCGACGGTGGGCATCGGGGTCGCCGTGGACGGCGATGATCTCGCCGCACTTCTCGACCGCGCCGATCAGGCGATGTACCGGGCGAAGGCCCGTGGCAAGAACGCCGTCGAAGTCATCGACCCCCAACGGGCAGGGGTGAACGGTCGCAGCGCTGAGCTCGCCAGCCACTTGGCCCAGCATGTGCCTCTCGACCAGTTTTCGATGGCCTACCAGCCGGTGGTCGACACCTCCACCGGTGCGATCGTGAGCATCGAAGGCCTGCTGCGATGGAACCACCCGGTACACGGTGTACTCGGACCCGACGACTTCCTCGTCGGGTTGACCGACGGAGCGGCCGCGGAGATCATCGACGAGTTCGTGTTGCGCAGCATCGCCGACGCACTGGAACAGACCGAGGATTTCCCGGACGTCACGGTGGCCATCAACCTCGGCCTCACCCAGCTGAGCCGTGACTCGTTCGCGGGGGTCGTGCGCCGGCAAACGGCACCTGGCCACCTGAATCGACTGGTGCTCGAGATCCCTGTTCGTGCGCTTCGACGCTCACCTGAGGCGGTGCTCCGCCGCGTCGGCATCCTTCGTGAGCTCGGCGTCGCCGTGTCGCTCGACGACTTCGAGCTCGACGACGTTCCGTTCCAACTCCTCGCCGACGTCCGACCGTTGATCGTGAAGCTCGCACGCACCACCGTCGGCAGTCTGTCGGACTCTGCGGTCATGCCCGTCGTACGGGCGCTCACCGAACTCGGCGAGGTCTTCGATTTCCGACTGGTGGCCAAAGGAATCGAGAGCAACCGCGACGTGATCGCCGCCCGCGCACTCGGGTGCACGTGGATGCAGGGGCGAGGGCTGCGTGCCCCGACGACGCTCCGAGCGCTGGTCGACGATCTGAGCTGCGGCACCGCCGGCCTGGCCGTTCGCGGCGTCGAGCAGTCCATCGATCACTGAGACGGTGGTCCGGTGATCCGGTTGGCCCATCGGAGGCGGGCGGCACGCCGAAGGAACGAATCGACTGACCCATTCGGTCACGGAGAGTGGCCGCCGATGTACCAGGCGTGAAACGGACACGTCTCCTCTCCATCGCTGCACTCGGCGCGCTGGGTCTCGCCCCCGTCCTCGTTGCCACCGGACCTCAGCCTGCTGCCGCCGCCGATCGACCGGTCTCGGTCATCGTCACGGCTGATCCCGGCCATGTCGGTCTCGCCGTCGACGCCGTCGCCGGGGTCAAGGGGAAGGTCACCCGCCGCCTCGACATCGTCGGGGGTGTCGCGGCGACCGTCGATCAGCGCGACCTCGCCGCCCTTCGTCGGGTACGGGGCATCCGTTCGGTGACCCCGAACCAAGTGGTTCGACCCCTCGCCCAGGCCTGGAACCCCTACACCGACGTGGGCGGCCCCAAGAACGTGAGCGAGATCATCGGCTCCGCAGCGTTCTGGAACTCCGGCATCACCGGCCGCGGCGTCGACGTCGCCCTTATCGACTCCGGTGTTCGCATCAGCGACGCGCTGCCGGCGAACCGGGTGCTGTTCGGACCCGACCTCTCCTTCGAGTCGCAGGACCCGGCCAAACGCAACGTCGACTCCTACGGCCACGGCACCCACATGGCGGGCCTCATCGCCGGACGGACGGCGGGCATGTCACTCAGCGACCCCACCACCGGTTTCGTCGGTGTGGCCCCAGATGCCCGCATCGTCAGCGTCAAGGTCGCCGACAAGGACGGTTCGACCGATGTTTCCCAGGTGATCGCGGCGATCGACTGGGTCGTTGCGAACCGCGACAGGAACGGCCTGAACATCCGGGTGATGAACCTCTCCTACGGCACCGACTCCACCCAGGACGTCAAGATCGACCCGCTCTCCTTCGCCGTCGACCAGGCGTGGCGCAGGGGCATTGTCGTGGTCGCGGCCAGCGGCAACGCCGGCTGGGCCGACAAGCGCGGCACCATGACCAACCCGGCCCGCACCGGAACAATCATCGCCGTGGGCGCGCTGGGGCAGACGGCCGCAGCCAATCCGCGGGAATGGGACGAGATCGCCGCCTTCTCGTCCAACGGGTCCAAGGCGCGCCGTCCGGATCTCGTCGTCCCGGGCAAGAGCATCGTCAGCCTCCGGGCGCCCGGCTCGACCATCGACACCAAGCACGGCGGCAGCGGTTTCATCTCCGAGCAGCTGTTCCGCGGCAGTGGTACCTCCCAGGCATCGGCCATCGTCTCCGGTGCCGCAGCGCTGCTCATCCAGCAAAATCCCTCCATCACGCCCGACTCGGTGAAGCGAGCGCTGACGGAGTCGACGATCAAGCTCAAGAAGGTCAAGCCGGAGATGCAGGGCAAAGGAGCCCTCGACCTGCGCCTGGCGCGGAACTCGCCAACGATATGGACCGCCGGAAGCCCGCCGAAGGTGACCCTCGTCGGCGGCGGCTCGCTCGACGCCGCCCGCGGTTCGTCACGTCTCGTGCACAACGGGATCGAACTGAACGGGGACCGGGACATCTTCGGTCGTCCGTACAGCGGAGCGGTCCAGGCCCAGGCCGAGCT
>JANOJN010000020.1:0-8255 GCA_031418775.1 Acidimicrobiia bacterium
CCGACCTTCGCGTGTGTCCCGTCGGCGAGGAGACCGCGGACCAACCCGGCGAAGGGAGCGAGAACCGGAACTCGCTGTCGTTCACCGATGACCGACCCGATCGCCTGGCCTTCGCGCACGACATCGCCGATGGCCACCTCCCACCGGACGACTCCCTCGATCGGTGTTCGCAAAACCCGTTCACCGCTGCGCCCGCCGACGGAGCCCGGGCTGCCCGTATTGGGCGCGGCCGAACCCTCCCAGAGCACCCGGCCGAGCCGCGGACCGCGCTGCGTCTCGATCACTGCATGGCAATGCTCCCCCACGACGAATCCGGGTCCGAGCCCGACGACGAAGGGGGCGTCGCCCAGGCTGCAGTCGAGAGGTCTCTTGGCCAGTCTCGCGTCGACAACAACGTCGGCCCGGAGATCGTGCGGCAGGACCGCCGAGACCATGACAGGGACGACGTCGGCCTGAACGGAGAGCGTTCGCGCCGCCGACACCGTCTCGACGCGCCGACCCACCAGTCGCCCCTCGATCGTCACCGTGCCGGACGGATCGGCCACGACCGACGAAAGAGAAACGGTCCGCCGAACCGTGAGCGGCTCGCGGAGCTCGAGTGCGATCACGCGAAACCCGGCGGCACACAGACGCCATGCCACGCCGGTCCCGAGATCGCCCGCGCCGCGGAGGGCGACGAGCGTTCCCTCAGGCCCGGGCATCGCCCACAGGGCCTGGGGCGAGGCGACGAGCGGATACGACCGAGCCCATGATCGACACCGCGATCTCCTCGGGAGTCTCTGCTCCGATCTCGAGGCCGATCGGCGTCTCTATCCGGGCAAGTTGCGCGGCGTCGACCCCGGCAGCGGCAAGCTGCTCGGCGGTCACCTGCCACCTACGTCGGCTTCCCATCAAGCCGATGTAGCCGGCTGTGGTGCGCAACACCTCCGGAAGGACGACGAGATCGACGGCGACATTCCTGGTCACGACGACCACCGCGGAGCGGTGGTCGAGGTTGGCGACCGCCAGGGCATCGGTCACCGGTCCGGCGACGACAGTCGCAGCGCCCGGCATGAGGGCAGCAGTGGCGAGTTCGGCTCGATCGTCGTTGGCGACGACTCGGAACCCGAGCCACGACGCCAGGTCGGCGACGGCACGGCCGACGTGTCCGCATCCGATGATCAGCAGCGTGGGGTTCGGGTACTTCGGTTCGATGATGATTTCGGTAACTCCTCCGCAGACACCGGGATCGCCGGAAGCAACGTCGACAAGCTCATAGGTACACGTACGAATTGTGCCCGCCTCCGGGTCATCGGCCGTGAACGACCGCATCGCGTCGCGGATCACCCGCTGTTCGAGCTCGCCGCCACCCACCGACCCGACGGTTCGCCCGTCGACGAACACGATCATCTTCGACCCGGCGCGACGCGGCACCGATCGCGAGGTAGCGAACACCGTCGCCACAACCAGGGCGCGTCCAGCTTCGAGCTCGCCCAGCACGACCGCAGCCACGCGCTCCTCGGACAGAAGACCGGTTTCCCGTGAGCTCAAGCCGCTCATGCGGCGCTCCACAATCGCCAGGCCTGCTCGTTCATACGTGCACGAAGCTTCTCGACATCGGCCCCGATGACCTCGCCGTTCTGAGTCCGGAACCTGCCGGCGACCATCACGTCGCGCACGTGTTGACCGCTCCGCCACAGCACGAGCTGATCGACGAGGTTGTGGGCGGTGACGGGTGTCGGAGTCCGGATGTCGACGACCTGAAGATCAGCGGCCCAACCGTGTTCGAGCCGTCCGACCCTGGCCAGGCCGATCGATTCCGCTCCGCCCTGCGTGGCCATTCGCAGCACGTCGCGCCCCGGCATCGCCGCCGGGTCGAGCAGCCGGGCCTTGTGGAGGAGGAAGGCCGACCGCATCTCCTCGAACTGATCGTTCACGTAGCCGTCGGATCCGAGGCCGACGGTGACTCCCGCGGCGAGCAGCTCCGGGATGGGCGCGATGCCACCGCCGACCTCGCCGTTCGCCATCGGCATGTGGCTCACCCGGACCCCGCGTTCAGCGATCAGCGCGCGTTCCGCATCGGAGACCTGCACGCATTGCGACGCCAGGAAGCGCGGGGAGAGCACCCCGATCGAGTCGTACCACTCGAAGGTCCGCATCCCCCGCTCGCGCACGTTCCACTCTGCTTCATGGACGCCTTCGTTGACGTGGGCGTGGACGAAGACGTCGAGTTCCTCGGCGACGGAGAAGGCATTCCGGATGAACGGCTCGGGACAGGTGAAGGTGGTGTGGAAGCACATCGCACCGGAAACGAGCGACGACGCGTCGGCGCGACACGCCTCGATCAGCGCACGGTTCTCGCGGAGGCCGAGTGCGCCGTTCTCACGGCTCACCCGCTCCGTGGCCTCGAAGGACAGGACACCTCGGAGCCCCCAGCGGTCGACCACCTCTTTCTGAGCGAGGAGAGCACCGGGGAGCGCGTGCGGGGCCTCGAGGATGTCGTAGAACGAAGTGGTGCCGGTGCGGAGCATCTCGACGCAGACCCACTCGGTGGCGGCGACGATCATGTCGTGGTCGAGGCGGTCTTCAACCTTCGGCCACCAGTAATCGGCGAGAAAGCTCCAGAAGGACTCGACCGGGTCGACGGGAATGCCATGGGCGAGCGTGCCGTAGAGGTGGGTATGGGCGTTGACGAAACCCGGGAGGATCGCGCAACCCGCTTTGGCCACGACTTCGTCGGCGGGGTACCGCGCCCGGAGCACCACGGCATCGCCGACCGCATCAACCGTCGAACCAGCCACCCGGACAGCACCGTTGCGTACCGGGTCCACGTCCCAGGCAGGCAGAACCCAGTCACCCTCGATCAGCATCGGCGTGTCCTACTTGCCGATCGGGGCGTTCTGCAGCGCTCGCCAGACCCGCTCGGGGGTGAACGGGATGTCGTTGATGGCAACTCCCGTGGCGTTCTTGATCGCCGCCCGAAGGGCCGGTGCCACGCCGTCCTTGGGAATTTCTGCGACCGCCTTGGCACCGAAGGGACCGGAGTCCTCCATGGTCTGCACCAGGAACACCTCAATGTCGGGCATCTCGTCGGCACGGTAGATCTTGTACGGGCCGAAGGAGTCGTTGATCATCCGGCCGTTCTCGTCGAAAGCGAACTCTTCGGTGTGCGCGTAGCCCAGAGCCTGGAGCATGCCGCCCTCGATCTGACCGGATGCCGTTACGGGGTTGATGGCGACACCGCAGTCGACGGCCATCACGAGCTTCGTAACGGTGACCTGTCCGGTAGTGACATCGACTTCGATCTCGGCGAACTGCGCGGCAAACGGCGGAGGGCACTCCGTCGACACGTGCGAACCGATGCCCATGAGCTGCTCGTGGTCCTTCGTGTGCAGCGAGTCGAGCGCAACATCCTCGAGCGAGACCGACCGGCCATCTGGAGCCCAGGCGCGACGGTCGCGCAACGTGATCGAGCACTCCTGCTCGACGTCGAGCATCTGCGCGGCACGTCGTTTGATCTTCATCCGCAGTTCGTCGGCGGCCTTCTTGACCGCCTGCCCCGAGATATAGGTGGTCGACGATGCGTAGGCACCGACGTCGAACGGGGTGAGGTCGGTATCGGCCGAATACATCTTCACGTCGTCGATCGGCACACCGAGCACTTCGGCGGCGATCTGCGCGAGAACGGTGTCGGCACCGGTACCCAGGTCGGCTGCGCCCGACAGCACGTTGAACGAACCGTCGTCGTTGATCTTGATCGAGCATCCGCCCATGTCCATGAACGGAATGGCCGTGCCGTGCATGCAGAAGGCGAAGCCGACGCCACGACGGATGTGGGGCCGATCCGCCGGCGCGATCCACGACGGGTCGGTGCGACGGTGCCATCCGATCGAACGCATGCCCTGGGCCATGCACTCCTCGATTCCGCTCGACATGATCATCGGTAGGTCTTCTTCCGGGATGTCACCCTCCACACCACCGCGCTCGCCGAGCCGGAGCACAATGTCCATCCGGTCGCCCCGCTTCACCCAGTTCTGACGCTTGAAGTCGATGGCGTCACGACCGAGTGCGTCGGCGATGTCCTCCATGTGGTTCTCCAAGGCGAACTCGGCCTGAGGCGCGCCGTAGCCCCGGTAAGCACCGGGCACCGGGATGTTCGTGTACATGACCTTGCAGTCGTAGTCCTTGGCCTTCGCGTTGTAGCTCGACAGACCACGAAGCCCGGTGACCATCTGCACGGTGAAGCCGTGGGTGCCGTAGGGCCCGGTGTTGGCGATAACAGTCATCTTCTGGGCCATCAGGGTGCCGTCGACAGCAATGGCGCTCTTGAAGGTGATCGTCTGGGGGTGTCGGGTCCGCGACGCGTAGAACTCCTCGGCCCGGTCGAGTTCCAGCCGGACCGGACGTCGGGTGAGGATCGCCAAGTGGGCCACGATGTCCTCGATCAACATCTCCTGCTTGGCCCCGAAGCCGCCGCCGATGCGGGGCTTGATGACGCGAACGTCCTTGACGGCCTTGCCGATGAGCGGTGCCACCATGCGTCGGACGTGGAACGGCACCTGGGTGCTGGTGCGGATGACGACGCGTTCGTCCTCATCGAGCCACGAGATGGCGATATGGGGCTCGATCGGGGTCTGCTGCACCTGATGGACCCGGAAGGTCTGCTCGAACACCTTGTTGGCCGGGTCGGCAAAGTAGGGCTCACAATCGGCGGTGCGCCCGACGATGTGATGCACCAGGTTGCGGTCGGCATCTTCGATCCCGACGGTGTCGTTCTCGGCGTGGACCTTCGGCGCGGTTTCGGCGACACGCTCATCGAGGTTGAAGGGCAAGACTTCGTAGACCACATCAATAAGCGCGCATGCGTCTTCAGCGATCTCGATCGAATCAGCGGCGACCACGCACACACGATCGCCGACGTGGCGCACCATGTCGTCGAAGCTGACCTGATCCCACGGATAGGGGTTCGGCCATGACTGTCCGCCGCTCGCGTATTTCACCTGCGGGGTGTTGCCATGGTGGAGGACCGCTCGAACTCCGGGGAGGGCACGTGCCCGGGAATCGTCGATCGACACGATCCGGGCATGTGCATGGGGTGACCTGACGAGCCGAGCAAACAACATGTTTCGCATGTCCACGTCGTCGACAAACGCACTGTTCCCGCGAACAAGCCGAAGCGCGTCGACTTTGATCTCGGGTTTGCCGACCACCTGCATGACCGGAACATCGCGGCTCGGGATCACCCGCGGAACGGCCGCCGACCCGATCACCTTGGGGCTCGCCGGGTCGTAGGCGATCGGGGTGGTGCCGTCGGTCATCGGTTCGAGCATGATCGGACGGAACTCGGCGACCGCTTCTCCTCGTAGGAGCGTCGCCGCCCGTTGCACCGATTCGACGACCTTCACGAAAGCCGTCTCCCGGTCAAGGATCCCGCTCAACATGTCGCGGATTTCGACCTCCGAGGGATTCGGGTTCTTGCGACACAGGGCAAGTGTGCCCAGCATCATCGGGCCGGCCGAATAGCCGGACTGCAGAGCACCGGTGACCATGAAGGCCTTCTGGATCGGGTGCAGCTCGTCGCCCAGCTGATTGAAGGTTTCGACCGTGGTGATCTCGTGACCATCGGCCTGGGCGGCCAGGATTACGTCGGCCGACGCCAGCCGTCCGTCGAAGAGGATCGCCGCAGCACCGGTCTCACCCGTGTCGGAACCGAACCGGACCGACCAGATTCCTTCCCGACGCAGAAGGCGCAGGAGGGTCTCGTGGGGGGCAACGCTGAAGGTGCGCGCGGCACCGTCGAGCGTGATGTCGATCGTGATCGACGCGCTCATGCCAGCACCTCGAGTGCCGCGGTGACCCGAGCGGTCAACTCGACGACGAGGTGTCGGCGATACGCCGACGAGCCACGGAAGTCGCCAGGTGGTTCGATGGCGCCCGGATGGTCGATCTGGACGGGTGTGGTGGCAACACCGGTCGCGGCGACGACGGTCGATCCGTCAGGCCGGCGACGCCCCACCACCGCAACGATGGGCGAGTCAAAGGGCGTTCGACCGGTTCGGGCCGCGGAAGCACCGCCATCGATCTGCACCTCGATGGCAGTGACGATCGCGTTATGGAGGACCGACGGGTCGGCCAGCGCATCATCGAGCGAACGGGTGTGTGCTCCCGATCCGTTCACGAAGGTGACAACCGCGTCGAGCACGAGCAGGGCGGCAAGCAACTCGCTCTCGCGGTGCCGCCCGACCACGACTCCTCCGATCGTCGCGAGCGTGCGCAGCGTGCTGGGCTGTTCGCGACGAGCGGCGTCGCGCAGCACGAACGGCATCGCCGCATGGTCGACGATCGTGTCGAGCGCGGTGGTCGCCCCGATGCGGGCCATCGAGCGGTCGATCACGATACCGGCGAGTCCACATGACTGGAGATCGACAACCTCGGTCGGTACCTCGAATCGCGAAGGGACGACAGTGGTGCCGCCGCCCAGGACGACGGTGCGAACCGTCGACCGGTGCAGAAGCGCGAGGGCGTCCTCGACAGAGGACGGCCGGTGGTACGCAGAGATCCGAGCCATGAGCGACGATGCTACCGGGGAGCCGTTTCGACGCCTGCGGTCCCCAGTACCGCTTCGTGCTCACCTCCTCGCGGTTTTCCTCCCCGCACCCTCCGAACGAGGCGCCGAAGCTGGAGGTTGAGCGGTTCTCCCGATTGCTCTTGCGCCTGACTAACGGCTGATCCGGGTGGTGATACCGGCCCGGCGGAAGAGATTCCGGGCTGCTTCTGATGCGTCAGCCAGCAGTTCCCGCTCGTTGATGGTGAGCACTTCGCGATCGCGGATCACGACCTGACCGTCGACGACCACATCGCGCACGTCACGCGGTGTCGCGTTGAACACCAGCGCGCTCAGCACCCGGTGAACCGGCGCAACGAACACCGAACGTAGGTCGACGACGACCAGATCGGCCTTGCGTCCTGGCTCGATCATCCCGATCGTCTCGGCCATCCCGAAGTTCCGCGCCCCGCCGCGGCACGCCATGTGCACGGCGTCCTCCGGCTGCAGGATCATCGGGTCGAGCGAGTGCACCTTCTGCAGCAGCACGGCGACCTTCATGGCCTCGAAAAGGTCCTGCCGATTGTTCGAGCCTGGCCCGTCGGAAGCCAGCCCGACCGGAATGCCCATGGCCAGCATCTCGGGGATCCGGGCGACCCCTGAGGCGAGGTACATGTTGCTCACCGGGCAGTGGGCGACGGTGGCACCCGACGCGGCAATCATCCGCAGTTCGCCGTCGTCAAGCCAGACCGAGTGGGCGAGCTGGGTGGAAGGGCCCAGCGCTCCGACCGACGCCAACCACGGGACGTGACGCATCCCGCGCTCCTCGAGTGAGACGGCAACCTCCTCACGGGTCTCCCCGCAGTGGGTGTGCAGGCCACCGCCCCACGACGTCGACTGCGCGGCAAGGCTTCGCATCGACTCGTCGGAGCATCCCCACGGGATCAGCGGGGCGTGCTGTACCCGGATGCGGCCGTTCGCGGCACCGTGCCATTCCGCCGCAAGCGCGGAACCTCGGTCGTGAACTTCCGCCGGCGTCTCCTGTAAGCGCGCTGGGTAGTTCCGGTCGGCCCAGCCGCGAGCGAGGTAGTAGCGGACACCGATGCGCTCCGCCGCAGCACACGCGGCAGCATCGGACCCTGGGTCGGCGTGGACGTACTGATGGTCGAGCACGCTCGTCGCCCCGCTCCGGAGGTTCTCGACCATGCCGACCGAGGCGGCAAGCTCCACGTCGCGAGCGGTGAGGTTCTCGGCTCCCGGCCAGATGTATTCGCGCAGCCAGTCGAGCAGACGCTTGTCGTCACCGAGTCCGCGGAAGAAGGACTGGAACAGGTGCGTGTGGCTGTTCACCATGCCGGGCATCACCGCGCAGCCGTCGGCATCGATGACCTCGGTCGCGTCGCGTCGAGCCGACGCCGGGGCGGCGCCGTCTCCCACGTCGACGATGGTGTCGGCATCGATGAGCACCCATCCCGGATCGTGTTGGGTCTGGGCATCGTCGACAGTGACGACGCACCCGTTCTCGACAAGGATCACGACGCACCACCGCGATCCAGCAGGGTGACGACGCACCCGTTCTCGACGAGAATCACGACGCGACGGCTTAACTGTGTGAATGCCGTGCTCGATCGCCGCCGCCATGACCGGATCATGACGGATTCCATCCCGCGAACGCGTTCACCACGTCCTCGATCATCGGCATCATCGGATACAGGATCGGACACGTGACCCC
>JANOJN010000021.1:0-37932 GCA_031418775.1 Acidimicrobiia bacterium
GGTGTGTTCAGCCTCATCGGCCATCCGCTCGAAGTCCGCTTCCGTGAGGATCTCGCCGTTGGGCATGGTCACGTCTTCGCTCGTGACACTGAATTTCATGATCTCTTTCATTGTTTCTCCTTTCGGGTAAGACGTCGTAGGTAGCCGGTTCGTGCGGGCATGGCGTGGAAGATCGCGAACGAGTTCTGTCGGTAGGTGCCGATCAGTTCGAGCACGTTCCCTGCGGAGTCCGGCCCGAGCACGAGCACCTTGGGCGGGTCCACCTCGAACTCGTCGTCGACAAGTAGCGGGTAGGTGGCGGCGTGAGCGATCGACTCACTGGGGATGCCGTGCTTCAAGGCCGACTGCCTTATGTCTAACTCCACTTTCCGTACTGTAATACAGAACCCCTCGGTTCTGCTACTTCTTGTTGCAGTGGCACCCATCTCGCAATCCCCGTCGCCGACCGGATACGAGCCACCGCCCGAAGTCGCCCGACTGCACACCGGTCGTTGTCGAGTGCTGTCGCCGGGGTTATCCGCAGTGGTGCAATCGTGACGAAGGTCAGCTTTGGTCCGGATGGCTTTGTCCCTGGTGCGAGTCAGGAGCAGGGGGCTTGCGCTGTCTTCACCAAAATGGATACCGTTTCTGGCAATCACGTTGGCAATCAGAGCACCGGTACAAGGCAACACGAGACGGCATCACCCGGACCGAAAACCGCATAACTGCAGGCCAGAGGGCACTCAACCGACGTCGACGGACGGCTCATTTCGCCCTCCGGAGGCGGTGGCGCAGGTTCGAATCCTGCCGAGGGCACGCTTTTCGTGCAATCGGAGCGGACCGCGTTCAGCCTCGAGAGCCGATGGGCAACGACCCGATGGACGGCGACGCCTCCTCTCAGCGCTCCGGGTCGTCGAGCGCGTCAAGGGGCTCGTTGAGCTCCTCGGCCAGGCCGACATCGGCCAGAAGATCCATCAGGTCTTGCGAGCTCAGCTCACCGGGGACGTCCTCCGTCTCCTCGTAGAGCTCGACTTCATCTTCGGCCGGATGTTTGGTCGGCTGCGGCGGGGTCTCGTGCGGGTGTGTCACGGAACTGCCTCCTCTCGAGTGGGCTGTGCGTCACCGTAGCTGGCATCGACGCCGGCGACCACGGCGGCATACCCAGGTCCCGGGAGAGGAGGCGTGACGGGACTCACGGACTGAGCGATGCGTCCGGCTCCGAGATCGACGCAAGCTCTCGCAGGACAGCGCCAATCGCCGCCAACGAGACGTAGCTCACGCACAAGAACGCGCCGTAGAGGACCGTGAAGCCGATGGTCCGGGTGTTGCTGAGCGGGTTCTGGACTGGCTCGAGGATGCTCCGGGCCAGGGAACGTGGTGTCTGCCAGAAGTTCCAGGAATTCCAGCGCTCGACCCGCCCGAGGTACACACCGAACCCCGCGAGCAGAAGGCTGAGGAGCGCGGCGATCCAGCCGGCGACGGCCCCCATACGCTCCCGCACGGCGACGTGAACGAGCGCGACCGACCCAAAGCACAGGAGCATCCCGCTCACCGCGAACGAGCCGTAGAGAAGCGCGTCGTACCAGAGCGGCGCGTCAGATCTCTGCAGGTGGAGGATATCGGTCACCAGATAGGGAGCGTTGGGGAGGAACAGCATCCAACCGGCAAGGACGGGGAGGGCAGCGACTCGTTGTCGAACCCGCAGCAACCAGGCAGCCAGCAGCGCCACGGGAAACGGGATCGCGGCGAGGAAGAGGTTCCAGACGAGAAAGCGGAAACCGAATCGGCCCGTGGCGGCGTAGCGCACGAGGAGCAGACCCAGGCTCGTGGCCATGGAGAGGCCCAGCGCGATGCTGAGCTGCAGGCGGACCCGGAACCAGATGCTCATGGGGAATGACGGTAGGCGTCCTCGGAGAGCGCTGCGGTCCGGCGACGGTCCGGACCGGGCGTCCGCGCTACGTTGCATCCATGTTGACCCCGGGAACCTCGGCGCCACCGTTCTCCCTGCCCGATCAGGACGGGAACGCGGTGTCGCTGCTCGACTACCGCGGTCGTTGGCTGCTCCTGTGGTGGTACCCGAAGGCCGCCACACCCGGTTGAACGCTGCAGGGCCAGGCACTGCGTGACAGTGCCGAAGCGTTTTCCGACCGCAACTGCGCCATCGCCGGCGCGTCGTTCGACACCCCGAAAGAAAACCGGTCCTTCCGTGATGTCCAGGGATTTGCCTTTCCCCTGCTGTCCGATGTCGACCGATCGATCGGCTCGGCATACGGCGTCGTCCGGACCGGCGGACCCTACGTCGACTACCCCCACCGATACTCGTTCCTGATCGACCCGGACGGCGTGGTCCGCCGCACGTACGACGTCGATGACGTCGGCCGTCACGCCGCGCTCGTACTGGCCGACCT
This sequence comes from Acidimicrobiia bacterium, assembly GCA_031418775.1. Classification (GTDB taxonomy): domain Bacteria; phylum Actinomycetota; class Acidimicrobiia; order Acidimicrobiales; family JANYDT01; genus JANLQX01. The sequence goes on from JANOJN010000021.1 coordinate 2,388, forward strand.
CGACACTCTCCGCGACTGACGTCGGCCGCGCCGCGGCTGGACTGATCGGCCCATCGGTCCTCCGGAGTGCCGAGTAGCGCATAGGTCACCTGGCCCAACGGGCGGACGTTTCATCAGAATTGATGACCAGCCGGCCAGAGCCGGCGACGATCCTGTGACCACTCTAAGTGGTCGAAATGGATTTCGTGATGAAACACACGCAAGGAAGCAGAGCCGTCGTCGCCGTTGTTCTCACGGTCGTGGCATCAACGATCGTCATGCCCGCGGCCCAGGCCGGCAAGAACAACCAGTCCGCCACGAACACGGCCGCGGCGCCGACCACTGCCGCCCCGACGACCACGACCACACCAACGACCACGACGACGGCGGCACCGACGACGACGACCGCGGCACCCACGACCACGGTCAAAGCGACCACGACCACCGCGGCACCGACGACCACTGCAGCGCCCACGACCGTCAAGGCCACGACGACCACGATCAAGGCGCCGACGACGACCGTCAAGGCGACCGGCAAGACGGCGAGGACCGCTGTCACCAGTTCGGCAACAGCGGTCGCGGTATCGACGGTCGAGGCCTACGCGGACGACCCGGGCTCCCTGTTCCAGATCACGCGCCAGATCCGCGCCGACCAGCTGTGGAACCGCGGCGTCACCGGGCTGGGCGTCGACATCGCCGTGATCGACACCGGCGTCAGCCCCGTTCCGGGACTGACCGGCAAGATCATCAACGGCCCCGACCTCTCCCTCGACGTGCCGTTCTCCGCCTACCCAGGCCTCGATGCGTACGGCCACGGCACCCACATGGCGAGCATCGCCGCCGGGCTCGACACCGCCGGCACGGGTTCGCTCACGGATCGCACACGCTTCGTTGGCGTGGCCCCCGGTTCTCGCATCGTGAACGTGAAAGTCGGTGCGTACGACGGCGGCACCGACGTCTCCCAGGTCATCGCCGCCATCAACTGGGTGGTCCAGCACAAGAACGACAACGGGCTGAACATCAAGGTGATCAACCTCAGCTTCGGCACGCCGAGCACGAACTCCTCCATGAACGATCCGCTGTCGTGGGCTGCCGAAGTGGCGTGGCGCAACGGCATCACCGTCGTCACGTCAGCGGGCAACGACGGGCCGGGCACTGCGGTCACCAGCCCGGCCTACAACCCGAGACTGATTGCCGTCGGCTCCGTCGACCAGTCGATTTCACCGCTGTCGTCGAGTTCGTTCACCAGTGCCACCGGCTGGCGTCAGCCTGACCTGTGGGCGCCCGGCGCCCGGGTGATGGGTCTGCGCGTCCCCGGTTCGTTCGTCGACGCCCGCTTCCCTTCGGCCGTCGCCGGACCCCGCCTCATCCGTGGTTCAGGAACCTCCCAGGCGGCCGCCGCCGTGTCCGGAGCCGTCGCCCTGCTGTCGAGCGCCTACCCGGGATCCTCGCCCGATCAGATCCGGAGCGCATTGATCTTCTCGGGCCAGGACGTGACCGGACAGATCAGCAACCTCATCCAGGTCGACAAGGCCGCCGACCTCCTGGCGAAGTGGGGCCCGGCGCCCATCATGAAGGAGCCGGTGTTCGGCACACCCGGCCGGGGTTCGCTGGAAGCGGCGCGCGGCGGCAGTCACCTGTCCTTCAACGGCGTGCTGTTGAACGACGAGCGTGACATCTTCGGCAACAAATGGGACGGCGCAACGTTCGCCACGGCGACCTTCAACCGCACTTCCTGGAATGGTGGCACCTTCAACGGCGCCAACTGGGCCGGAGCAGGATGGGCCGGAGCCAACTGGGCCGGAGCCAACTGGGCGGGAGCAGGCTGGGCCGGAGCCACCTGGGCGGGAGCAGTATGGGCGGGAGCAGGATGGGCCGGAGCCAACTGGGCGGGAGCAGGATGGGCGGGAGCAGGATGGGCCGGAGCGAACTGGGCCGGCGCAGGATGGGCCGGAGCAGGATGGGCCGGATCCGGGTGGGCCGGAGCGAACTGGGCTGGATCCGGGTGGAAGGGCGCTGTCTGGGGATGATTCCTGGACTCAAGGTGGGCTGACAACGCGACGATCCAAAGGGGTCGACTGGTCGCACTGACCAACCGGCGCTGGGACCCATCGATGAGTGAATCGCCGCCAAAGGCCAAACTGAGCGTCGCGAGGGTGTATGCCCTCGCGGCGTTTTTGGGTCTCACCGGAGCGTTGCTCTCGACTCAGGTGGTTCGACACAACATCGCACTCCCACTCGATATCCCCGCCGGATGGCTGCTCGCCGGCTTTTTCATCGCCGCATCGGCGCCGCTGTTTCTCGAGGTCGAAGCGAACGCGTTCTCGCTGTCACTTTCCGAGATCCCTCTGGTTCTTGGTCTTTTGTCGCTCTCGCGTGGACCGCTCCTCGGCGCAGTGCTGGGGGGCTGGATCATCAGCCAGGTGTTCAATCCGCGACGTTCGCTGATCCGATTCGTGTTCAACGCCCCGCTCACCTTGTTCGAGGTGGCCGTCGCGATCACCGTGTTCGACGCGGTGTCGTCGAACGTGCAGGTCGGGGATTGGCGGACCTGGCTGGCGTTGCTCGCCGCGCTGTCGTTGGCAATCACGCTCTCGACAAGCGCCGTGAACCTCGTCATCCTGCTCAGCGGAGACTCGATCACTCTGCGTCATGCGGCGCGACACATGGCGCTCGGCGTAGTGAACTCCTGGATGGCGACCGGGCTGACCGTCCTTTCCGTGATGGTCCTTCGGGAGACCAAAGCTGCGGCGCTCCCGCTGCTGATGCTGGCGGCGATCGTGGTCCTGCCCCTGCGACGACAGGCGAAACTGCAACGCCGCTACGACAGCCTGTTGCTGCTTCACGAGTTCACCGCCGGGCTGACCACGTCGAGCGATCTGTCGGCGACCCTGCAGAGCGTGCTCGAGGAGACCGCCAGCGTCCTACGGGCGGCGAACGCGACCATCGTTCTCCCCCGCCACGATGACCATGTGCGCCACAGCCTCCGGTCGGAGACCGGATCCGTTCCCGAGCCCGGTGACGCGGTGTGGGAAGCGATCATCACACGGGGCAAGCCGATGTGCCTTGAGCGGGGATCGACCGCGCACGACGGGTATCTCCAGGCGCACGGCCTCAAGGACCTGATGGCCGTTCCGCTGCTGCACGGGAACGACGTGATCGGTGCCCTCATCGTCAGCGACCGGGTCAGCGACGTGAGCACCTTCGACGACGACGACCTTTCCATCTTCGCGACCATGGCGAACCAGACCACCGTCACGCTCGAGAACCTTCGGCTCATCGACCAGCTCAGAAGCGAATCGGCCGACCGCGAACACCAGGCCTTGCACGATGTGCTCACCGGTCTTCCCAACCGCCTCTACCTCTACCGGACCCTCGACGACGTCCTCGCCCGAGGAGCTGGGAGCCTTGCCGTCGCGATGCTCGACCTGACCCGGTTCAAGGAGGTCAACGACACCCTCGGACACCACGCCGGCGATCAGGTCCTCGTCGAGACGGCGATGCGGCTCCGCCGTGGGTTGCCATCCTCTGCGTTCCTTTCCCGCCTCGGCGGCGATGAGTTTGCCGTCGTGCTGCCCGCCGTCGCGTCGGTCAAGGAGACGATGGAGAAGCTCCAGGCCATGGAGGTGATCTTCACCGAGCCGTTCACGCTCGACGCCATGAGCGTCCGGATCGGGGCGTCCGTGGGCTTTGCCTTTGCACCGGACCACGGTGCGGACCGCGAGACGCTGCTGAAGCGGGCCGACATCGCCATGTACGCAGCCAAGATGGTCCGCGGCTCGGCCATCCGCGGTTTCGACCCCTCGCAGGAGCACTCCTCGGCGCGCGCCCTCGAACTCGTCGGTGAACTGCGCTCCGCGATCGACGCCGACGCGCTCACCGTCGTGTTCCAACCCAAGGCGGACCTCGCCTCTGGTCGAGTCATCGGCGCTGAGGCGCTGGCGCGTTGGACTCATCCGCGCCTCGGTGAGATCGGTCCCAACGAGTTCATTCCCCTAGCCGAGCAGGCGGGGCTCATCGACGCCATCACCGATGCGGTCCTCCGCCATTCACTCGAAGCATGTGCGCAGTGGCGGAGGGATGGTCTGCGAATCAGCGTGGCCGTAAACCTCGATGCCCAAACCCTTCTCGCCCCGGGGTTCGCCAATCGGGTGTTCAGCGCCCTCGCCATTTCCGGCGTCCCGCCGGAGGATTTGACCCTGGAGATCACCGAACGCGAGTTGGTCCACGAACTCGATGAAGCGACCGCCGTCATCGGCAGTCTCCGCCGGCAGGGGGTCCGATTCTCGATCGACGATTTCGGCACGGGATACTCGTCGCTGTCCTATCTGAAACGGCTACCCGTCGATGAGCTCAAGATCGACCGTTCGTTCGTTGTCGACGTGGCGCACTCTTCCCAAGACGCGGCGATCGTGAAAGCGATCGCCGATCTCGCGACAGGACTCGGCCTGCGCACCGTTGTCGAAGGGATCGAGGATGCCCGGACGTGGGAAGTGGTCACGTCACTCGGTTGCCACGCCGGGCAGGGGTACTTCCTCACACCGGGCCTGGACTCCGCAGCGTTTGTCGAATGGGTCGACCGCCGCGCCTGGTCCGCAGATCGCGTCGACGACGACCGTGCCGGCACACCCGGCCGTCAACCGATCGCCGTGCCGAAGGCCTTACCAATTCCGTACGTAACGGCTGAGGCCGCCACGACGATGGCGAACTGACGAGCGGCACTTCGGGTCACGTTGTTCCCGCTCGAGTGGGCAATGGCTGCGCCCACGACGAGACTGGCGACACCGGTCAACACGGCGGAGAGCAGAACCGCTGGCGTGCCCTTCATGAAGAACCACGGGAGGAGTGGCACGAGCGCACCACCGGAGAACAGTGCCAGCGAGCTCACTGCGGCAGTCACCGGTGAACCGAGCTCCTCAGGGTCGATGCCGAACACGGTTCGGGCCGTGAAGACCATGAACTTCTCTCCGTCGAGCGGAAGTTCGGTGCTGGCCCGACGGGCCGTGGATTCGTCGAACCCGACCTCGACGAGTTTGTCGACCAACTGATCGAGCACGAGCTTGGGGTTCCGGACGATGAGGCGGCGCAGTTCTGCGAGAACACCGTGCAGCAATTCCACTTGGCTGCGGACGCTCACCCACTCGCCGGCCGCCATCGACAGCGCACCGGCGATAAGGCTGGCGAAGCCGGCGATGCGCACCGCGCTCTGACTGGTGCTTGCCCCGGCCACACCGAGGATCAGGCAGAGGTTGGAGACCAGCCCGTCGTTGACGCCGAGCACGGCAGCGCGTGCCGCGCCTCTTGACACCTGCTGGGCGCGGACCCGCAGCGCCCTTGCGTCGGCATCGGCATTCGCCACGTGCGCGTCGATGGGAACGGTGATCGGCGCGCGTGCGTGCGTCCTCACGTCGCCGGGCCGCACTCGTCCGGCCTTGGCAGTCGAGGTCACCCGATCATCCTCGCCGATCTCGATCGACGGGATTGCGTCGCCTCGGATCAACACCGGCCGCCCGGTCGGGCGTCGCACGCGATCAGCGGTAGATGAGCGTGCCGTCGTCGAGATCGACCGCCGGGAGGTCAACCTTGTCCCGCTCGTAGTCCTGGCTCATCTGCCATGGCGCATGACCCAGTTGCTTGGGCATGAGGTGCATGCCTCGTTGGATGTAGCCCGGGTTGAAGTTCTCCGGATCGATCCACGGAAGCCGCGGGCTGTCGGCTTCGTGGTCGCGCAACTGCGGGGTGACCGTCGACGCGCCGATCTCGTCGAGGTGACGAAGAAGGCGGCAGACGAAGTCGGCGAGGAGATCTGCCCGGAGCGTCCAGCTCGCCCGGAAGTAGCCGAAGACCCACACCATGTTGGGTACGCCGGTGAACATCATCCCCCGGTAGGTGACCGCATCATGGAAGGCAAGCGGCTTGCCATCGACCGTGAAGGCGATGTCGCCGAGGACGTTGAGGTTGAACCCCGTTGCTGTGATGATGATGTCGGCCTCGAGCTCAACGCCCGATTTCAGAAGGATGCCCGTCTCGGTGAAGGTATCGATCTCGTCGGTGACGACGGATGCCTTGCCCGATTTGATGCCGAGGAAGAGATCGGCATCGGGGATGAACGCGAGCCGCTGCCTCCAGGGTCGATAGCTCGGGGTGAAGTGCTTTGCGACGATCTCCTCGGGGAGAAAGGCCCGCACGCCCATCAGCAGATCGGCGGCGAGAGCATCGGGCTCTTCGAAGGACCGGCGGGTGACATTGGCCTGATCGTGGAGGATCTTCTTGCGCACGATGGCGTGGATCCACTCCTCCGGCGTGTCGATCTCGCGCAGGAGGTCGGCGAGGTCATTGGCGTTGCGTCCGGTCACGAAGTACGTCGGCGAGCGCTGCAGCATGGTGACGTGCTCGCACTTCGGCGCGATCGCCGGCACCAGCGTCGCTGCGGTGGCGCCCGATCCGATGCAGACCACCTTCTTGCCGGCGTAGTCGAGGTCCTCCGGCCACGTCTGCGGATGCACGATCTGGCCCTCGAACAAGTCCATGCCCGGCCACTTCGGGGTGTAGCCCTCCGAATGCCGGTAGTAGCCCTGGCACATCCAGAGAAACGAGGCGGTGAACGTGCGAATCTCATCGGTATCCGTCTTGGTTGCCACGATCGTCCAGCGCTTGTCTGTCGATGACCACTCTGCCGAGAAAATCTTGTGGTTGTAGCGGATGTGCTCGTCGAGGTTGTCGTCGGCGATCACCTGGCCCATGTACGTCATGATCTCGCCGGCGGTGGCTATCGGTGCGCCGGTCCACGGCTTGAACCGGTAGCCGAACGTATAGAGATCGCTGTCCGAACGGATGCCCGGATACCGGTGCGTACGCCAAGTGCCGCCAAAACCGTCGAGGGCTTCGAGAACGACGAAGGTCTTGTCGGGACACTGCTCCTTCAGGTGATGGGCGCCCCCGACACCGGAGATCCCGGCCCCGACGATCAGCACATCGAAGTGCTCCGTCGGCTGTGCCGTGATCGCAGGGGTGCTTGCTGGTGTGGTGGTCGTGCTCATCTCGGCAGGTCTCCTCGGAACACGAGAAGCCTCGCACTACCCCCATCCGATCCACCAAACGCGGGCCGTGTGGCAACAGGCACCCCGACGTAGCGTGAGCCCCACCCAGAGGGGTCGGCCGATCTAGCGGAGCGCCTCGACGATCAGAGCGAAGGCGGCGTCGGCATCGACCGACTGCAGCACACGACAATTGGGGGCCGGCATCTCCCGGAACGACCGTTGATCCACCACGGTCATTCCCCTCGTGTGGACACCCGCGACCTCGATGTCCAAACGCGCGTCGTACGCGGCGAACAACTCCGGATGGGTCAGCGCCAAGACGGCGAGAGGATCATGCATCGGCGCGCCCACGACGTCGAACTGCCGTGCCCGGTACCGGTCGCTGAACTCGTCGAGGAGGTCGGCGAAGAGCAGAGCCGTCGGTCCGGCGGTCTTGCGCAGCACCGCGATCCTCTCCGGCGTGGCCTGGAATTGGTGGGAGATGTTGAGCCCGGCCATCACCAACGGCGCACCCGAGCGCACCACGATGTCCGCCGCTTCGGGGTCGGCCCAGATGTTGAACTCCGCCGTTGCGCACCAGTTGCCGACGTGGGTGCTGCCACCCATGAACGACACACCGGCAACCTTCGCCGAGAGACTGCGATCACGCTCGAACGCGAGGGCGACGTTGGTCATCGGTCCGGTGACGACCAGCCACACACCGCAACCGGCGTTGGCGTTCTGGCCATGTTCGCGATGGATCGTCTCCACGAGGAAACCCACCGCGTCGTCCGACGTCGGCGGACGACTCGGAGGTCGGAGCTCGGCCCCGGCAAGGCCACTCTGGCCGTGAATGTTCGTCGCCTCACGCAACTCGTTGACCAGTGGGTGCTGAGCGCCGGCGTGAACTGCGACGTCCGGCCGTCCGATCAAGTCGAGGACCTGCAGCGCGTTCTTCGTCGTGCGATCGAGACCGACGTTGCCACCGACGGTCGTGACGCCAAGAAGATCCGTATGCGCGCATGCCAATGCGATGGCCAGCGCATCGTCGTGGCCCGGATCACAGTCGAGGACGACGCGCAGTCGAGGATTGGGCATTGCCGGATCCTACGGGCGGTTGCCTTCGGGGACACATCAGCCGGCCGGCGGTCGTTCGTCGCAGGAAGCCAGGAGCCGTTCGAGCGCGGCTACGGCCGTGGCGGGAATCGCGGCTCCGGCAATCGATTCAAAGGAACGAGATCGCGTCGATAGTGCCGATGCGTGGCCTCCACGGCTTCCGCCAACGCCTGGCGTGCCGCCGCCAGTTCGGCACGGAGGCGTTCGTTCTCCGCCTCCAGCTCGAGCACTTGGCGTACGCCTTCGAGGTTCAGACCGGCGTTCGTCAATTGCGCGATGCGATGGAGCATGGCGATATCGCGCTGGCTGTAGCGACGGCTACGGCCCGGTGTTCGAGACGGTTCGAGCAGTCCCTTGCGCTCGTAGATCCGCAGGGTCTGTGGATGCATACCGGCGAGTTCGGCGGCGACCGAGATCACGTAGACAGCCCGGGTGGCGCCGTGCGAAAACTCGTTGCTCGGGTCGATAGGGGACGTCATCGGGCACCTCGTTTCGCGTTCGGTGGGACTCTCGTGCTCGGCTCTGCCAATTGCGTGCAGGCGGTGCGGACTCGACTCTGCGGCAAAACGCCTCCCAGCGACGTTGGGAGGCGTTTGACCCCAATATATGGGGGCAACCTCTCTCCCAGCGGCTCCATCGCGTCACACGCCCAGGTGGGCTCGGGGATTGGGGGTGGCGGTGGCCAAGGATTCGATTGCTGCTTGCTGCTCGGGGGTCGGGGAGCTCGGGACATCGATCTCGAGGGTGACGAGCAGATCGCCGGCGCCGCCGGCCGCGGCAGCGCCCTTCCCCTTGGCCCGGAGGACCCGACCCGACTTCGAGCCGGGCGGCACCCGCAGTGACACCTTGCCGTCGAGTGTCGGGACGGTGATGGTGGCCCCGAGGACCGCCTCGGCGAAGGTGACGGGCGTGGTGAGCGTGAGGTCTTTGCCCTTGCGACCGAACAGCGTGTGCCCACCGACGCGGACCGTCACCAGCAGATCGCCGGGAGGCCCGCCGTTGAAGCCCATCCCGCCGCGATGCTTGAGCCGGATCCGCTGACCGTCTTCCACGCCAGCCGGCACGCGCAGCTTCACCCGACGCGGCTTGGTCGAACCACCCGTGCCTTGGCACGAGGGACAGGGAGTTTCGATCCGCATCCCCGTCCCGCCACAGCGTGAGCACGGCTGCGAAAAGGAGAAGAAGCCTTGGTTGGAATCGACGGAACCGCGACCGCCGCAGGCCGAGCACACCGACGAGGTGGTTCCCGGCGCGGCGCCGGTGGCGTTACAGGTCTCGCAGGGACCGGCGCCGACGATGTTCACCTCGGTGGTCACGCCCGTGACCGCGTCGCCGAAGGCCAACGTGAGCGACGCTTCGAGATCCTCGCCTCGACGCGGCCCCGGCTGACCACGCCGCTTCTGCCCGCGTCCGAACACCCCGCCCAGCAGGTCGCTCAGGTCATCGACACGGAATCCGCCCGTGCCTCCACCTCCGCCGCCCCCGGGGGGGCCGAAGCCGTACCCCGACGGGCCGGCGGCGCGGACTTCGTCGTAGGAGGACCGCTTGTCGGCATCGCTCAACACGGCATAAGCCGTGCTGATCTCCTTGAACTTGTCTTCGCGACCCGGGTGGGAGTCGGGATGATTCTCCTTGGCGAGCTTGCGGTACGCCTTGGTGATCTCCTTCGCCGTCGCCGTCTTCGCGACGCCGAGAGTTGCGTAGTAGTCCTTCTCGAACCACTCGCGCTGCGGCTGTGCCATCGGAGGAGCCCTATCCCTTGACCTTCACTGTGCCCAACCGGTGCTGCCCATAGCGCGACATCACCGATCAGCCCTTGACCTTCACCATTGCTGCGCGGACGACCTTGGACTTCCAGCGGTACCCGGCACGCAACACCTCGCTGACGACCGGCCCCTCGGCATCCGGCTCCGCCTCTTCGTGCACAACGGCGTCGGCGACGGACGGATCGAACGCCTCGCCTTGGGGCGCGAGCCGTTCGAGTCCTTCGCTTTCCAACGCGCTCAGCAACGCATCGTGCAACTTGGCCATCGGCGAGGCGTCGACATCATCGGCATGGGACATCGCCAGTTCGAACGTGTCGAGGACGGGGAGCAGCTTGGTGATCAGCTTCTCCCCGGCCCGCTCGGCCGCCGCTTCCTGATCTCGCAACGACCGCTTCCGGTAGTTGTCAAAGTCGGCCTTGAGCCGTTGCAGCGAGTCGAGAAAGTCGTCTCGTTCGGCCCGAAGGGTCATCAGCACCTGCTCCTCGGCCGACAACACCGAGTCGAGGTCGGCGGCAAACGCCTCGGCGGCGGCTGCCGCCGAAGCGTCGTCACCGGACGGTGCGCCTTCCTTCGGTTCGCTCATCTCTTCCGAAGTCATCGCAGATACCCAGCGCGCTTACTTCTCGTCGACGATCTCGGCGTCGACGATGTCGTCGTCGTTCGGCATCGACGATGCACCCGGTCCACCGGCGGAGTCGCCCGCTCCAGCGTTCGATGCGGCGGCCGCCTCGTAGAGCTTCTGCGTGGCGCTCTGGCTCGCCTGCGCGAGTCCATCGGTGGCCCGCTTGATGGCCTCGATGTCGCTGCCGTCTTTGACCTTCTTCAGTTCGTCGAGGGCGGCCTCGACACGGGTCTTCTCATCGGCCGGGATCTTGTCGCCGTTGTCGCGCAGGAATTTCTCGATCTGATACACGAGCGAGTCGGCGTTGTTTTTTGTCTCCGCCTCCTCCTTGCGGCGACGGTCGTCCTCCGCGTGCGCCTCCGCATCCTTCACCATCTGGTTGATGTCGTCCTTGCTGAGCGACGACTGGCCGGTGATCGTCATCGACTGCTCCTTGCCGGTGGCCCGATCCTTCGCCGAGACGTGCACGATGCCGTTCGCATCGATGTCGAAGGTCACCTCGATCTGGGGGACGCCTCGGGGTGCGGGCGGCAGATCGACGAGCTCGAACTTGCCGAGGGTCTTGTTGTACATCGACATCTCGCGCTCGCCCTGCAGTACGTGGATCTGCACCGACGGCTGCATGTCGTCGGCCGTGGTGAACACCTCCGTGCGGCGGGTGGGAATCGTGGTATTGCGCTCGATGAGCTTCGTCATCACGCCGCCCTTGGTCTCGATGCCGAGCGACAGCGGGGTTACGTCGAGCAGAAGAACGTCCTTCACATCGCCCTTCAGCACGCCGGCCTGTACCGCAGCACCGACGGCGACGACCTCGTCCGGGTTCACGCCCTTGTGCGGCTCTTTCCCGGTGAGGCCCTGCACGAGGTCGTAGATGGCGGGCATGCGGGTGGATCCACCGACCATGACGACATGCTGGATATCGGCCTTGTTCAGCCCGGCATCCTTGATCGCCTGCTCGAACGGCACCTTGCAGCGCTCGACGAGAGCGGCCGTCATCTCTTGGAACTTGGCCCGCGTGAGCGAGAGGTCGAGATGCTTGGGGCCTTCGCTGGTCGCGGTGATGAACGGAAGGTTGATCTGCGTCTGCTGCACCTGGCTGAGCTCGATCTTGGCCTTCTCGGCCGCTTCCTTCAGTCGCTGGGTCGCCATGCGATCGGCGGCGAGGTCGACACCCTCGGTGCTCTTGAACTCCTTCACCAGCCAATCGATGATCGCCTGGTCCCAGTCGTCGCCGCCGAGATGGGTGTCACCGCTCGTCGACTTGACCTCGAAGACACCGTCGCCGATCTCGAGCACCGACACGTCGAACGTGCCACCGCCGAGGTCAAAGACCAGGATCGTCTGATCCTTGCCATCTTCGCGATCGAGACCGTAGGCCAAGGCTGCAGCGGTGGGCTCGTTGATGATGCGGAGCACTTCGAGGCCGGCGATCTGGCCGGCCTCTTTCGTGGCCTGACGCTGGGCGTCGTCGAAGTAGGCCGGCACGGTGATGACGGCCTGGGTCACGGTGTCGCCCAGATACGCCTCGGCGTCGCGCTTGAGCTTCATCAGCGTGCGTGCGCTGATCTCCTGCGACGTGTATTTCTTCCCGTCGATGTCGACGGTCCAGTTCGTCCCGATGTGTCGCTTCACCGAGCGGATGGTCCGGTCGGGGTTGGTGATCACCTGGCGCTTGGCGACCTCGCCAACGAGCACTTCACCGTCCTTCTTGAAGCCGACGATCGAGGGTGTCGTGCGTGCGCCCTCGGAGTTCGGGATGACGACGGGCTCGCCGCCTTCGAGGACGGCAACGACGGAGTTGGTGGTACCGAGGTCGATACCGACGGCCTTGGGCATGGGGAGCTCCTGGAGAGAAGAGGGTGGTGGGTAGATCTTCGCGGAGTTCTGAGCACTACGTGAACCACGCTGATAGGAGCAACGATAGCAAACTTGCGTCTATTCCACTCAAGTCTTGCCGTCTATCTCACTCAGGCCGTGCCGCTCGGCGCTTTCTCGTGCCGCTCGGTTCGCTTTCTCGTGACACGTCTGTTGCGCGGAGCGATGAGCTGGAGGGGTGGCGCCGGGGAGGGGCCCACCGAGGAACGGAGACCCGGTTCGACGAAGGAGAACAACGGGCGAGTACCGCAGCGTGGGAGGGCTCCCCGGTGACAGGACCCCGCAGCGGCCCGTACGACTCACTGACCTCACAACTCACTGAACGACGGTTACGAGACTGGCCACACTGCGCTGCGCCGCTCCGCTGCGCTTCACTGCTCGCAACACCAGCCACCTCACAACTCACTGAACGACGGTTACGGGCTCCGCACTGCCTCGTCACACTCCGCTCACACCTGAAGACGAACGTACGTGCAACCACTCCGCGTCGCCGACGGATTCGGCTTTCGAAAAGGAACCCAAGGATGCAAACACTCACTCCGACCCACTCCCGTCGCCGCCGCACCGCCGCCGCTCTCCTCGGCATCGGTATGGTCGGTTCCGTCGTCATGGGTGCCGTCCCAGCCAACGCCGACGACACCCTCCCCACCGTCCCGACCATCGTCGTCCCCACCCAGAACGCTCCTGAAGCCATCGCCGAGAAGGCGATCGCGCCGATCGAACTCAAGCTCGTCGTGATCCGCTCCAAGGGCGCGGCCGAGATCGCCAAGCGCCAGGGTTCGCTGGCCAGCACCCAGGCGAAGCTCGCATCCCAGAAGGCCGACTGTGGCTACAACGCCGCCCGCGCCGCGGAGATGACCGCCACGTCCGCCGGACTAGCCGCGCTCGGAAGCCAACTCGCGGCGACGACGGACCTCCCGACGGCGCAGACCCTGTACCGGAAGATCTTCACCGACTTCCGTGTGTACCTAGTGGTGCTCCCGAAGGCCGGCAAGGCCATGCGCTGCGACAACGCCCTCGAATCGATTGCCAAGTTCAACGAGTCCGCCGTCAAGGTGCAGGGCGAGATCGACGCCGCGAAGGCCAAGGGTGCCGACACCATCGCCGCTCAGGCTCTGAAGGATGCCGCGGCTGCCTCGGTCGCCGGCCTCAATGCCGCCGCGATCGCCGCGATCACGCCGTGCATGGGCCTGCTCCCCGACAAGGGCGACAAGACCGTCCAGGCCGCGAACGCCGCGGCACTCCAGTCCTGCGACGCTTCGCTCGACTCGGTCTTCGCCAGCCTCAAGTCGGCCCGGGCCCAGCTCGAACAGGCTCGGGCTTCGCTGAAGTCGGCTCGCAAGACCGACAGGGAGTCCGACAAGGCGGCCGACAAGGCCAAGCGCGACGCCGACAAGGCGGTTCGTGAAGCCAAGCGCGATGCCGAGAAGGCCGCCCGCGACGCCAAGCGCGACGCCGACAAGGCCGCCCGCGAGGCTGCCAAGCTCGTCCGGAAGAGCTGACCCAGGCGCACCAGCCGGCCGGCACCCGCCGACCGGAAACGCCATTCGCAGGGCCGGGAATCGTCGGGAACAACTCGACGGTTCCCGGCCCGATACTCGACGGTTCCCGGCCCGATGTCGTTCACTGCTCGAAACCGGCAGCGCCGCGTGCGTCCGAGACTCAGCGCCCGGTGACCGAGAAGTGCTGGTAGTCCTTCGTCGACCGCCAGTTGCCGCCCCACTTCCAGCCCTCGGCGGCAAAGGCCTTGACCACTGCACCCCCGGCCACGACCATGCCCGGTTCGCCGAGCCTGCGGTCGACGTATCGCCGTGCCGCCGGATCGAGCACGGAACCGTCGGCGAGCACATAGGGGTTCTGCACCGGGTTGACGTCGACGGCCCGCCCGTAAGCGTGCTGCGACCATCGTTTCGTAGGAGCTCCGTTGGCCCCGAACGACGGCCGACAGTTGAACGCCGACGTGTTGTTCGCCACGGTCGAGCGGTCGTCGTCGCCCCCGAACGCCTCGATCGGTTCGACGGACGTGAGAGGAAACCTCGCCACATAGAGGGCGGCGAACACGCGAACGACCGCGGCCGAGACGTCTCGGTGGACGACGATCACCCCGGTGCGGCTCGCTCCGGAGAAGTCGACGAACGCTACGGTCACCCGCCGCAGATCGCGAAGCGCAACCGGGCAGCCCTCGGACCAGCTGACGCCGACCATGGCGTTCTGCGCGGCCTGATCAAGACGTTCGATCACGGATTTCCCGGAGGAAGCAGCCGACACCCGGTTCGGCGCCGTCGAGCCGACGACAGACGACCCGACGAGCATCGCCGCCAGGAGCCACCCCGAGCTAACCCTCGGCGGGCCGGCGACCCTCAAGCGCCCTCCCGAGGGTGAGTTCGTCGGCGTATTCGAGGTCTCCACCGACCGGCAGCCCGCTGGCGATGCGTGACACCGTGAGCCCGGCGTTCTTGAGCAGACGGGCCAGGTACATCGACGTCGCCTCGCCGTCGAGGTTCGGATTGGTGCACAGGATCACCTCGTCGATCTCCTCCTCACCCAGCCGAACGAGCAGTTCCTTGATACGGAGCTGATCGGGGCCGATCCCCTCGAGGTGGTTGATCGCCCCCTGCAACACATGGAAACGACCGCGGAACTCCCTGGTGCGTTCGACCGCAACGATGTCCTTTGGCTCCTCGACGACGCAGAGCACCCGGGTGTCGCGAGCGGGGTCACGGCAAATCGCGCACTCCGTGTGCAGGGCATCGGAATGCACCGACCCGTCAGGCCCGACCTCGAGTTCGGCGATGTTGAAGCACCGTACGCAGAACACCACGAGCTCCTTGGCCCGAGCCACGGCCCGGGCCAGACGAAGGGCGTCTTCCTTCGATTTCTTCAGAAGGTGATACGTGATGCGCTGTGCCGATTTGGGGCCGATGCCCGGCAAGCGACCGAACTCGTCGATCAGTTCCTGCACAGGTCCGGCATAAAGGTTGGCCATCGACTAGCCCAGCAGTCCGCCGAGCGGACTCCCGCCGCCCAGACTCCCGAGTCCACCGGCAATGCCACCCATCGCCTGGGCACTGGACTCGGCCACGCGATGCGAGGCGTCGTGCAACGCCGCGAGCAGGAGATCTTCGAGCAACGAGACATCCGACGGGTCGACGACCGACGGATCGAGCCGAACGGCCAGGAACTCCCCCGTGCCCGTCATGTCGACCTGCACCGCGCCCCCACCGGACGACCCCGTGAACGTGGTTCGCGCCGCGGCCTCCTGGGCGGCGGCCAACTGCTGCTGCATCTCCATGGCCTGACCGAGGAGGGCGTTGAGATCGAAACCGGATGTGTCTGACATGAGGGTCCTCGGGAATGGGCTGGGGTTACGCCTCGCGGACGAGTTCAGCGCCCGGAAACGTTCGGGAGATGTGCTCGAGCGTCGACGAGGAGGCGTCGCCCGCGTCGACGAGTTCGTCGAGGTCGACGTCGTGTTCCTCCGACGTCGGCGTCGCCAATTCGACCGGCTCCGCCAACGGCGCCGACACCGTGGCAAAACGGCGATTCGCCAGGACCCCGCCCGCGTCGTCCGGAGCGTCGGCCATCGGTGCACCTGCCATCGGGTCGACCGCGAGGCGCACGGCCACCGGATGACCGCGAACGACGGCGAACACCGCGGTCAGGTCGGGGACGAACTCCTCACACCGGGACAGGTGCATGGCGTTCGGCAACGCCACCTCGACCTCGTCTGGCGCCGCTGAGGTGAAGTGGCCGGCGGAGAACATCGCCCGAGCCTTGCCCCTCAGGCCTTCGAGAACTCGATCCCGTTCGTCAACCGGGCCGGGCACCGGCTCGGCGGCGGCAACGCGTGGGGTGGGGCGGGCCGGAGAAGCAGGCCGGGCCGGCTGAGCGGGCTGACGCGTCGGTGCGGGGCGCGCCCCGAGTTGTGCTCGTGCCCCGTCGGCGACGCCTGAACGTCGGGACTCGGCTGACGGAGCGACGGCGGGACGGGACGACGCAAGGCTGGGCATCGGACCCGAACCCGGCGACGGCCGGGTCGGAGTGGGCTCCGACGGCGGAGCTTCGGAAGCATCCGTCGTCGGGGGCGGTACCTCGGCAGCCGCCTGTGCCTCGAGGGCCGCAACGGGTGCGGGTGGCGCCGAGCGAAGGTCGGCCGGCGCGGAGCCCAGCGCGGGTGTCGACCCGGTGCCGCCCGCACGCACCAGCCGTTCGAGTCGGTCGAGTCGCTCGATCAACGCAGCCGGCGACGTGTCGAGATCGGGGTTGGCGAGCCGTACGAGGGCCGTCTCCAGCACGAGGCGGGGCTCGATGGCGTCACGTTGCGCGACCAGCGTTTCACCGAGCACTTCGAGTGCCCGCGTGGATGCTGCCGGCGTGAGCAAGCGAACGAGGTCATCGGACGCGCCCGGCCGGGGGACACCCATGTGGGTGAGGAACACGTCGCGCAGCACTTCGACCAGATCGCGGGCCAACTGACGGGCATCGCGGCCGCGCTCCGAGGCGCGGTCGATCGAGCCCAGGATTTCGGCAACATCGCGACTCCCCACCGCGGCGGCCAATTCGGCGATATCGAAGCTGTCGCTGATGCCGCCCGACGCGGCAACCGAATCCAGCGCCGACAGCGCATCTCGCGCCGACCCGTTGCCGCGCTTGGCCACCGCGGCGAGCGTGGCGTCATCGAGCTCGAGGCCGGCCTGGCTGGCGACATCTCGGACCAGCCCGGTGAGTGCATCGATGGCGAAGAGCCGGAACTCGAAGACCTGCGTGCGACTGCGGATCGTCGGCAGGACCTTCTGCGGGTCGGTCGTGGCCAGCACGAAGACGACATGGGGCGGGGGCTCCTCGAGCGTCTTCAGAAGCGTGTTGGACGCCGCCGTCGACAGCATGTGAACCTCGTCGAGGATATAGACCTTGCGACGGCCGGCGGTGCCGAGGGACGCCCGGCTGACGAGCTCACGCATCGTGTCGACACCGTTGTTGGACGCCGCGTCCATCTCGATGACGTCCATCGAGGTGCCCGCGGCAACCTGCACACAGGAGTCGCAGGCACCGCACGGCTCGCCGTCTTGGAGATCGGTGCAGTTGAGCGCCTTGGCCAGGATGCGGGCCGAGGTGGTCTTGCCGCAGCCGCGCGGACCACAGAAGAGGTAGGCGTGCGCCACGCGGTCGTGGCGCACCGCGTTGCGAAGCGTCTCCGAGACGTGTTCCTGCCCGACCATGTCCGCGAAGCGCTGCGGGCGGAAGCGGCGGTAGAGGGACTGATACGTCACGCCGAAGACTGTACCGGCAGGGGTAGGACACCCGCCCCGCGGGGACCACGACTGGCAACCGTTCAGCGCCGCGAGGCGAAGAAGTCCTTCAGCAGATCGGAGGATTCCTCGGCACGAACGAATGGAGTCACGGCCGCTTCGTGGTTCAGGCGGGCATCTGCGCACAGGTTGTACAGCGATCCGGTCGCGCCCGCCTTCGGGTCACCGGCTCCGTAGACCACGTGAGCCACCCTCGCGTTGATCGCGGCGCCGGCACACATCGCGCACGGTTCGAGGGTGACCACCAGGGTGGCGTCGTCGAGCCGCCATCGACCGACGGCAGCAGCGGCGTCACGGAGGGCAAGCACCTCGGCGTGGGCCGTCGGGTCGCCCGTACGTTCACGCTCGTTGTGCCGAGAGGCGACGACCTTTCCGTCGACGACCACCACCGCCCCCACGGGGACATCGCCGTGGCCCAGAGCCAGGACAGCTTCGGCGAGGGCGAGGCCCATCAGTGAGTTGAGATCAAGTGTTGCGGCAGCGGAACCGGTCACCCGGCCGACCCTACACACGTCCGGCACCGGCTGAGCATCGCCCGCTGTGCCCACCCGGTGGGTGCCGAAGCGCAGCGGAGGCGGGGCCCGCCGGCAATGTCACCGGCCGTGGGTGAGTGCAAACGTGAGGAGCGAAGCGACGAGCATTGCCTCGAATCCCCGCAGAGGCCACCCGGTGGGTGCCGAAGCGCAGCGGAGGCGGGGCCCGCCGGCAATGTCACCGGGCGGAGGAGGTGGGATTCGAACCCACGGTGAGTTGCCCCACACACGCTTTCCAAGCGTGCCGATTCGGCCGCTCTCGCACTCCTCCCGGCCGCTCTCACGAACCGAGGGCTTCCTCGAGGAGGAAACGACCCGGACCGAAACAGCGTCGCAGAGGCTAGTCTGAGCTGGAGCGCGCAGCGATGCGTGTTCCGTCCGCCTCGGACGACCGCAGCCGGTGCCGCCCGGTGTGGGCGGTCGGGTCCTGCGCAACGAGAACCCCATGAACCGAGTCAGGGCCGGAAGGCAGCAGCTCTCAGTGAGGACCCTCGTGTGCCGCAGATCGCCTGGCCGTCCACTCCCGGCGGGATCGTCGCGTCGACCAGGCGCAGTCGTCGGACGCCAGGTCAACGGCCGGCGGGCCCGTTCCGTCGGCTAAGGTTTCTCCGCCGCTGGAGAGGTGCGAGAGCGGCCGAATCGGACGGTCTCGAAAACCGTTGAACTGCAAGGTTCCGTGGGTTCAAATCCCACCCTCTCCGCCAACATGGACGTCTGGTGACGTTCGCATCGGCCCGGACCTTCACGGTCTGGGCCGTTTGCGTTGGGCGGGCCGCAAAGATCCCGGACGCGCACGCAGCCCCGGTTCGGGGAGAAACCGAGGCTGCGACGCTAGGGAGAACGTTGAGGGTGGCGGGGGTGCTTCAGGCGCGTTCGGCGACCATTCCGGCAACAGAGCGCTCGACGAACCCACCGAGGGTGTCCCAGTCGGTCCGTCCGGTGGCGGTCCAGGCCGGGATGCAGGCCGAGAGCACTCCCAGGATCGCGTGCGCGGTGATCGTGGAGTCCTCGATGCGGTACTGACCGGTTTCGACTCCGCAGGCGATCCGCGACGCCAGCTCCGGGGTCAGAAGGTCACGCATGGTCGGATGGGACGATGACGGGGCGTTGCGCGACCCTTCCCAGGTGAGCAGAGCGCAGAACAGCCCGGGCGAGCTCGCCGCAGCGTCGATGACTACGCGGGCGAGCAACACGAGGCGGTCGAGCGCGCCGTCCACAACGGCTCGTTCGTCCGCGAGAGCCGATTCGGTCACGAGAATGGCGCGCACGATGATGGCGGAAACCGTCGCGGCGATCGTGTCCTTGTCCTCGAAGTGCAGGTAGAACGTGCCCAGCCCCACGTCGGCGCGCTCGGTGATCGCGCTGATCGTCGCCCCTTCCACACCCATGACGGCATAGGTCTCCGCAGCCGCATCGAGGAGGCGGCGCTTCGTATGTTGCTTCCGACGTTCGCCGCGGCGCAGCGGGGCGCCGTCGGCGGCATTCGGCAGGGCGTGATCGAGGAGCATGGTTCCCCTTCGTGATGGATTCAAGTTCTGTGCTGCCCCTCGGAACGAAGGCCGCAAGGACAACGGATGCATGCAGCATCGGCAGCCCATCCGGCGACCTGAACAGGTTTTCTTGCTGCGCCCGCAGCCGTTGCCCGACCGTGGGTCGTTCGACCTACCGGATCGCCGAACCCGTTGCCGCAGAACACCTCCAAGCGACGTTCGGAGGTGTTCTGCCCCCATATTTGGGGGCAACCTCTCTCCCAGGAGATCAGGCGGTTCACGCCTTGCGGTGGGGCCACTACCATTTTCGGGCCGTCCTTGGGCCGAGTCCCGCGCCACAGACGGATCGTTGCCCGGTCGCCATCGCAACCGGAATGCGCGTCCCCTGTTCGCTGTGCCGATGCCGCCCCGTGCGCGCATCGGCGATCAACCTGCCCCGAAGGAGTCTCCAATTGATGGAGCCCACGTTGTTGCCCCGCGTCCCGTTCACCGGCCGCATCCTCGTTCTCGGGTGCGGCTCCGTCGCCCAATGCACGCTCCCGCTGCTCCTGCGACACGTCTGCTCACCCGAGCAGGTCACGGTGATGGACTTCGTCGACAACCGGGCCCGCATCGCTGACGAGATCGCCAAGGGCGTCACCTACGTGGTCGACCGGGTCGAGCAGCACAACCTCGGCGCGGTTCTCGGACACCACCTCGGCAGCGGCGACATCTTGCTGGACCTCGCATGGAACATCGACGCCGGCGAGATCCTGCAGTGGTGTCACGACGCCGGTGTCCGCTACCTAGACACCAGCGTCGAGCTCTGGGACGCCTACACCGACGCCGAGCGCCAGGACCCCCGCGAGCGGAGCCTCTACGTCCGACACATGGATCTTCGACGGATGATGGCCCGCTGGGCCACGCCGGGACCGACGGCCGTCCTCGAACACGGGGCCAACCCGGGCCTCGTCTCGCACTTCACCAAAGACGCGCTCACGACCATCGGTCGTCGGGCGATTTCCGAGAAGAAGGTCGACGAGGCAACGGCCGAACGGCTCGGCGACGCACTCGACAGCCGACGGTTCAACGACACCGCGATGCTCCTCGACGTCAAGGTCATCCACGTAGCCGAGCTCGACACCCAGATCACCGACAAGCCCAAGCAGCGCGGCGAGTTCGTCAACACCTGGAGCGTCGAAGGCTTGTACGAAGAAGGCGTCGCACCGGCCGAGCTCGGCTGGGGCACCCATGAACGGCGCATGCCCCCTGACGCGTACGTGCACCAGTACGGGCCGGCCAACCAGATCGCCCTTGCCCGCATGGGGATGGACACGGTGGTCCGGTCATGGACTCCGCTCGGGGAGATCCACGGCATGGTCATCCGCCACGGCGAGGCCTTCACCATCAGCGACCACCTCACCGTCTGGGACGGCGACCGTCCCGTCTACCGACCTACCGTCCACTACACCTACTGTCCGAGTGACTCCGCCATCGCATCACTCCACGAACTCCGCCAGAACCACCTGGTGATGCCCGAACGCCAGCGGATCCTCAACAACGAGATCCTCCCCGGCGGTGCCGACGCCATGGGCATCCTGCTGATGGGCCATCCGTTCACGAGCTGGTGGACCGGTTCGGTCCTCACCATCGACGAAGCCCGCACGCTCGTGCCCGGCCAGAGCGCCACGACAGTGCAGGTCGCGGTCTCGGTCATGGCCGCAGTCGTCTGGATGATCGAAAACCCCGAGCGCGGCATTTGCGTGCCCGACGATCTGGACCACGAGCGGATCCTCGAGATCTGCCGTCCCTACCTCGGCACCTACCATTCCGAGCCGAACGAGTGGACGCCGCTGCGCAACCGTGCGGAGTCTGCGCTCTTCGAGCGATTCACCCAGCCGACGATCCGCGCCGACGACCCCGACGAGACCTGGCAGTTCACGACCTTCCTGGTCTGAGCCGCCCTCGACCGGCGGTCACGCCGATGACGCCGTGGCCGGCGTCGAGGGTCACCACCACGTCTGCCGCGTCTTTGGTCGTCGCCACGAAACGGTGCAGGTTCGGACCGTTGATCGCCGACCACACGGCTTGTGCCACCGACACGCGGCCGGACGCATCGAGGTCGACGAATCGCCGGTAGAAGCTCTCGGAATCGGACTCGGCGGCGGTCACCATCGCCAGGAACCGCTCGACGAACCAATCGATGATCACTTCCTCGTCGGCGTCGAGGTACACCGAGAGGTCATACGCCTCGACGAGACGGGGTTGCAGGGCGTTGACCCCTTCGATGATCACGACGTCGCCGATGAGCACCGGCTCGCCCGGTTCGACGTCGAAGGTCCGGTGCGAATACCGGGGCACCTCCAACGCAGCTGCGCCATCGCGTACCCGGGCGATCAAGTGCAGAAGGGCGGCCTCGTCGTAGGTGTCCGGTTCGCCCTTGCGGTCGAGCGCGCCACGCTCGGCGAGGACCCTGTTCGGGAACAGGAAGCCGTCGGTGCCGATCGTGGTGACGCTCCAACCCTTGCGGGCCGCCGCGAGGGCGGACACGTTCTCGGCCAACGTGGACTTGCCGACGGCCACCGAGCCGCCGACGCCGAGCACGAACGGTGACCGGTCGAGACCGGTCCAGACCGCCTCGATCTCGCGGGCAACCGCTTCCGCGACCTCGCCGACGCCCATGGTCCGCAATCTACCGGCTGCATCGGCGACACACCCCGACGATGGGCCCCGAGCCCTATTCACCCTGTTCACGGGTCTGTCGATGCCTGGTTGCGAAATCTCCCGTTCCCTTTCCCGCCAAGGCGCCAATGCCGATCGCCGACACCAAGCCACAGGACTATGCGGACCGCTCCGGCTGGCAGAGCCGCCCCTGGCTGGCGCGCGCCATTCGGCTCGTGGCGTTCCTGGTTCCTGTCGGTGGCGCGATCGTTGTTACGACGGCGCTCGGGCGGGTCTTCTACCGCGGCTCGTGGCCGACGCCGATGCGTTTCGGCTGGATCGCCCTCATGTTCGTCGTCGCCACGGTGGTGGCAAATCGGATCGGGCGGCTGACGGAGCGACTCCTTCCGCTCTCGGCCCTGTGCCAGATGAACCTCAACTTCCCCGAGGAGGCGCCTTCGCGGGTGAAGACGGCGCTGCGGATGGGCAACACGGCGAACGGTGAGCGGGTCATCAGCGAGTTCATGGCCCAGGGCCTCGCCGACGACCCCCAACAGGCGGCGCTCCAGGTGCTGGATCTGATCGAGGCGCTCAACCGCCATGACCGCAAGACGCGTGGTCATACCGAGAAGGTTCGGGCGCTGTCGGAAGTGATCGCCCAGGAGATGGGCCTGAGCGAGGTCGAGCGAAACCGCCTGCGGTGGGCCTCGGTCCTCCACGACATCGGAAAATTGGCGGTTCCGGCCGAAATCCTCAACAAGCCCGGCAAGCCGAACGCCGAGGAATGGGCGATCATCCAGTCGCACCCGATGGAAGGGCACGACCGGATCGGTCCGCTCCGGGCGTGGCTGGGGGAGTCGGCCCGCGTCATCGAGGAACACCATGAGCGATGGGACGGCACCGGATACCCGCTCGGACTCAAGGGCGAGCAAATCGCGTTGCAGGCGCGGATCGTGGCCGTTGCCGACAGCTTCGAGGTCATGACGGCGGCGCGCTCGTACAAGAAGCCCATGTCCTACGAGGACGCGCGGGCGGAACTGGTGAAGTGCTCGGGGACGCACTTCGACCCTGCCGTGGTTCGATCGTTTCTCAAGGTGGGATCGAAGAAGACGCGGAGATCGGCCGGACTGGTCTCCAGCGTGGTCAGCCATCTGGCATCCGGCAACGGTCCGGTCGCGACCATCGTGCAGACCGTGTCGGGCGGTGTCAGTGCGTCAACCGGCGTTTCCGTGGCCGCTCCCTTTGTGCGGGGCATGCAGATGGCCGCGCAATCCGCTCCGGAGAGCGGGCTGGTCTCCTTCAGCGGCGGGGCCGGGACCGTGTTGTCCTCGCCCCTGGCAGCCGCGGCGGCCACGGCAAAGACGACCGTGACCACCCTGGCCCTCGCCGTGACCACCACCCTCGCGCCGTCGGCCGCGCCCGACAACCTGGCACTGCGACCGCTCCGGTCGGAAACCCCCGCTGTCCTCGTACGCGAGCGCGAGCGAACGGACCGGTCCCCGACGTCCCAACCCGCGGCACTGCCCGATGCCGACGCCCCCACTACTGTCCCCACCGATCCGTTCTCGGCCACCTCGGCTCGACCACCGATTCCTTCGACGTCGACAACGCTCCTCGACGGCTGGATCAGCGGAAAGATCCCCGTCACGGCGGCGCCACCCACCACACGGCCGGTTGCCGACACACCTCCGCCGTCGTCACCGGCCGCCACCACGACGACACGGCCGGCCACCACCACGACACGCCTCAGCACCGCGACGACACGGTCACCGAGCACGACCGCTCCGACGACGACCACCGCGCCGACCACCACCACGACGACGGCCACGACGACGACGGCGGCCACGACAACGACAACGACAACGATCACGATCGCACCGACCACCGCCCCTCCGCCGACAGCGACCGTCCCACCCGCGACGACGACGTCGCCGGCGACGTGCCCGGGCGCCTGGCAGGCCACCTACACGTCCGGGTCGAAGCAGGCGATCCGCTGCGAGGCGAGCCTCAACCTCTCCCTCGCGAACGGCGAGTCGCCGATGCCGGGGATCTCCCCATCGTTCGAAGCTTCGTGGACCGCAACGGTGACGGTTGCGAGCTCTCAGACCTACACGTTCTTCTCGACCGGCGATGACGTGGCGTCGATCTCGATCGACGGCACGCTCGTGTTCAAACAGGGCTCGGGCTCCGACGACACGGACACGCTCACGGCCCTGACGGAGAAGCCCCTCAGCGCAGGCACCCACACCATCGACGTCACGTATCGCCCGAACAACGGGTCGTCGCAGGCAGCGCTCGCGTTCACCCCCGCCTTTGCCAGCGGACCGGTCAGTGCGCCGATGCCGTCACCCGTGCCGCTCTCTGGCGGTGGGCCCGCCACCATCTCGTGCAACCCGGGTGAATGGCTCGTGCAGGTCTTCAGCAACACGACGGTCACCGGCACACCCGTCTCCACGGTGTGCGACCCGACGCTCGACGAGCGCTACAGCGGCAGTTCGAAACCTCCGGGCATGAACTCGTTCACCGACTTCAGCGCGTCGTGGACCGGAGAGTTCCTCTTCGCCGCCGGCGTGACCCGGTTCACCACGAAGAGCGACGACTCGATGCGGATCTGGGTCGACGGACGCCAGATCCTGGAAAAGTGGGGACTCAGCCAGACCGTCGAGGTATGGGCGACAACAAATCTCACGGCCGGGCGACACACGGTCGTCGTGCACTACAAGAACAACAGCGCGCAGGGTGATGCGCGGCTCGACATCTCGCCGACCCCGAGCACGCCGACCCCGAGCACGCCGACGACGCCAACTACGAGCTCTCCGCCGACCGCCTCGACCACAACCATCCCGACAACAACCACCACAACCATCCCCACGACAACAACAACAACGACGACAATGACAACAACAACCACCATCCCCTGACCCTCCACGTGAGCTCCGGGGCTGACCGGTTACGCGTCGAGCGACGGACGACGACCGTTCCCGAAGGTGGGCGCAGGTGATCGCCCTTCGCCACCTACTGTGCACCCATGGCCGCGGGCACCAGTTGGCAGGTTGAGTCGCTCGGCCTCGGCACCTACCTCTTCCGATGGCAGGAAGGCTTCTACCTGAGTTCCTTCTTCGTCGGAAGACGAGGCGTCACGGCGATCGATCCGATCAGCGACGCCGCCGCGACGGCGTCGAGCCGGACACCGCTCCGTACCGCAACCTTCCGGACACCGATTTCCGCGGCTACCTCGACACCCTCGACGCCGCGGTCACCCTCGATTTCGATCTCGTCGCCGGCGGCCACACCGGACCCGGTGGACGCCACTGGGTGGCGGATTACCGGGAGTACTTCCTGCGCCTGGTCGAGGCCACGACGATCGAGTACGGCGTCGTGGGTGGCCAGACGCCGCGTCCCGGCGACGACGGAGTGGCCATGACCGAACGTGTCCGAGGTGAGGTGACCCGGGCCGCCGCCGGACACCTACGCGACCGCTTCGGCCACTGGACCGGCTTTCGGGAATGGGCGCCGCAGACGGCCGACCGGATCCTCAGCTATCTGATTACCGGGAACTGAGGTCGGCTGCAGGCCCGTCGTCCGGGGAGAGGACGTGATACTGGCTCGCGTAGCGAGCGCCGCTGTCCGGGAGAGCCTTCGTGGTCCGATTTCCCGGGAGGAACGAGAAGAAGTGCGGCCGGGCCGCCGGCTGATCGGGCGTATCGAGCGGGCATGCGTGTGCCACCAGGCTGCGGCGGGTCAGCGTGGGGTCCGTGATCGGCGCGCCACCATGGACCAGGTCGGCCGACCAGATGAGCACGTCCCCCTTCTTCGGCCGGAAGTGGTCGACGGCCAGTCCGGCCTCGTCGCAACGACCGGCAATGGACGGGTAATACGACACATGCGCGTCATGTCCGTCGACTCCCGAATCGAAGTGGCGCCGACCGGGGGCGAAGCAGTGATCGGCAAGGCGATGGCTACGCGGTGCGTACCGGAGCTCTCCGGCGCCGGGTCGCACGTCTTCCAACGCGACCCACACACCGACCAGTTCGAGCGGCCGGTCGACGACGACGAAGGCGGTGTCCTGATGGAGTCCCTGTTCCGAACCCGTCTCGTAGACCAGCGACTGGAAGTACAGCGGATCGGCATCGAACACCGCCCGGACGAACTCCGTGACACGCGGGGATCGGAGGAGTTCCCGGGCGCTGGCGAAATGGACGTGAGCATCGACGGCCCGGGCGAGGCGCGTCTCATCCCCGGCTCCGAGTCGACGCGCAACGCCTGTCGTGGAGTCGACCACGAGCTGCTCGGGATGACCGTCTCGCCAGGCCTGGGCGAGCTCACCGGCAAAGCGGTCGCAGAGCGCGGGCTCGGCAGCGCCCGGCAGGATGACATAGCCGTCGGTGATCCAACGGCTCAGGGCGGGAACGAGGTCGGACGAGACTCGCCCGGAAACCAATCGGCGCTCCAATTGCGTGTTTGCATCGACGCGATCCGTCCACAGTCCGCCGAAGCGAGAGTGGGTCTCGGCCATCATGTTCGTGGACGATATCCCGACCGAACGCGTCGTTCCAGTGCCGACAGACAGGTTCGCGTCGGAGGCAGATCACCTCAGGGTGAGAGCCGCTCGATCACCCAGGCCCCGTTCGAATCGTGGCGATAGCGAAGACGATCGTGGAGGCGGGACGGACGGCCCTGCCAGAACTCGATCGACGCGGGAAGCAGCCGGTAGCCACCCCACGTCTCCGGGCGCGAAAGTTCGCTCGGGTCGAGCTCAGCGAGGCGGTCGGCCGCCGCCTCGAGGGCGCTGCGACCCTCGATCACTGTGCTCTGCGCGCTTACTATGGCACCTATTCGGCTGCCGACCGGACGGGAAAGGAAGTACTGGTCGCTCTCCTCGGCGGTGACGCGTTCAACCCGGCCGACGACGTTCACCTGGCGTTCGAGGCGTCCCCAGTAGAATGTGAGCGCGGCACGCGGTTCGGCGGCCAAGGCCCGACCCTTCTGGCTCGCGTAGTTCGTGAACCACACGAACCCTCGATCGTCGAGGCCTTTGAGCAGCACCGTCCGCGTCATGGGCTGTCCGTCGAGCACGGTCGCAAGGGTCATCGCGTGCGGTTCGTCGGTTCCGGGGACGTGGACCGCGCTCGCATCGTCGAACCACCGACGGAACTGCACGAACGGATCGGCATCCACTTCGCTCTCGTGGAGCGCGCCGACGACATAGTCCAGGCGGCGGTCGGCGAACGACGTCGGTGGCGTTTCGGGCACGAAGCCAGTCTTCCTCGGTTTCGTGTGGTCCGTTCGGCCGGTCCAGGGTCGGGCCGCTCGGCCGGTTCGGTCAACGTCTACCATGACGCCCCGTGCCGACCCGAGCCCAACTTCCCGGACTCGGGCTCGCCGGACTCGTGGTCGCGCTGGCCTTCGCGGCCGAGAAGTTCGTCAAATCCCAGACCCCGATCGTGCTCTCACCACTGGTCGCTGCGGTGCTCATGGGGGCGCTGCTGACGAACCTGCGCGTCCTGCCCGACATCGCCCGTCCGGGGCTGCAGTACGCCGCACGACGACTGCTTCGCGCCGGCATCGTGATCCTCGGTCTGCAACTCTCGCTGACCAAACTGCGCGACCTCGGGCTGAAGGGACTCGCTCTTGTGCTCGTCACGACGACCGTCACGTTCTTCGGCACCCAGTGGCTCGGCAAGCGCCTCGGGCTCTCCCCCGGTCTTCGGCTTCTTGTCGCCACCGGCTTCTCGATCTGCGGCGCATCAGCGGTCGCGGCCATGCGGCCGGTCAGCGGTGCCGACGATGACGACACGGTCTACGCCATCGGTCTGGTGACGCTGTGCGGAAGCCTCGCCATCGCCATCCTGCCGGCGATCGGACACGCCCTCGGATTCGGGGATCTTCGTTTCGGGACGTGGGTCGGCGCGAGCGTGCACGATGTCGCTCAGACCGTCGCGACTGCCGCCAGCCGTTCATCCGATGCGGCGCGAGAGGCGGCCATCGTGGTGAAGCTCACGCGGGTCGCCCTCCTCGCGCCCCTCGTGACTGGAGTCAGCATCTGGCGACGACGACAACTCGCCGTGGCCGAGCGCAAGGCCGTCGACGATGCCCTTGCCGCATCGCCGGACACCGACGGCCCGGTTGCCCGCCCGGACGCGGTCAAAGGTCCCCCGATCCTCCCGCTCTTCGTCGCCGGCTTCCTCGCCATGGTGGTCCTGAACTCCGCAGTGGATCTTCCCGTCGAGTTCCTCCGCCAGGCCAAGAACCTCGAACGGGTGCTCCTGGCCGCAGCGTTGGTCGGGCTCGGAGCCGGTGTCGATGTCCGCAAGCTGCGGGCGATCGGCCCTCGCCCGCTGGTGCTCGGCCTGGCGTCGTGGGTCCTGATCGCGACGATGACGGCGATCGGCGTCGTGGCGCTCGGCATCGGGTGACGGCCGCGCGCACAATTCTCGATTTGGGCATACGCTCAACTCCATGGTTTCGTCGGATCTCCACCCCAGCACCGGCGCCGATCCCGCAGTCACGACCCCACTCGACCGCCTGACCTCCTCGGTTCGCTCCACCCTGGCCGGCGCGATCCGTCACCAACTCGTTGGCGACCGGGTTCCGGTGCGCGATCTGCACGCGCCGCTCGACGGCGATCCCGGGCTCTTCGGGCAGGGCAGCGCAACATGGCAGGTCCACGCCGACGCGGCGATGCTCATCGGTGGTGTGCGGGCCCTGCTGTTGCAGACGATGCACCCCTTGGCCATGGCCGGGATCGCCGAGCATTCGGCCTATCGGACCGATCCCATGGGCCGTCTGTGGCGGACGTCGGAATATGTGGGGACCACCAGTTTCGCCACGACGGCCGAAGCGGAGCGCGCGGTGGCGATGGTCAAACGGGTTCACCAACGAGTTCGGGGGACCGCCCCCGACGGACGGCTTTACGACGCGAACGACCCGCACCTCATGGCGTGGGTGCACCATTCGCTCACGGAGAGTTTCCTCGTGGCGTACCAGCGATATGGGGCGATGCGGCTCAGTGCTGCCATGGCCGACCGCTACGTCGCCGAACAGGCGACGCTGGCCGAGATGCTTGGAGCGACCTCGCCCGGCCCGGCCCGCAGCGTCGCCGAGCTCCGTTCATGGATGAGTGGCATACGCCCCGAGCTTCGCGCCGGCGCTCAGGCCCGCGAGGCTGTTCGCTTCCTCCTTCTCCCGCCTCTTCCGGTCATCAGCCGCGGGCCCTATGCCGTCATCGCCGCCGCAGCAGTTGGGCTGCTACCCGGTTGGGTCAACCGGTCGTTGCGCGTCCCGGTGATCCCCTTTGCCGACCCGGTTGCCGTCCGACCGGTCACCAAAGCCCTCTCGGCCGTCATCAGTTGGGCCCTCAGCGCACCGCCGGCCGCGGCCCGCTGACACTCCACTCGCACGAACAGGGACGCGCCACGACCGGCCCGATCGGGCCGGTCGCCGTACTTCACGAGATGGCACGCCGCGTTACGCCGGCGGGCGCTCCGTCAAGGCATCCGCAGGTTCAGCGACCTGCCCTGATGGCATCGCGGATCTCGGCGAGAAGAACCTCTTCCTTGGTGGGGCCGGCGGGCGGGCTGGCCTTGCGCATCTTTTGGTACGCCTTGACCACGAGGAACATGACGAAGGCCACGACAAGGAAGTTGATGATGGCGTCGACGACCATGCCCACCTGGATGCGGCCCTTTCCGATATCGAAGCCGATCGCTCCGATTGAGGGCTTGCCGAAGATCGCCGCGATGATGCCACCGACGATGCCTTCCGTGAACGCCGTGACCACGGCGGCGAACGCAAGGCCGAGGACGAAGGCGACGGCCAGATCGACGAGATTGCCCTTGTTGATGAAGTCTTTGAATTCCTGCAGCACGAGGGTGTGCTCCTTTGGTTGACGGAACGGCACACCGCTCGAGGGTGTGCCGCAATTCACACTACGGGGAGCCTCGGCACAGTGTCGAGATACCCGAAGGGAACAAACGCGAACGGCCGACAAAGGTCGCGAAATGGTTCGCCGGAACCGGAACTCGGGGATCGCCACTAAGGTCGATCCCTTCGACGCGCTGTCCGACCGTCCGTCCCCGGATCCAAACCCTGGAGGAAACGATGCGCCGACCCTCGAACCGTCAACTGAGTTGTTCGCTCTTGCTGCTAACCGGCCTGTGGCTCGTGACCCCCCGCGCCGGGGCACAGGTGCCCCAACCGCCGGCAGCCGCTGGTCAGCCGTCGTCGTTCGTGGTGGACTCGAGCGAGCTGGTTGCGGTTCTCCCGCCCACCGCAGCGATGCCACTGGCGCCGGTCGCCACCGTCAAGGCCAGGAAGGCCAAGAAGCCCATTTCGGCGGCAACGACCACGATTCAGGTACGCGTCCTCGGGTCGAGCGCCGCACCAAGTGCCGGTGGGGCCGATGCCACCGCTCGCGTCACTGATGGAGGCGCCATTGCGGAGTCGGTGTGGGCGGCGCTGCGCAAGTGCGAGTCCGGGGGGAACTACGCCATCAACTCCGGAAACGGCTACTACGGCGCCTACCAGTTCGCCGCCGGGACCTGGCGGAAGCTCGGATACTCCGGCCTGCCCCACGAGGCGACTGCGGCCATCCAGGACGAAGCCGCACGCAAGCTTCAGAACCAGCAGGGATGGGCGCCGTGGCCCGCCTGCACCCGCAAGCTCGGCCTGCGTTAGCCGACTGCTCCCGAATTGCGCAGGCTGAGGCGTTCCTCGTCGGTGTAACCGAGTTCTGCGAGCACCTCATCGGTGTGGGCACCGAGGCCGGGCGGCACCGCCCCGATGCGCGAGGGCGTGGTCGAGAAGTGCACGGGCGGACGGGGTTCGCGCATGCGCCCGTAGTCGCCGCGGTGGTGCTCCACGAGCGTGCTGTTGGCGACCACCTGCGGATGATCGGCCACATCGGCCAATGCCGTGACGCTGGAGCACGGAACGTCGTTGGAGACCATCGCCGACACCACCGTCTCCGTCGTGTTGGTCGACACGAACTCCCCGAGCCCGGGCTGCCAGAGGCCGATGTTGGCCATGCGAAGGCCCGCCGTGGCCAGCAGCGGGTCGCCAACCCACTCCGGGTGACCGACTGCTTTTGCCATGCCGCGGAACTGGCCGTCGGTGAGAATCGACATCGTGACGAACCCGTCGGTCGTCCTCGCCAGGGAGTACGCCTGACCGATCACCGGTCCGGGACTCACACGGTCGCGGTCGAGGAACGTCAGGCCCATCATCGCGTCGGTCCACAGAAAGGCGAGTGTGGCGTCAATCATGGCGACGTGGATGTGCTGGCCGACGACCTCGCCGGTGAGCCGATGGTTACGTTCGCGGGCGAAGAGGGCAGCGGAGACCGCCTGGGCGACGGTGTAGGCCGTGATCTTGTCGCAGACGAGGTTGCGGAACAGATTGGGCTCACCCGTCGCCGGATCGGTCTGGGCGGCGGCCACGCCGACGGTGGCCTGGATGATGTTGTCGTACGCGGGGCGGTCGGCCATGGGCCCGGAGAAGCCGAACCCGCTGATCGAGACGTAGATGACCCCGGGATTGTCGGCCCGGATCAAGGGTTCGTCGATTCCAAGACGCTCGACCACGCCCGGCCGGAAGTTCTGGATGATCACGTCGGCACCGGCGCAGAGTCGTCGGGCCACCGCCTGCCCCGTGGGGTCGCCGAGATTGACGGCCACGCCGCGCTTTGACCGGTTGCAGGTGAGCCACAGCGCGGAGGTACCGGCGACGGTTTCACCGAGGTAGCGCATCACGTCGCCGAAGCCGGGCGATTCGATCTTGATCACGTCGGCGCCCTGATCGCCGAGCATCATGGCGGCGAGAGGTGCGGTGATCATCGTCCCGACCTCGACGACGGTGACGCCCGCAAGAGGCCCCGGGAGATGCGCGTGTTCGGTGTCGGCACGCGAGAAGGATGGTGGTGCGGGGCGTGAGCGTTCACTCTTGGACATCAAGCACTCCTCGTGGTTGTTCTGTTACTCTTCGTGGTCGATGGAGTGTTCACTCCTGGACCGCACTTCAGTTCCGAATGGAACGCCGCCATGACCGACCCTTCGACCGCCGGTGTGCCACCGGTCAACGTAGCCAGTTCCGATCAGCTACCCCCAGTCGGCGGGCAGACGATGCCGATCGTCGCCAGTTCGTGGCCATTGTCGACCGACGACGGCACGAGCGCAGGAATCGCCGTCGGTCTGCCGCACCTCGTCCCGAAGCAGAGCGATTCGGCGGCCCAGGACGCGACCGGACCGTCGGACCCGGCCCCGCTCACCGCGGCTTCCGCTGCGGTCGAAGCGCCGTCGGCGACCGGGACCTGGCGAGCCGACCCCCTCCGGGCCCTCGGGGAACTCACGACCGGACTCCGAGCGAGCCGAGGTGACGCTGCGCTCGTGCTCACCCGTGCCATGCACGACGGGCTCGGCGACCGCGTCGTCTTGTGGAGCGTGTCCCTCGACGGGACCCGGGCGCGGCTCAACGCCATCGATGGACGATCGGTCGAGCGACCTTGGACACCGGCGACGGGCGTCGTCGCCGAGGTGCTCGGGGCCCGCCAGCCCGTCGAGATGGGAGTGCTCGACGACGATCTCACCGTCGGCCTCGTTCCCCAACGCGGGCGACTGGCCGAAGAAGACGCCCGCGACGCCGGTCGGGTGTTCGGACGCTTCGTGCCGATCGTGGCCGCGGCGGCACCGACGGGTCTTCCGGGATCGCCGATGCGGTCGGAGCAGAACGAAGGCCGCATCGTCGGGGTGCTCGGCGTTCTGCGCAAGCCCGGTCGCCCCCCGTTCGACGCCGTCGACCGCGTCGTTCTCGACGCAGCCATCGGTCAGTACGAGAGCACGATGGCCGCCGTCAACGCCGGAGCGGAGCTCCGCTCGTCGAGCACGGCCGGGCTGACCCCTACGGCTGGCGGGGTCACCCTCGGCCGTTCGCTGCTCGAACGGCTCGGGGAGATCTCGGGAGACTTCGTCTTCCGCCACCTGTTCTCCGGCCGGACCGACTACATCAGCAGCGGAGTGGTCGCCTCGCTCGGCTACTCCCCCGAAGAAGTGCTCGCCGACGGCGGGTTGCTGAACCGTCTCGTCCATCCCGACGATCGCCATCTGCTCAGCGAGATCGCCGAGGACCCGGCCCGGTGCAACCAACCCCTGACCATCAGGCTGTTCCGGCGGAACGGCCAGATCTCCTGGCAGTACATGCGCCTGACGCCAATTCTCGGATCCCCCGCGGACGGCACGGTCGGCGAAGGTGCGGCGGTGCTCGGCATCGAAGGTTTCGCAACCGACGTGACCGCCATCAAGCAGGCCGAGGCGGAGCTGGTCCATCAAGCGCGCAGCGACGTCCTCACGGGGCTCGCCAATCGACTGGCCTTCCGGGAATCGGTCCAGCGTTCGATCGCCCGCCTCGAACGTCACGCAGGAATGTCCGGCGTGCTGTTCTTGGACCTCGACGGCTTCAAGAAGGTGAACGATTCGTTCGGGCACGCCGCCGGCGACGACGTGCTTCGTCAAGTCGCCGACACCCTGCGGCGCGTGATCCGCCGGGAGGACCTCGTGGCGCGTCTCGGTGGTGACGAGTTCGCGGTGCTGCTCTCGGAGCTGCGCACGACCGATGAGGGCGCAGCGACCGCGCGCCGCATCCTGGCTGCGTTCGAAGAATCGCCGGTGACGGTCAACGGCCTTCCCGCCGACGTCTCGACCGGGATCGGCATCGCCGTGGTGACGGACCCGGCCACCTCTCCGGACGAGCTGATCAACCGCGCCGACATCGCGCTCTATCAGGCCAAGCGGGCGGGCCGCGGGCGCTGGCAGGTGTACGAAGGCAGCTACGGGTCGCTCACCGTGAGTCAGCAGCCGCTGCCGGAGCAGACCCCGGGCAAGGGTCCGAGGGCCACGGCGTTCGCCACGACGGGCAGTGCACCCGACACCGCCCAGACTGCTTCGGCTACGCCGAAGATCGCGCCCCCGGGCGAGTCGGCCCCGTCACGCCCACCACGTCCGATTCGTCCGCCGACCGCGCCCGCGGCGCCAGGACCGGTCGTCACCGATGCCATCGCCCGGTCGGCGCTGGCCGCCCGGGATTTCCGCATCCATTACCTCCCCGAGGTCGAGGCGACGACCGGCCACGTTGTCGCCGTCGAAGCGCTTCTCCGCTGGCAGCATCCGACGCTCGGTCTCCTTCCGGCTTCGGCGTTCATCACCGAGCTGGTCGGCCTCGAGACGATGCACGCGATCGGCGACTGGGCGCTTCGCGAGTCGTGCCGACAGGTGGCGTCGTGGAGGGAGCGCTACCGGGTGCCCTTGCAACTGTGGGTGAACGTCGTCCCGACCCAGATCGACCGTCCGGGCTTCGCCGAGACGGTACTGGCGACGATCACCGCGTCGGGCCTGTCACCGAGGGACGTCGGCCTCGACGTTCCGGAGGCGCTGCTGCCCACCCTGACCCAACAGGCGGAAGAAGCGCTGGCGACCCTCGACCGGGCCGGTGTGCGCCTGGCGATCGACGACTTCGGAGGAGGGACGACGTCGCTGCGGACGCTGCAGCGCCTTCCCCTCACGCAGATCAAGCTCGACCGCGCATTGATCGAGGCGCTCGACCGACCGAACGGGACGGGATCTGCCGACCTCGTGGGGATGGCGGTGTCCTTGGCGGGCTCGCTCGGTGCCGAGGTAGTCGCGGTGGGCGTCGAGCGGCACACCCAGCTCGCCCAGGTGCAGGCCCTCCAGTGCGCCTTCGTGCAGGGCTACCTCGCCGGCCACGCACTCTCGGCCGATGACATCGAAGCGATCCTTCGTACGGGCCAGCCCGCACTGCCCGGCCTCGACCCGCTGACCACCTGACCTTGGGAGAGAGGTTGCCCCTCTGCATGCCCGGCACTGCGCCGCTCGCTCCGCTCGACTGCTCGCCACGCACACCGCCAGAAACTTGCGAGAGAGGTTGCCCCCATATATGGGGGCAGAACACCTCCGAACGGCGCACGGAGGTGTTCTGCCGCAACCCGTCGCCGACCGCGCTCACCGAAGCCGCAGCCGGACGTGTTGGCCGGGACGCAGCTGGGCGAGATCGGACATCGATCGCTCCCGCACCACGCCGACGACGGGATAGCCCCCGGTCGTGCCGCAGTCCGGACCCAAGATGATCGGCTGGCCGTTCGACGGCAGCTGGATCGCTCCCGGGATCATCGCCTCGGTGGCGAGCTCTCG
>JANOJN010000022.1:0-9491 GCA_031418775.1 Acidimicrobiia bacterium
CTCGCCGGCTTCGACCTCGGCCTGAAGATGCTGCGTCGTGGTGGCCTGTTCGTCGGCGTCGGCATCCCGGCCAGCAGTGAAGGCAACATCCAGCTCAATCCGTGGGAGTTCTTCCGGCGGGACCCCACCATCATCTACTCAGCGGTGGGAACGGTGCAGGACATGCGCGAGCTGGTGGAGATGGCCGCCGAGGGTCGGGTCAAGAGCCATATCAGCCGCACCGCGGTGTTGTCGGAGATCGGTGACGTGTTCGACGACCTCGAAGCCGGCCGCTACGTCGGGCGAGCCGTCATCACCGACTTCGCTCACTAGAACGAGGCTCACGTCCGCCAGTGGACGGTCACCGTGGTGTCGGACGACAGGAGCGGTCGGGCGTCGAGGTACTCACGTATCTCGGTGTCGCGGTCGGCGTTCAGGCAGAGCCGCTGCCTGACGAACGCGATCATCTCGGACCGGTCGAGCTGACTGGACCGGGCGGGCCTCGGTCTTGACACCACGTCGGGTTCGTGGCCGAGCCCGCGGACGACCTCAACGAAGAGTTCGGCCGTCGGCTCGTCGGGTCGGTCGAGATCCCAGAACCGCTTCCACAGTTCGTTGAACGGGGTTTGGGGATGGACGTTCGTCAGTTCGACGACCACGCCGTGACGAGCCGATGAACCAAGTGCGCGTACGAATGGGACGATGTCGGCGACGTTGTACGCGACGTGATGACAGATCGCGACGTCGACGCGGCCGCACTGATCGGCCGCGTCGGGCCATCGCCCGAGAACAGTCTCGAACGCGAGCTGTCGCTCCGTTGCGGCGGCAGCGAACTGGTCGAGCATCTCGGGACTCTCGTCGACGCCGATGACCCGACGAAGCCGACCTCCCAGTGGGAGGCTCGAACGCCCGCCTCCGCACCCGACGTCCAAGACCGACGCGTCGGGGCCGAGCATCGAGGCGGCCGCAGTCATCGACGGTGTGTCGGCCGAGTCTCCGTCGGAGGACTTGAACATCTTCGGCGGATGAACCCACGGTGACGCCGGGGCGTTCGCAAGTATCCGGTCGGGAATGGCCCACGACGCCAACGCGTCGGCCCACCGCACTGCTGCTGAAGTCATGTCCGTAGTCATTGCATCGGAGTTTCTCAGTCACGCCGAAAGGAGATTGCCGCTCGAGCCGCGAGCCGTTCTCTTCACCCGGTCGGGGCCATGGCGAACGGGCCGAACATCGCATGGGTCGGGAGCACGCGGGGTCATTGAAGCTGACCGTCGGATGAGGATTGCCGATCAACACCTCGCGCCCCGCAACCGCCCCGCCCTCCGCCATCATGAGGGCGACCGCTGACCGACGGTCGACAGTCCTTTCCACTCTGAGCACGGGCGCCGGGTATGTACGTCGGGCGCGCTGGGCGCGGCGTTTCCGGACTCGCCTCCTGGACGCAGGGCACGACAAGGGGAAGACTCGTCGGGAAACGACCGCGGAGAGAGGTTTCACATGCCCCGCACGAACATCGCCTTCGGGCTCCAGCGATTGGCGGACGCCTCTCGATCGGCGCGACTGACCGGCACTGACACCGACGAGGCTGTCGGACGCCAGCGTGAGTACCTCGCCACCGACGAGGGCTTCACGCGCCGCCAACTCCTCGCCGCCGGGGTCTTGGGCACAGCCGCAGCATCCTCGATCGGACAGCTCATCCTCGCCCGTCGGGCCGACGCGACGCCGAGCCCACGCTCGCAGCCGACCATCGCCGTGATCGGCGCCGGGATCAGCGGTACGTCCGCGGCGATGACCTTGCGCGACGCAGGCTTCACCCGCGTCACGGTGTATGAGGCGAACACTCGCATTGGAGGTCGCACCTTCACCCGGTCGAACGACGGCTTCTTCGAAACCGGCCAGTGGGCGGAGTGGGGCGGTGAACTCATCGACTCGTCGCACAAAACCGTGTTCGCTCTCTGCCGTCGCTACGGCTTCTCCACAGTCGACCTTGGCGGACATGCCCAGGCGACCAACGGTTCCGAGGACACGTTGTGGTTCAACGGCGGTTACTACCCCTGGCCACAGGCCGTCGCAGATTGGAAGGCCGCCGGGCTGGAGCAGCTCATCCAGAGCCAGATGTCGATCCTGCCACCCTATCCGTGGGCCTACAACGCTGCGTGGTCGCCCGCCGCGCTCGCGATCTCTCGAATGACGATCGCCGAATGGATCCATCGGTACGTCCCGGGTGGCCTCACCTCTCGCCTCGGGAGGTTCATCGATGTCGCCTACACGATCGAATTCGGCGAGAACACGGAGCGTCAGTCCGTGCTCAACCTGCTCGCGCTTCTCGGGTTCAGCAACGGCGGTGGTACCGGCGCCTGGTGGGTGTACGGAAAGTCCGACGAGCGTTGGAAGGTCGTGGGCGGCAATCAGCAGATCGCGTTGGCGCAGGCCGCGGAGCTGGGTGTCGACAGGGTTGCGCTCGGACACACCGTGGTCGCGGCGAGGCGAACGGCGGACGGACGCGCCTCGCTCGAATTCCAAAGTGGTGCTGTCGTCACCGCCGACCGGGTGGTCTTCGCGGTTCCTCTTGGCGTGATGAAGCGAATCAAGGCCAGTGGCGGCTTCGCCGGTTCCGGGCTCGACACCGACGCGCGGAAGATGGGCACCTTTGACGCCCTCGGGTTCGGTGCGGACAACAAGTTGCAGCTGCAGATCAGTGATCGGTTCTGGAGCCAACCCGGCGTCTGGGGCAATGGGAACGGAGAGTCCTACGCCGACACCGGATACCAGGAAGCGTGGGCGGTAACAGTCGGACAGCCGGGCAGCACAGGAATCATCAACAACTACACCGGGGGTGACGTCTCGCGGCTGCTCAACCCGGCGGCTCCGTTCTCCGACACCGCTTCATCTGGCAAAGCCGGCGCGTTCGTGCGTTCGGCAGCCGGCACCTTCCTCCGCCAGATTGAGCCGGTCTATCCGGGCATCACGCGGCGTTGGACCGGTCGGGCCCAGCTGTCGGTCTGGCACGTCAACCCGTACTCGTGGGGCGCCTACTCGTACTACCCGCCCGGCTACTGCGAGCGGTACTGCACCTACGAGCGTGTGCCCATTCGTCCGTTCCACTTCGCCGGGGAACACGTTTCGCAGGACGCGCAGGGCTACATCGAAGGAGGCGCGTTCGAAGGCATCCGAGCAGCCCAGGAGATCGTCGCCGACTACGTGTAAGACCTGCGTTACCTGGCACTGCCAACCATGCGGCGCCAGCTTGCGAAGAACTTCTCCGGGCGCCACCACCGCAGACTCGAAGCGAAATCGCACAGCAGTGCTGCGACGATCGGAGAGTCACGGGACACGTCGTCAGGAGTGATTTCCAGGCTGTCGGTTCGATCAGGGTCGACATCGAACAAGCGGGCGCCGGGAATCGCATGTAGGGCGTGAAGAGCCGATGCGCGCGGGTGAAGTCGATCGCAATAGGGAACGATCGCGGTCGGTACGGAGACGGTGCCGAGTGCGTCGTCCGTGAATCCCATCACGGGCATCGTGAGGTTCTCGAGGAAGAGCAATCTCCAGCAAGTCATCGCTGCGAGAAAAGCTGAGGGATCGACGAGTAGGCGGTCTCGGTTCTCCGGCTTCGCCGCGACGAGGCCCGCAAAGTGGTCAAGTCCGCACACGGCGTCCATCCCTTGTTCCTGACACAGGCGGATGTACTTCCCGTAGTAGTAGTCCTCGAGAAACCGGGCAGCTGCTGCACCGCCGCTTATCCCCCACAACCCGAGCCCACGGGTCTGGTGTGGATAGCGCATGGCGAAGCGGATAGCGACCCGAACTGTTCGTGACTTCCCGACGACGAACGCGGAGCGGACGCGAAGTCTGTCGAGCAAGCCGTGAAGATCGTCCGCCCAGAGATCCTCCTCAGACCGAGATGCGTCGAAATGGAGAGAGGATCTTCCGCAGTTGCGACGATCGTGGACGATGACGCGAAAGCCGCGGGCGGCGATGGCCGTCGTGAGCTCCTCGATCTCGGAGAGTGGGTGACGACCTCCAGACATCGCAACTACCCACGGGCCTCTATCGCCGATCACTTCGTAGTAGATGTCTGCTTCATTGATTGAGGCAAAAGGCATTTGCGGTCATCCACCCTTCGGGCCACGACGCGTACATTCTTGTTGCTCCGCTTCGGGACGCCCAACCAACGCAGCCGCTTCAGGCCCGTCGTGACTCTGAGGGATTTGTCATTGTTCGGTTCGATTCTCACTCCGTCTGTGATCTGCATCACAGACGGTCGACAGGCGCACACCCATTGTCGAGGTACTCGGTTCGTACGGGATCTCCTGCACCGGGCGAGCAACTGCCGACCGACCCTGGAAGGGAACCAAATGTCCGTTGTACTGATCACTGGTTGTTCGAGTGGGATCGGGCTCCACACCGCCGTGGCGTTCGCGAAGAATGGCGACACGGTCGTCGCGTCGATGCGAAACCCCTCCAAGTCCCAAGCTCTCAAGGGTGCCGCCACCGCGGCAGGCGTCGAGATCGAAGTCATCGCACTCGACGTGACCGACGACGCCTCGGCGAGCGCGGCCGTCGCGGACGTATTGGCCCGCCACGGGCATATCGACGTGTTGATCAACAACGCCGGCGTCGGTCTGTCCGGTCCGGTCGAGGACTTCCCGATGGATCAGGCGCGAACCGCGATCGAGACCAACTTCTGGGGACCGGTGCGCATGTCGCGGCTCGTGCTCCCGTCGATGCGGGCGCAGGGTCGCGGTGTGATCGCCAACATCAGCTCGATCACGGCTCGCCTCCCGGCGTTCCCGGCATATGGCTTCTACGCCGCCGGGAAGTACGCCATCAACGCGCTGTCAGAGTCGCTCTCGGCCGAGGTGGCGCCGTTCGGCATTCGTGTGCTGTCGATCGAGCCCGGCTACTTCGATACGGAGCTTGTTGCCACGGTCGATTCGCTTCTGGGTCAAGTGCAGGACACGTCGCCCTACGCCGAAGTCAACCGGTTCATGCTCAACTTCAGCAAGAACGCGCTCGCCACGGGCGGCCATCCGGCCGATGTCGGCTCGGCCATCGTGGCGGCGGTCTCTGATCCGGAGAGCCCGTTGCACGTCACCGTTGGTGCCGACACCGCAGTGTTCCTCGACGTCTGGAAGAACACCGGCACCTTTGAGTCGTTCAGCGCGGCGATGGCCGAGATGTTGGCTGCGGAAGCCTGACGTTGCGCCCGGCTCGGGGGCAGTTATGCCAGGGGCGACAGGTGGGGCTGTGTAGGACTTTGGTTCTTCGGTCGTTGGCACGAATCGGGAGCGGAGCAGTGCATCACCGGCGTCAAGAGCTTTCTGAATCACGTAGCTGGGAAAACCGACGGCTTCAAGGCCGGCTGACGCGGCTTCGGTCCCGCGGCGGTCTGTGATGAACGCTGGCGTCGGTCATGTCGCCGCAGTCACAACGTCGGCACCCCTGCCGAGAGGCCGGTGGAGTGCCCGCGGTTCAGCGAGCCGGCAAGGGGAGGTGTTGAAGCAGTACCGTTCCGTTATGACGAGACATTCGACGTTCTCACGGTTGGCGAGGACACTCGCGGCGGTTGGTGCCCTGACCATGATCGTGGGAGCCTGCAGCTCGGACAAGACGACCGTTCCGTTGGGCACCTCTGACGAATCGGTGACGTCATCCGTGTCGTCGGTTGATCGGACCGTTGCGATTGCTGAAGCGGCCGCGCCTCCCAACGGCACCTCACCGCCACGCAAAGCGCCCAGACCACTGTTCACCGGCGAGGCCGCAGTTGTGGAGAAGGCGTTCCCGGGACAACCTCGACGCGTTCGCCCGCAAGGACGTCGATGCTGCGGTTGCTCAGATGGGAGACAAGCTCGGTTCGCGGGAGGACCTCATCATGTTCATGGACGCCTACCGTGTCGTCCTGTACCGGATCAACAGCATCGTCGTCACGGCGACACAGCCACGATC
Source organism: Acidimicrobiia bacterium (assembly GCA_031418775.1). Taxonomy (GTDB): domain Bacteria; phylum Actinomycetota; class Acidimicrobiia; order Acidimicrobiales; family JANYDT01; genus JANLQX01. The sequence continues at coordinate 5,929 of JANOJN010000022.1, forward strand.
GACTACGAGAACGCCATCGTCGGTCGCAACCTGAAGACGGACGTCACCACCCACTCGCACAGCACGAGGTTTGGGTGAAGCGACCCACAGGATGGATGTTCGAGTCCGATGTCGCCTCCCAGCCGGGCATTCCCGCAGACCTCTCCTCGGTGGCTGTCACCCTTCGAGACGACGGACAGATCGTCATCCCGACCCCGTTGCCGAAAGGGGAGTTCGCATTCTCGTCGAAGAACACCGGCTCCAACACAAAGGGCGTCCTCATCCTCGGGATCCCCGCCGACTTGGACGTCCCGTCTTTCATCGAACAGCAGGTCAAATCCACCGGACCGGGTTTCCCGGACAACATCCTCGAGATGGGCGCAACCACCGATATGTTCGCAAGAGGCACAGGCGCGATGGTGTTCAGCGCAGCACTTCCCGAGGGCCGCTACCTGCTTCTCACCGAGATCAGAAGGAGCTTCGGCGACACGACACTCCTTCCCAAGGAATACGCCGAGTTCACTGTCCAATAGACGACCCAAGGTCGAACCGGCCTCGAGGCGAGCTTCAGAGAGGCAACTGGCGCCGAGCGTCGAGTTCAGCGTGCGAGTTGGACGACCTGCTCGACGGTCTCTCCGACGGTCAGATCGGTGTTGTCGATGACGTTCCATCGCTTCAGCGCGATCTCACTCAGAACTTCGTCGTAGCCGTTCCGCACGAGTCCGATCAGAAGTTCGTCAAGTGGCCCTCGCCGTTTGGTCATTTGCGCGATCATCGAGTCCTTGGCAGGTGCCAGGAGAATGGCGACCGTGCGCTCTATCAGCGAAAGTCCGGAAGGTGACGACGGGTTGCCGAAGGCAGCCCGTCGCGGGTGCCGGACAGATTGTCACCTGAGTGCGCAATTCGGTACGAAACGCGCGAATTGCGCACCAATCCATCGCGCAGAACGGCCCGATGGGGCAACGATGCGTGCGCCATGGTGCACGTTGATTGCGCTCCCGGTCGCGACGCCGGACCGGAGAATGTCCCGATGGCCGGACGCGCAGGCCCAAGGTACGGCTCCCCATCACGGAAGGTGGACCCAGACGCGCGCACGCGATCGGCTCGGGGCAACGCCTCGTCGGCCGAGCCGGCGACGTCGAGCGTGGAGGGCCTGCAGAGCACGCTCGGGAACCGGGCGCTCGGACGGTTGCTCGCGCCGGACCAGCCGCCGTCGGCCCGCATCGCCAGGCTCGCCGCGGATGCCACGGTGGACGCACTCGTCAAGGGCGCCGATGACGATCCCACCTTCAACCCGCTCACGATTGTCGGGGATCTGCAACGGGCCATCAACGAGACCGACCCTGACTACGACTCGATCCGGAAGGGCACGCCCACACGGCCGGTCGACTTCGCCGTCGTGGCACGCGCGCTCGCCGACCGCACGGCAGCCCAAATCGCCACTATCGATGCGGTGTGGAAGTCCCGACACGGTGGTCGCTCGGTGCGAGTGGATCTCTTTGGCGTCGGAGGCTCCGGGTACGAGTCCAGCCTGAACAAGCATCAGCGCAGCAGGCTGGAGGTCCTCATGCGCGGCACGAAGGGTGGAGCGGTGACGGGCGATTCTGCATCGTTGACCAGCCTGCCGCCCCTGGTCCGGGCCGCCGCCGCACCGATGCTGTCCGGGATAGCCGCGGGGTCGGACGTGGCCGCGACCCTCAATCGGCTCGAGTCGGACGCGATCGAGTTGCGAGAACTCATCGCCAAAGGGCTCGATGACAAGGGCCGCTTGGAACGGGTCTTGGCGCTGCATCGTCGCGACCCCGTTCAGATCAGCGTGATGGACGCCTTCTACACGCAGCGCTTCTCGCTCTCCCTCGCCGTTCACCTTGACGTGAGCCTGACCGGTCGCCAGCGCCAGCGCCTGGCATGGCTCCGCGAGGGGAAGACGGACGTGGCCGACACGTTCGCCATCGAGGCGGCGCGCGCCTCGGCGGAGAAGCTCATCGAGGATGTTCCGGAAGGGGGCGTCTTCGATGCCGTCCGCAAGGAGATCCGCAACAAGGCGATGGCAGAGGTCCAGGCGATCGTCGAGACGAACACCGCTGAGGCGATGGACGAGGCGCGGTCGACGGGCACGAGTGCCGATGCGTCGGTGCGTGCGCGTCTCGGCGCAATCCTGAACAAGCCGGCGGCCAGTGGCTTCGGCAGTCTCGGCGGAGCCCTGCGTGGCACGTTCGGCGCGGCGGGAGCTGCCGTTGCCGAGCTCGGCGAAAGCAACCTCATCACGGCGCACGCGCGTGAACTCGTGGCGATGGAGGAGGCCGGGACCACATCGACCGAGCGATTGGCCGCCATACTCTCGGCGATCCGCGAGCAGGCGCGGGTGGACGTGCACGCAATTGCCTCCAGCAGGACCACGCCCGCCGACGTCCTCGCCCAGATCAACGCCAATTCCGATGGCGCCACCGCCGAACTCGCGAAGCAATACATCGGACAGTTCCGCAGCGAGTACGAGCGGATGCCCGGCGGTCGCCCGTTTACGGCGATCCTGAAGAGTGCAAGCGATGCGAACGAGGCCCGCCTCGAGGACCTGATGGCCGGCGGGGGCGCGCACACGAGCGATCTCGCTGAGCTCGAACTGGCGATCAGCCGCAAGGATGAGCAGGCCGTGAAGGCCGTCCTGCGACGCCAACCACATGGGTCCGCGATGAAGAAGCTCGAGGCGGACTACGACCGTGCCCACGTTGTCCGCTTGCGCGTTGTGCTGTTCGGGACGCACCTCGGCGAGGACGCCAAAGCGCGAGACCTACGCGGCGAGACCGACAACATGACCGGCGCGCAGTATGCCGAGGGCATCGAGCGTCAGGCAATGGGCGGCCTGCTCAGCGGACGAGATGCTGCATCGGCTGGCGAGTCACTCTCGAAACCGGATGTGATGAACGGCGCCGAGGAGGTCGATTGGATCGCGTCGCAAGGTCGGAGCGAGGTGGCCGTGACGCTGGCGCACCGAGGCGTCACCGGAGACATGCGTGAATGGGGTGACGATCCCGAGACGCAGATCATCCTCGAGACGACCAAGGGCGACCTGGGCCGGCTGGCGGCCCTGTGGCACAGCACCAAACCGGAGGAAAAAGAACGCCGGGACACCATCCTCCGCGTGATGCGTAAGGTGCGCTCGACGGTCAGCAGCGATGCCACTGCGTACGAAGAGGACAATGCGCGCACGCTGGATGCGATCCGCAGCGCTGTGACGTTCGCGATTCAGATCGGACTGGCGCTGGCCATCCCCGGCGCCGGCCCCGGGCTGATGGCCTTCATCAACACGGCGGCCGTGAACATTGCGGCATCCGTCGCAACCAACTTCGTCGTGCGCATGGGCGACTACGGGTGGGACAGTCTGAAGGCCGACGTGGTCGGCGGCCTACTGGGTGCCGGTGCCGGCAAATTCGGAGAGGAGTTCCTCGGCGTTGTCGCCAAGACGATCACCGGCGACGTCGCACGCGTGACCGCGCAGGCGGGCAACCGTGCCGGCATGGCTTCGAAGCTCCTGGGTGAGGCAGAGCAGGCCGGCTTCGGCACAGCTGAGATGGCGGCGTACCGGG
>JANOJN010000023.1:0-21629 GCA_031418775.1 Acidimicrobiia bacterium
ACAGCCGGAGCAACCTCAGCCACCCCGTGTCCGGCCGGCACCTTCAGCGCAACCACCGGATCAACCAGCTGCACACTGGCCCCCGCCGGCACCTTTGTCGCAACAGCCGGAGCAACCTCAGCCACCCCGTGTCCGGCCGGCACCTTCAGCGCAACCACCGGATCAACCAGCTGCACACTTGCTGGCCTCGGCTTCTTCGTCGCGGTGACCGGAGCCGTTGCGCAAACCCCGTGTCCGGCGGGGACGACGACGCTCGTCATGGGCGCGACTTCGTGCATCGTGACCCCGAGCAGTCTGAGCGCAGCCATCCGGAGCTTCTTCGGCGGCGACGCGGGCGGCGCGAACGGGCTGATCGCAAAGGTCAACGAGATCGCTTCGGCGCCCAATGCGAACGCCAAGGCCGGTGTCCTTACGGCCTTCGGCAACCAGATCGACGCGAAGGTCGGAAAGTCGTTGACGCCGGCCCAGGCAGCCTTGCTCAAGCAACTGGCCCTCAGCCTCTAACCACCTCCCCCGGGGAAGTCCCGTCACCGGACGATTCGTCACCGGTGCGATCTTTTCCCCTGACGGATTCTCTAGTTCGGGGTCTAGGTCTCCTGTGTTCACGCGGTCGTCGCACGAATCCGGGTGAGTGCTCCTGAGGGTGTTGACCGGCCTTGGGTTTCGCGTGGTCAACCCCGAGATCGCACGTCAACTCGTCGACGCCGACGGACCGCTGTACCACTGCGAAGTCGGCCTGCTCGAACAGCTTTACGCCACGAAGAACGCCCGCGACTACGACCGCCTGGAAACCATCCTGCGGACGAACTCCGACGTCCTGAGTTCACCTCCTGACGTCCTCGTCGCAGCACAACATCTTCAACGCGACCTCGCCCACCACCGTGGCCTGTGGCATCGACGCCCCATTCCAGACCTGCTCATTGCCGTCACCGCGCTCCACCACAGTGTCGGCGTCGTCCACGCCGACAGCGACTTCGATCTCATCGCCCAAGTACGGCCGCTTCGATCGTGGAAGCTCGAGGTCGTCTGAGCTGAGTCAACGATGACGGCCGCTCATCGACCCCCTCCGCTTCTAGAACGGGAGTTCGGGGTCTGAGTAGCTCCCAGAGCAACGCAGACCCCGAACTCCGGCAGAGCCCGAGAGGTGCGGGGTCAGCGCGCGGCTTTGGCCCGGCTGATCAGGTTCGACGGGAGCACGTCGTAATGATCGTGCTCGGCGCGGAACGACCCACGGCCACGGGTCATCGATCGCAGGTCGACGGCGTAGCGGAGCAACTCCGCCGTGGGCACGTAGGCCACGATCTCCTGCTCCCCGTTGTCGGTCGTGACGGTGCCGTGCACCCGGCCGCGTCGTGTCGTGATGTCGCTGAGCACGTCGCCCTGCAATGACATCGGCACCCGAACCTGCAGCTTCGACACCGGCTCCAACACGATCGACCCGGCAGTGGCAATCGCCTCCTTGAACCCGATGGCCGCCGCAGTCTTGAACGCCATCTCGGACGAGTCGACGGCGTGGAACTTGCCGTCGAAGCACTCGACGTGCACGTCGACCACCGGGAATCCGTGGACTCCACCGTTCACCATGGCCTCCTCGACGCCCTTGTGCACTGCGGCGACGTAGTTGCGGGGAATCGCGCCGCCGACGATCTTGTCGACGAAGACGAAGTGCTCACCACGCGGCAGCGGCGCCACCCGAAGATTCGCGACTGCGTATTGGCCGTGACCGCCGGACTGCTTCTTGATTTTTCCCTCCGCCTCGGCCCTGCCGTTGATCGTCTCGCGGTACGGAACCTTCACGTCCTCGGTGTCGACGTTGAGGCCGAACTTGCGCGCCAGCCGTTCGAGGGTGACGGTGAGGTGGGTCTCGCCGGTACCCGACAGCAACTGCTGATGCGTCTCGGCGTTGCGGGTCAACGAGAGCGTCGGGTCCTCGGCCTGCAGACGCTGGATTGCCACCCCCAACTTGTCGTCGTCGGCCTGGGTCCGGGCCTTGATCGCCACGGACATCACGGCCGGCGGCGTGAGGAGAGGCGCACACGTGACCGGCATACCCTTCGGCGCGAGGGTGTGCCCGGTGGCCGTGTTGGCCAGCTTGGCGACCGCGGCGATGTCGCCGGCAACCACCTGGGCGACCGGTGTCTGCTCCTTCCCCCGCAACTGGAACAGCCCGTGAAGTCGTTCGTTGGTTCCTGTCGACGAGTTCACCAGATGATCGTCCTGGCGGATGGTACCCGAGAGGACCTTGAACACCGACAACTGCCCCACGTAAGGATCGGAGATGGTCTTGAACACGAGAGCGAGAGGATCGCCCTTCCGGTTCGCTTCGACGGTCACCTCCGAGGGACCGGCCGTGACGGCGACCCCGCCCCGGTCGATCGGTGAGGGACCGAGCAGACAGATGAAGTCGGCGAGCCGATCGATGCCGACACCGGTCAGCGCCGATCCGAGCAGCACGGGGAACTCGACGTTGTTGCGGACCTCGGCGGCGAGCGTGCGTTCGAGTTGATCGACCGACGGCGTGTCACCGCTGAGATAGCGCTCGAGTTGCTCGTCGTCGCCGGAGACGATCTCCTCCACCAACTGATCGTGCAGAGCGTGCTCTTCATCGACGATGTCCGCAGGCAGCGGCTCGACGTGGCCCGTTCCGTCGCGGTCGTACTCGTGGGCCTCCTCGTGCAACACATCGGCAACACCGTGCAAACGCGATTGCTCACCCAGCGGAAGCTCCAAGGGCGCGATGCCCGAACCGAACGCCGCGCGAAGGTTGTCAAGCACGCGGTGGAAATCGGCGCGCTCCTTGTCTTCCTTGTTTACGAACACCAGTCGCGGCATGCCGAGCTCGGCACACCGTCGCCACATCGACTCCGTCTGGACTTCGATGCCCTCGACGGCGCTCACGACGATCACCGCGAGATCGGCAACGCGCAGCGCGGCCTCCACGTCACCGACGAAGTCGGGGTAGCCGGGCGCGTCGAGAAGGTTGATGCGGTAGACATTGCCGTCGTCGGCCTTCCAATCGAGCGGCGCTAACGCCAGTGACAGCGACATCTTGCGCTTCTGCTCCTCGGGCTCGAAGTCACACGTCGACGTGCCGTCGTCGACGCGACCCAGCCGGGAGGTTACCCGGGCCCGGTTCAGCAGGGCTTCGGCGACCGAGGTCTTCCCCGACCCCGACTGCCCGACAAGCACGACGTTTCTGATCCGCTCGGTAGTGACGGAACCATTCGACACCTGCGCTGCAGCCATCTTGTCCACCTCTATTTCGCAAGCTTGTGCGGTCGTGCTCGCATGGTAGACCTCCGACCCGGCCGCTGGCCTATCCGGCAAGTTGCCGCGCACCCTGCCGAAGCGAGGTGGCCCGTCCGCCTGCGTAGAAACTGCTATCCGGTCGGATTCGGAAGGTGTAAACCAATCACCGCGTCCGTGTCGTGGAGGCCCTTCTCGCCCATCCCGTCACTGGGCAGGCCGCGAGACACGCGGCCGACGAAAGGATGGGAACACCATGCCGACCGTTACTTCCACTGAGGTCGACTTCACGAAAGTCGAAGGACTCGTGGGCCATCTCGTTGGCCTCATGACCGGAGCAGCGGTATCCGCGGCTGTCGCTCTCGGTGACCGGCTGGGTTTGTACCGCGCCATGAACGGCAGCAGACCGATGTCGGCGGACCGTCTCGCGGAGAAGTCGAACTGCAACCCCCGACTCGTTCGCGAGTGGCTCGACTCCCAGGCGGCAGCCGGACTCGTGACATTCGACGCGTCTGCCGACACCTACAACCTGTCACCGGAGGCCGCACTTGTCCTGGCCGACGAAGACTCGCCGGCATTCCTCGCCGGCGGCGTTGGGGTGCTCGAATCCATGTTCGTCGATCTTCCGAAGATGGTCGCCGCGTTCCAAGGTGATGGGAAGGTCGCGTGGGGCGATCACCATGAGAGCCTCTACGTCGGAACCGCCCGTTTCTTCCGCCCGGGTTACCGGACGAATCTGGTTGCCGATTGGATCCCAGCGATGACTGGCGTGTCGGAGAAACTGTCTGCAGGAGGCAGCGTCGCCGATGTCGGTTGCGGGTTTGGGCATTCGTGCACCGTTCTCGCCGAGGCATTCCCGACTGCCAGAGTGCACGGGTTCGACTTCCATGAACCCTCCGTTCTCGCCGCTCGGGACAACGCCAAGGCACTCGGTCTGAGTGATCGAATCACCGTCGATGTCGCCGGGTCGGCGTCATTCACCGGATCGTTCGATCTGATCTGCTTCTTCGACTGCCTGCATGACATGGGCGACCCGGTTGCTATCGCCCGCCACGCTCGTTCGCAACTCGCGCCCGGAGGCTCGGTCCTGCTTGTCGAACCGTTTGCCCTCGACGGACGTGCCGCGAACCTCGCCGGCAACCCTGCGGCCGCCCTCTTCTATTCCGCGTCGACGTTCCTCTGCACGCCGAGCTCCCTCTCCCAACCCGGCGCGCGGGCTTTGGGCGCACAATCCGGCGAGCGCGCCATGCGCGAGGTGTTCACGGCGGCCGGATACTCAAGCTTCCGACGCGCCCACGAGTCCCCCTTCAACATCGTCTACGAGGCCACCGCATAACACTTCCGCACCGCCTGGTCGCGGGAAACCACGACCAAGACCACGTCGCGAACACGCCAACACCACTCAGCCGCGGAGAAACCGCTACTACGCCGCGGCGCGACACGCCAACACTCAGCCGCGGGAAACCACGACCAAGGCCACGGCGCGAACACACCAACTTCAGCCCCGGAGGACGGCCAGTCGTTCGCGCACGTCGGAGCGTTCGAGGCGGCGCAGCGTTGATGCATGAATCTGGTCGGCGATCTGGGCCCGCCGGTCGGGGTCCATGGCATTGAGGCCCATCACCGCGACGTCCTCGGCCGTCGGCTGGAACGCGATCACCGGGATGCGGCGCCGCCGCAGCCGGAGCGCCTCCGCGTCGAGTAGCAGACGAGACCACCGTCGCGAGGGTTGGGCCATCCGCATACGGCTGCCCGTGTACGACATCGGCGAACTCACGATCACCAGGTCGAGGGCCAACGAGCCCTCGGCCAGGAGGTCGGCGTTCGTTGGTGAATGGACGCCGCCGTCGATGTACTGCTCGCCGTCGATCTCCATCGGCCGGAAGAATCCCGGTATCGCACAGGAGGCGGCGACCGCGTCGGCCAGTCGCGGGCGCTTGTCGCGTCCGAAGACTTCGAGCAGACCGTCGGAGCGACGAACCGCGCAGACCCACAACGGCTTGGCCGGCCAGCCGTGGGGGTGCAGGATCGCCATGGCATCGGCGATGAACTCGCTCGCCACCTGTCCTTCGGGAAGCAACCCGGCGAGCAACGCCGCGGGACGTGCGGCAAACGGACGAGCCGCCGCCCGTGCCAACGTCGCCGCGAGCTCACCGGCCGAAGGCAGACCGGGACGCGTCCCGCGAAACGACGGCGGCCGCATCGGCGGGCCGACCGCCGACATCAGCCGTTCCCCGGCCGGCGAGAGCGGATGGCCGAGAGACCGGGCCAACAGGTCCGGCGCTGACAGACCGGCCCGGAGTGACGCCCCGGCGATGCTTCCGGCCGACGTCCCGACAATCACCTCGGCCGTGCGCGGATCCCAGCCCGTCACCTCGTACAGCGCCGAAAGGACACCGGCATGGAACGCGCCACCCGCCACTCCCCCGGCCCCCAGCACGAGACCGATGCGCGCGCCATCACCGGGACCGGAGGTGTCGACAGCAGGAGTCTCACGAATGCCCGCCAACCTACTCACCAGATGTGTGTTGGGAGAGAGGTTGCCCCCAAATATGGGGGCAAAACACCTCCGATCGACGCTGGGAGGCGGATAGCCGCAAAACGCTGGGCCAGACCGCCAGCCGGCACCCCAACGAAAACGACGAGCACGCCGCCATCGGTGAAGCCGGCCGCCAGGCACCCTGGCAACAATCGGCGTCACACCACAAGCAAGGTGGATAGCCGCGAGACGTTGGGGCCAGAAGGCCGCACTACCGGCCGGTGAACGACGCCGTTCGACGTTCCAGGAACGCGGCGACACCCTCGCGGTGGTCGTCGCTCTTGAAGCATCCGGCCAGCGCGGTGGTGTGGGCGGCCATGTGCGCAGGAAGGTCACGACCGAAGCCTTCGTAGACGAGCTCCTTGATGAGCCGCAGCGACATCGGTGAGCCCTGCAGGAACCGCTCGGCCTCGGCCTGCGCCGCGGCGGCCAAGTCCTCTGGCGGGACGACGGCGCTGAGGAAGCCCAGCCGCAGCGCTTCGTCGGACCCGATCATGTCGCCCGAGTAGAGCAACCGCAGCGCCGGCTGCACACCGATCAATCGCGGGAGCAACCACGAACCGGCCCCCGTGTCGGGGACGAGACCGCGATGGGCGAAGTTCCACGCGAAGCGCGCGTTCGGAGTTCCTATGCGTACATCACAATGCGAGCTGTACTCTGCGCCCATCCCGACCGCGGGTCCGTCGATCGCGGCGATCACCGGCTTCGGGCATGCAACTGCGGGCCACCACACGTCGTGGGCACCGGATTCCCCGCGCAGACCGCGCTCGTTTCCGGGAATCGTCGCGAGGTCGGCGAGATCGGTGCCCGCGCAGAACGAGCCGGGTACTCCGGTGAAGATGATCACCCGCGACCGGCCGTCGGCACCTGCTTCGCGGAATGTGTTGATGAGGTCGTTCAACATCGCGTACGTGATGGCGTTGCGCTTCTCGGGACGGTCGATGGTGATCGTCCCCACACTGCCGGAGACTTCGTAGCGGATGTGCTTGCTCATGGGACCACCGTAGCGATCCGAGGTCGGCGCGCACAGATCGACGGTGGCCCCGCGACCGAATCGGCCGACGTCAGCTCCCGGGATGAGTGGCCCGGTCGACGGCGACAAGGGCGTCGGCGGCGTTGCGAACCACGTACGCGCCGTCGACGACCTCGACGTAGGCCGCCAACTCCCCCGCTCCCAATGCCCACGCCGCCTCGGGCTCTGGTGACCACCACCAGATCGTGGCCCGACGACGCGCCAGCCGGCGAAGCGCCGCGGGTCCGCGCCCCAACCGGTCCGGCACGACGCTTCGACCGTCGCCAATGATCAGCACCGTGGTCCACCGATCCACCCGTGACCCGAAGCGGGCGACGATACGGGCGAACGCGGCCGGGTAGTCGCTGTCGACATCGGTATCGACGACCGCACCGGTCACAAGCGCCGCGATCGCGGCGTCGGTGGGCAGACGCCGGAGCATCGGCGTCGCATCGTCGGCACCGGCCACGAAGGCCACGACCTGGGTGCGGCGATGCTGGGCCAGCGTGTGGGCAAGCGCCAACGTGAAGCGTGTGGACGGACGCACCGATCGGCTCACGTCGAGAAGCACCAGCAGTCGACCGGTCTGGGTACGCTTCTTGACACCGGTCGGGCGCAAGCCGGCGAACGGGTGCCGCAACGCCGCCCTGAGCGTCTCGGTGAGGTCGACCGGGCCTTCGTCGGAGGCTCGCCGCAACGGGCCGGGCCCGCGGAGACGGGCGTTGAGGATGGCCGACGCCACCATCGCCGCTTCCCGAACCTCGCGGGGCTCGTACGGGAGCTTGAGGATCGCCGGGACGTCGTCGACCCGACCCGTGGGACGAACCGAGCCGGCAACCGCCGGTATCGAACCGGTGGCGTCGACCACCACATCGTCGTCGGCCGTTGTGACGAGAGCGGCGGAGTGGTCGGCAGGGAGTTCGACCATGGCCACGCCGGCGGGCGGGCCGTCCAACACGGACTCGTCAGTAGCGGAGACGACCTCGGTGTCGGAAGTCCGCGTCGACGGATCCGCGGCACGGAGGTCGGCACTGCGCGGGTCGACCGCGGACGGATCGCTCGGTCGGTTCGCCGCCGAAGGATCACGCGCGTCGCCCTCGGCCGACGACGTGGAGGTCGTCGACGCCTCGTTCGGGTCGGCGACAACGAGCTCGTCAGCTGCTTCGGGATCGAGCACCTGGGCATCGTCCTCGGCGACCAAGCGCTCGACGATCTCACCCAAACCCGATCCGAGGAGACCGGCTCGATGCTTCACCAGGCACGCCCGGATCACGTCGGCGATCGCCGAAGCGTCGCGCAGATCGACCAGCGAAAGGGCCTCCGTGGTCAGGGCGATCTCGTCGGGCGACACGGAGGCACCGGCCCGGCGGAGCTCCGTGGCAAGAGCCCTCACAGCCCCGGTGAGCTGGGCCGGTGACATCTCCGACGTCACCGTAGCGGATGCTGCCATCGTCGATCAGTCCGGACGCGAGCCGCTTCGGGCTGCTGCCCAGCGATCGGCAGCCGAGCCGAGACCGGTCACCGACGGCGGCTCCGACGGTCGGGCGGCGGAGCGAGGCGCCGTAGCGTGTCCCCCGTCCGGCCGCTGGGCCGCGCCGACGACGGCCCCGATCAAGCGCTCGGCAGCGACGGCGTCCTCGTTGCGCTTCACCAGCGCGCTTAGCGTCGACGCGACGACATCGGCATCGAGCTCGGTCGTGCCAAGCGCCTCCAGGCAACGGGCCCAGTCGAGGGTCTCGCTGACACCAGGCGGCCTCGTCAGCGCGTCGCTGGCCCGAAGGGCGCGAACCGCGGCGACGATCGACTCCGCCAGACGTTCGTCGAGCCCCGGGACGAACCGGGCGATCATGGCCAGCTCCCGATCACGGTCGGGGTAGGAGAACTGCAGATGCAGACACCGCCGCCGCAGCGCGTCGGACAGCTCCCGGCTGCCGTTCGAGGTGAGGATCGCCAGCATCGGCGCACGGCGATGCAGGGTCCCGAGCTCGGGAATCGTCAGCTGATCCTCGCCGAGCAGCTCCAGCAAGAGCGCCTCGAACGCCTCGCCCGACCGGTCGATCTCGTCGACAAGGAGCACCGTGGGCTCGTCGGACCGGACGGCGGCGAGCAGCGGGCGCTCCACCAGGAACTCCTCGGAGAAGAGCAGATCGTGGGCGCCCCGAGTCGCCTCGAGCGCCTCCTCCCAGGAGTGCGACTCGCCGACCGCAGCATCAACCCGGCTGCGGATCAGCTGCACCGCGAGGAGTTGGCGGGCCGACGCCCAGTCGTAGACCGAGCGGCGCTCGTCGAGCTCCTCGTGGCACTGCAGACGCAGCAGCCGTCGGCCGGTGAGCGCTGCCATGCACCGGGCCAGGTGGGTCTTGCCGGTCCCCGGCGGTCCCTCGCAGAGGATCGGCCGTCCGAGCCGTAGGGCCAGGAAGACGGTGGTCGCGGTGACCGGGTCGGCAAGGTAGCCGTGCTCATCGAGCGCGGCGCGGAGTTCGTCGGGAGTCGACCAGTTTTGGGTCACCGAGACCCGTTCATGCTCCACGACCCGTTTGGGTGACAGGACCGGTCCACTCACCACGACCCGTTCATGCAGTCGTCGATGAGCTTCGTGAACGTGGGGACGGACAACTGGCGAGGGTTGGTGAACGTGCACACGTCGCCGATGGCATGCTCGGCGAGGCGGAGACAGTCGGCAGCATCCCCGGCGATGGTGGCGGAGTTCGCGTAGCGGCCCATACCGATGCGGCTCTTCGAGTAGGGCGGCGCAGTGTTGAGCGACGTAAAATTCTCCGGCGCACCGACGTCCTTGGCGAGACGCAACGCTGCTTCAAGAGCGGCATCAGCGGCTTGCACATCGGACATCCTCGGTGTGGCGACACCCATTGAGCGGGCGACGCGGGCGAACTTCTTGTACGCCGTCGGCAGGTTGTACTCCCACACTCGCGGCAGCGAGATGGAGAGGCCGAGCCCGTGGTGGGTGTCGTAGTACGCGCTCACGGCGTGGCTGATCGAGTGCACGGCATCGAGACCGGCCGAGTTGAACGCCTGACCAGCGATGTACGACGCGTACATCATCTTCTCGCGGGCGACGGAGTCATAGCCGTTGCCCACCGCCAGCCGGAGGTTCTCGGCGAGGAGCTCGATCGCTTGCAGCGCAGGTCCATGTGACACGAGGTTGTCGAGGATCGACACGTACGCGCCAACCGCGTGGGCGAGCACGTCGAAACCGCAGTAGGCCGTGAGATCTGAAGGCAGCGAGTAATACAGCACCGGATCGTCGATCGCCACGGTCGGGGACAGCGCGTGGGCGAACGTGTTGAACTTCTCCGGCTTGTTCGGATCGGTCGTGGTGTCGGTCACGACGAAGGCGAAGCTGGTCTCGGAACCGGTGCCGGCTGTGGTGCACACGGCGATGTGCTTGGGGAGCGTGGTGTGCCCGAGGTCCAACGGACCCTTGAACTCGGTGACGAGGCGTCCGTCGTGGGCGGCCACGAGACGCGTGGCCTTGGTGCAGTCGTGGCTGGAGCCACCTCCGACGCTGATGAACGAGTCGCACCCGGTCTCGGCGTAGACCGCGTGTGCATCCATCACGTTCGCGTCCTTCGGGTTGGACTCGACGCGATCGAACACCTCCACGGCCACCCCGTTGTGGCGTACCTGGGCGGCGATCTCCTCGACGATGCCCGTTCCCCGCAGACCCGTGCTCATGAGCAGCACCTTCTTCATGCCGAGAGACACTGCCGTGGGGCCGACCATCTCGTGGGCGCCCGGCCCCATGAGGGCATGCGGGAGCGGGTGGACGTTCTTGATGGGAAAGAGCGTGTAGCGACCGAAATCCATGCCCGTCACCCTAGGGTCCCTCGTTGTGCTCCGAGCAATTCAGAATTGCTTGTCAGCCTTCGTTTCGATGTCACGGGTGGCGCCTTCCGGCAGCGGCTCACCGGTCACCTCGGCATCGTTCTTGCCCGGACGCAAACATCGGTCCGGCCTTGGGAGGGCGAACCGATGCGGGACGTGTGACCGCCGGACGGTCGTCGGAAGTAGGCGCGCTTAGAGGTAGGTGCGCTTCGTCTTGGTGATACGGAAACCCCGCCGACTTGGGTTACGACACGTCACGCCGGACTTGGCGGAAGTGCAGGTGAACACACCCCGCTTCCAGGTCGCGCCATACGCGAGAACCGGGAAGTTGCCCTCGATCGAATCGCCCGCACACACCGTGAACGGCTTGCCTGTCGCATTCACGGCAATGTCCTCCCAATCGAAGTCACACGTCGCCGGACGCTTCGGCAACTTCGCCGTCGAACCGAGCGCGGTGCACCGAACCGACTGCGAACCCGGCTTGAGGTTCGACACCAACTGACACTTGATGCCGCCGGTCGGTATCTGGAACGCATCCGCGGCAGCGGGCGCAGCCGTTGGCGGGGGTGCGGCCGTCGTTGCGACCGTCGGGGCCGCGGTGGCGGCGACCGTCGTCGTCGCCGCCGCGATCGTGGTTGTGACCGCGCCCGTCGTGGTCGTTGCGGCCACCGTCGTGGTCGTTGCGGGAGGGTTGATCGCCGTGGTGTCGGCGGCCTGGTTGTTCGACGAGTTGTTGTCGCCGAAGCTCACGGGCGGCACGATCGTCACGGTGCTGTTGATCGTGCCGGTCGCGGTCGGGACAACGGCGGCGCTTACGGTGAACACCGCTGACTTCCCGGCTCCCAGATTGATGGATCGACTGATCGCTCCGCTCCCGCTCGTCGACCCGCCGCACGAGTCTCCCGGGTTGACCGTACAGGCCCAGATGCTGCCGGTGTGGCTCAACGGCGGTGAGTAGAGGACATTGATGCCAGCGGCCGCGACGTTCCACTTGTTCGTGATGGAGATGACGGTGACAATCGCACTTCCCTGATCGATCGCGCTGACGTTGTCGGTGATAGCGACCGAGATGTCCTGCACGGCGATCGGGACCAGTGGCGGCAACACGATCGTGCCGAACGGGATGGTGATGATCGGGATGGTCGGGAGGACCGCCGAGGCCGGCTGCGGCGATGCGAGGCCGAGCAGCGTCCCCCCGGCGACTGTCACGGCGAGCGCTCGGAACAAGCGCGATCGACTCTGCATGAACAAGGTCATTTCCGTCTCCATGATGCTTTGGTTAGAGTGAGTATCGACGCCTCGTCACCAGATCCTAAGGACGCCAGCGCGGCGCAAGCCGTCATTGCCCCTCCTGCGGCGCTCACGCCGCGTTTGCGGCTGAACACCTCCCAACGTCGTACGGAGGTGTTCTGCCCCCACATATGGGGGCAACCTCTCTCCCAAGCAAAGCGATCAGTCGCGTTGTTGGAGGGGTGGGAGGACGAGGCGGGGGAGGAAGAGGTGGACGAGGGGGCCGATGCCGAGGAGGAAGATCACGGTGCCGACGCCGAGCTTGCCGCCGAGGAGCCAGCCGACCAACAGGGTTGCGAGCTCGACGAGCGTCCGCGCCGCCCGAATCGACAGGCCGAGACGGTTCAGGCCCATCATCAGGCCGTCGCGCGGTCCCGAACCGAGCCCGGAGCCGAGGTAGAGCCCGGAGCCGAGCGCGATGATCACGACGCCCAGGACGGCGAGCCCGAGGCGCCCCACCAGGAGATCCGTCGTCGGGAGGTGCGGTCGCACCAGGTCGAGCACGAATCCGATCTCCAACGCGTTCAGCGCCGTGCCGAGACCAATCGGTTCCTTGAGCGGCAACCACAGGGGCAGGATCGCCAACCCGACCAGGTTGATGACCACGCCGACGGGCAGGTGGAAGCGCTCGGCCAGGCCGGCGTGGAGGACATCCCAGGGCCCGGTGCCGAGACGCGACGCGAAGAACAACCCGACTCCCACGCCGAAGCAGGCCAAACCGGCGACGCACCTCGGCAAACGCCGAGCCAGCTCGCGCCGCGGAATCGGATTGCTCCGCAACCGAACAATCGTAAGCCCACTTATCATGACAATGACCAACAGTCGCCAGAGGGAGGTTGATGACATCAGAAGACTTCGAACCCGGACACGTCAGACAGGGTCGCCGGCCGACGGTTCCTGGGCCGGCGGCTCGGGCGCAACTGGCGGTTGCACCGTAGTCGTGGTCGTGCCGGCGGCGGGAACCGTCGACGAGGTCGGGGGAACCGTGGTCGCCGCCCCACTCCGGGTCGTCGTCGACGAGGCAGTTCCCGGGCGGCCGGGGCGAGTTGAGGTCGTTGGCCCGACGACGGTCGAGGGACCGGCGGATGAGGTCGCGCCGAAGATCGTCGTCGACGAGGTGCTCGTGCTCGTCGTCGATGTTGTGGTCGTCGAGGTCGTCGTGGTCGACGACGGCAACGCGCCGCCGACGATGCGCGGAGGACCCACGAGCTCGAAGTGCATCCCGTCGGGGATGCTCCAGGTCCCGCCCCAAGCGAACCCGTTGCGACGGAACACGTAGATCAGGCGGCTGTCCATGTTCGGCTTCGCGCCGAAGCCATTGGCGCTCGGGTTGATGTCGATCGCCGCCGCCCAGGAGTGGCGCGAGAGGTTCCGTCCGCTCGTCCCGGTGGTCGTGCGCACTTCACGGGCGCTGAAACATCCGCCGGAACGCTTCGTGTCCCGTACGTCGATGAGGTCTTGCAGGCCGGCCGCCACGAGTTCCGCCATCACCCGTTCGAGCGGCTCGACCATCGCCCGATGACAGGCCACGGTTCCGATGATCGGATAGGTGTGCTTGACGACGTTCTTCTTCACCCACTGCGGGTCGCTCTCCAACTGGCCTCGATCACGCCGGACCATGAATTCCCCGTAGGTCATCTTCAGCTCCGCCTGACTGAGCACGCTGTCGATCGTCGGTGGAGTGGCCGACCGTCGGAGATAGGACTCCGGGACGAGCTTCGTCCATGCTTTGTCGACCTTGGCGATATCGCCCCATGCCGCCAATCGTGAGGGCCGACTGAAACCCAGCTGTTGGGCGCTCACCCGCGAGATCACCGCCTCGGCGTTGCCGGCATCGGCATCGGGCACGATTTCGCCGACGCGAAGTCGAACGAGCGTCTTCGGGCGATCCCAGTACCGCAACACGAGCACGTCACCAACACGAGCATTTCGTAAGCGCGCAGAGGTTTTGCTCAACACCGCTTCGTCGTTCCGAATTGCCGCGGCGGTAGCGTCCCCGAACAGCGCACGCGCCGCTACCGGTCCGAGCGAGAGCGTCGAGAGCGGGATGGAGAAGGGGAACTTGGTGATCTGCACGATGCGCGGACCCCGTTCGACTCCAACCAGTTCGAGCGTCGCCTGATCGATCACGGTGTTCGCCGCACCGAATCGATTGGCGGCGATCCGGGCAGCGACGAGCAGATCACGTTGTAGACCACGCGGACCGGTGAGGGTGATGCTGTTCGCCCGACCCTTGCGCGACTCGGCGCGGGGCGCGTTCTTCGTGAGCTTGGTCGTCTTGGTGAGGGCGTCGATGTCGATCGACGTGGGGACTCCCGCACCCGTATCGCCGGGGATGGAGGTGGGTGCTTTCGTCGACGCCGGCCGCTTCGCGGCACTCGACACCGACGGTGCGACAGCAGACGTGACGGCCATCGCCGCAGCCGACAAGAGCGTGATCACCCGGGTCCGTGCGGTCCGCCGACGCCGCTCACCCGCTTTCCCCATCGCCCACCGAGGCTACCTGCGAGTGAAACGCCCGAATTTCTTGCCGTCACGGGAACTACCGACGGTGGCGACGTCGTCGGAACAAGCACGAACGGCTTCGCCCGCCCACGACAAGGAGCAGGACATGAACGACGAGACCAGCGCCGGCCCCGCCCGATCCGAGTTCGACCGGGCGCTGTCCCGGCGATCCCTGCTCCGGGGCCTCGCCCTCGGAGCCGCCAGTGTCGCGGTGGGTGCCGCTGCGCTTCCCTCGCTGGCCTCGGCGTCGTCCGCAAGTGGTTGGGGCATCCTGCCTTCCCCGAAACCGTTCGACGGGCCGTCACCCACAACTCCAGGGGCTCCGTACGTGCCTCCCCGACCACCCGTCCCGGGCTTCCGCGAGGTCATCGACGCGGTCGTCGACATGCCCTTCGATGTCGACCTCACCAACCAGGCGGCGCGCTACGGACTCGACGTGCTCAACGTGATGTGGGAGGACACCGGACGCTCGATCGGATCCTCCGTCGGACCGAACATCTCCGACCTCACCCTGCAGGTCCGTGAACCACTCGGCCGGGGCAACGTCCAGACGCACCTACTACCGGTCATCCGCTATCCCAACTTCAGCGACACCACCGCCGACATCCGCATGGACGACCTCTGGATCAAGGTCGGCAACCAGCACCGGCGCTCCACCGTCACGAGCGTCCCGCTGCGCGAAGTGCTCGCCAACATCCGGTCCTACGTCAGCCTGCCCGGCGACGTGATCGGCGAGAACGACCTCACGTCGCGACGCGACACGCACGCTCTCGTGTCCGCGCAGCACGTGTTCCTCCCGCTCCCCCGCGAGGGCAAGGCGGAGTTCACGCCGGTGATCTACAACTACCAATCGTCACGGTCGAACCCAGCGGTGCTCGTCCTCCTCGCCACCCGTGAAGGCACGTCGATGACCGTCGTCGAGAACTGGTCGGGAGACCAGTCGTATCAGCAGTGGGGGCAGCAGCTCTTCTTCAACGATCACGGACAGGAGACCACCTTCACCGGCGAGCGCCGCAGCGCGGTGAAAGCGCGCATCGAGTCCGGCCGGTCCCGCAAGGGAGATGCCGGTGCCCTTGACGCCGGCTCCGACATGGTCATGGTCATCCAGGTTCCGCTCGTGCACAGCCAGTACATCCAGCCCTTTCCCGAGAGCGAAGAGTATGCGCCCGGAGCCAGTGCGGCCGGAGCTGCGAATGACGCTGTTGCTGCCGCGCCGATTGCCCCGAGCAAGGCCAAGCGCGCCGCCAGCGACGTAGAGACAGCGGTCATCGGCCACGGCGAGAAGCTGGGACCGGTGCGCGAGTTCAACGGCAACCGTCTCGAACGCGACGAGCGCTTCCCCATCCGCGTCACGGTGCAGTTCTACCGGGCGACGAGCAACGGCGTGGTGTCTGGCAACGATCTCGCCGAAGTCAAGCGTGACATCGACCGGGTGTACGCCAACGGTGACTTCGTCGGTTCCCTCGTCGTCCCGCAGAACGATCGTCCCCGTCCGACTGCTTGGAAGAAAGCCCGCACTCCCTACAAGTCCTGACGTCCGGACTCTGCGAGCCCCGTGAACGCTTTCGGGAGCGATTCCGCCGGACGCGCCCCCACTCCGGTGGGAACGAGCTACTTAAGCCAGGCGCGGAGCTCCGGGTCGCGCGCCGCTGCCCACACGACCGAGAAGTTCCGGCGGTGTTCGAGCCGCTCGGCGCGTTCCTCGGCGATGGCCAAGCCGGCAAGCACGCCGGCCGAGGTCACTGCCTTGGCCGCGGCGTGGAGCCACGCCTCGGCGACCACGGTGTCCTGGTGATCGCCGAGAACTTCCTGTAGCTCGGCGATCGCTCTCGAGAAGCCTCGGGCGTCCCGACCGAACACCTTCGCGGCAGCCTCGGCGGCGTAGCGGCACCGCTTGGCCAGGATGCGGACCTCGTGGAGGTCCTCGTCGGGTGAGTCCGCATCGAGAGCGTCGCCAGCCTGCTTCAGCCGTCGCCAGCGGTTGCGAACCAACTCGACAACGATGCGTCGCGCCTGACGCGACGCGGCCTTCGGGTCGTCGGCCACGAAGCGGGGTTCGTGCGTCGCCGAGATGAGGGCATCGACCAACGCGTCGTATCGATCGGTCGACATCGAATGGAGAAGTCGCGTCCGCGCACGCGACCGCGCATGCTCCAAACGGCTGAGCAGCAGGACCGACGCCGCCGCATCGGATGCGGGCAGGGCAGCGAAGCGGCGCACGAGCCGAAGCCGGAGCACATCGGCATCTCGAACAGCACCCGCTTCGTTGCCGAGCCAACGCAGTTCGTCGCGCCGCGGTCTCGTCCACGCCGAGTCGAGAATCGGAGCGAACGTACCGAGATCAGAGCGGAGACGACGGGCGGCCACACGGAACTGGTGCAGGTCCTCGGGTTCGTTGCCACCGCGCACCAGGGGATCTCGACGGATGAGCTGATCCAGCGATCCCGACAACGTGCTCGTCACGAGATCGACGACGCTGGCTCGTGACGTCAGTTCGCGAACGACGACATCGGCGGGCGCCTGCGCGGCCTCGCCGAGAACACGGACCACCTTTGCCAGGACCGGTTTCTCGACCGCACAGCCCGCCTTGCGAAGACGTTTGGTGATGGCGCGGAGCGTCGCGTCCGTCTCGGCCCCCGGTGTGACTTCCACCTCGATCTCCCGGAACGACAGCGTCTCGCCGTCGATCCGATCGCCGGTGACAAGGTCGTCGCACACGCTTGCGATCGCCACACCGTCGATGAGCAACGCGGTCTCGGTGCGCCTGGTCCCCAGCGTGGCCACCGCTTCCAGCGGCTGCCCACGCCGGAACACCCGCACCAGTTCGGTGGCACGCGGCGGCACCCTTGTTCGCGGTCCGGCGAACGTGACTTCGTGGCGCGACATCACCGAACCATCCGAGCTCGCCGGAAGCTTCACCGTCCATATCGGTTTCGGATGCTCGTCGCGCCAGCGCAGCGAGGCCCCCCATCGGGCGAGCGACAACGTCGGCGTGTCGTAGTACTCTGCGGTCATCTCCTGCGTCGACGGCGGGCCGCACACCACTCCCGGGGTGACCCCGGTGAGGTCGGGCAGCGCGGTGTCCGCGTCCGCGATCATCTTGAGCTCTCGTTCGGTGGTCATTCGCGGTCCCACGATCGCAGGCGGCGCATAAGGCTGCGCTTCTTGTCCTGATGGTCCTGCATCCTTCGTAGGATCGAATCGAGGGTCCGGATCGCCTTGTTGATGCTCGGGCCCTTGTTGAGCATCACGCATTCGGCCCGGTCGGCCATGGCGGCATCAGTGACTTCGGCGCGTGATGCCTGTCCGGTGCGGGCGAGCGTGTCGAGCACCTGGGTCGCCCAGATCACCGGCACATGCGCCGCTTCGCAGACCCACATGATCTCCTCCTGCACCTCTGCAAGACGTTCGAAGCCGACCTCCACCGCAAGGTCACCACGAGCGATCATCACCCCGACCCGGTCGCTGCGCATCGCGACGAGGAGCAGCTCGGGGAGGTTCTCGAACGCCATCACGTTCTCGATCTTCAGCACGATGCCGATGTCGGTCGCGTCGAGGGCCTTCAGCTCGCGCTGCAGCTCCTCGACGTCACCGGGTCGGCGGACGAACGAGAAGTTGACGATGTCGGCGTGGCGCACGACGAACGGAAGATCTTCGCGATCCTTCGCGGTCAGCGCGTCGAGGCGCAGGTCGGAGTCCGGGAAGTTGATCCCCTTCCCGGACTTGAGGTTGGCGCCCCCGGGCCGGACCTCGGTGATCGTCACGGTGATCTCCGCGGGAGTCACCGTGTCGACGGGACCGCCCATCTTGCCGTCGTCGAGCCACACCCATTCCTTCGGGCGAACGGCGGCGAAGGCCTCCGGGAGGGTGCAGCCGATCCGGTGGACGACTCCTTCCGGTGTGCCCTCAGCGGCGTCAAGGGCTCGGGTCAGGATCACTCGGTCGTCACGGCGTACCCGGTGCACCTGTTCGCGACGCGGCAACTCGCCGACCGACGTGGTGGTGGTCGCACCGGTCGCTTCGTCGAGGTGGCCGATGGCAAGCCCGGTCGTGAGATAGGTGGTTTGTTCGGTCGATGCCAGGCAACCACTAGTCGTCGATTCGACGACCTTCCAGGTCCGGACGGAGCCGCGACTATCAGTGATCTCGAGACGATCGTCGGGTCGCCGGGCTTCGAGGAACGCTGCGTCATCAATGGGCACGACCGCGACGCTGCGCCCTGACGGAACCGTGGGGGCCGGTGCGTTCGTGGCGGTGAGCCACACCAGTGCGGGCCGCATCACGTGGCCGAGCTCGTCACGGTCGGGAGCGACCCGCAATGCGGCCGGGCCGACCTGCATCGGACCGGTCCGCAGCTTCGGTCCGGCGATGTCCATCGCCGTGCGGACCCTCCGATGGCGGGGACGATCGCACGAATGAAGTTGGTCGATCATCGTCGTCCACTGATCGGCGCTGTCATGGGCGCAGTTGATACGGGCGATGTCCATCCCGTTGGTCACCAGCTTGGTCACCAGTAATGGGTTGTCCGCCGCCGCGCTGGGGAGCGTCACCATGATGCGGGTCGACCGGTGCGGCGGCGTGGGGCCGAGAAGACGATCGGCATTGTGCGCCAGCAGCTCGTCTCCCTCGCCGAGCGCAATGCTCGCCGTGACCGGTGGAGGCTCGCGTTCCGCAAGGTTCGAAACGAGGCCGAGCACCGCCTCGATCGTGGCCAGCACATTCGCTTCGCAGCGGCCGAGCGAGGAGAGTCCTCGCCCGGCAAGCTTCGCCTGCAGCTCGCGCAGATCGTGCCTGCGCAGTTCGACATAGTGCACGAGATTCACGGCCGAACGCCGATGCCTCGGATGAGTGCCCGCGATCACGTCGGCGTGTGCATCCTCGGCGGCGAGCAGATCGGCACGGAGCTCCGCTAGCTCGGCGGCGAGCGCTGTCACGTGAACGTCCATGAATCCCCTCCATCATTGCTGATGGGTTCACGTCGGACACTGAACGGAACATGGCCGGTAGATGAACGATCGCCCGAACCGAGCGGACACGGTTCGGGCGATCTTGACGTACAGCGGAAGACGAAGCTCAGCGCGCGGTCGAGGTTCAGGCGATGTCGAAGCGATCGAGGTTCATGACCTTGCTCCACGCCGCGACGAAGTCCGTCACGAACTTCTGCTCCGCGTCGGAGGAACCGTAGACCTCGGCGATTGCCCGAAGCTGTGAGTTCGACCCGAAGACGAGGTCGTAGCGGGTGCCGGTCCAGCGGAGTTCGCCGCTCGCCCGACTGCTTCCATGGAAGACGTCGTGCGAGCCCGACACGGGCTGCCACTCCGTCGAAAGGTCGAGGAGGTTGGAGAAGAAGTCGTTGGTGAGCGTCCCCGGGCGAGCCGTGAGGACACCGTGTGTCGATCCATCCGCGTTCGCACCCAGGACGCGCAGTCCACCGACGAGCACGGTCATCTCCGGTGCGCTGAGCGTCAGCAGCTGGGCACGATCGACCAGCAGAGCTTCTGCCGGAAGGGTGTGGCCCTTGCCGACGTAGTTGCGGAACCCGTCGGCCGTCGGTTCGAGCACGGCGAACGACTCGACGTCGGTCTGCGCCTGCGAGGCGTCGGTGCGTCCTGGCGTGAACGGCACCGTGACGTCATGTCCGCCCGCCTTTGCCGCAGCTTCGACCGCCGCACACCCTGCGAGGACGATCAGGTCGGCCATCGACACGGCCATGCCTGAACCAATGAAGGAGGCACGGACTGCTTCCAGCTTCTCGAGCACACGCCGCAGCTGCGGCGGATTGTTGACCTCCCAGCCGATCTGGGGATCGAGGCGAATACGTGCACCGTTGGCCCCGCCGCGCTTGTCGCTGTTGCGGAACGTCGAGGCCGAGGCCCAAGCCGTGGACACCAACTCGGAGATCGTCAACCCGGTAGCGAGGACCGCCGCCTTCAATGCAGCGACGTCGCCGTCATTGATCAGTGCGTGGGCGACGGCGGGCACCGGGTCCTGCCAGATCAATTCCTCGGTAGGAACCTCAGGGCCGAGGTAGCGAACGACCGGACCCATGTCGCGATGCGTGAGCTTGAACCACGCGCGGGCGAATGCGTCGGCGAACTCCGCCGGATTATGGTGGAAACGTCGGGAGATCGGCTCGTACACCGGATCCATCCGCAGCGCCATGTCGGCGGTCGTCATCATCGGTGCGTGGGTCCTCGACGGATCGTGCGCATCGGGCACGGTGCCCTGCGCCTCGGGGTTCGACGGTGTCCACTGCTGGGCACCGGCGGGGCTCCGTGTCAGCGTCCAGTCGTACGCGAACAGAGTATCGAAGTAGGTGTTGTCCCACGTGATCGGGGTCGGGGTCCATGCACCTTCGATGCCGCTCGTCGTGGTGTGCACACCCTTACCGGTGCCGAAGCTGTTCTTCCAGCCGAAACCCATCTGCTCGATCGGCGCGCCCTCGGGTTCGGGGCCCATGAGCGTCGGATCACCGGCACCGTGCGCTTTGCCGAACGTGTGGCCGCCGGCGACGAGTGCGACCGTTTCCTCGTCGTTCATGGCCATGCGGGCGAACGTCTCCCTGATGTCGCGAGCCGAGGCGAGTGGATCGGGGTTGCCGTTCGGGCCTTCCGGGTTCACGTAGATCAGGCCCATCTGCACGGCACCGAGCGGGTTGGCCAGATCCCGATCGCCGCTGTAGCGCTCGTCGCCGAGCCACGTTGTCTCCGGTCCCCAGTAGATGTCCTCCTCGGGTGCCCATACGTCCTCACGACCGCCGCCGAACCCGAAGGTTTCGAAGCCCATCGATTCCAGCGCGACGTTGCCGGCGAGGACCATCAGGTCGGCCCACGACAGCTTGCGGCCGTACTTCTGCTTGATCGGCAACAGGAGCGCCCGTGCCTTGTCGAGGTTTCCATTGTCGGGCCAACTGTTCAGCGGAGCGAAGCGCTGTGTGCCGCTCGCCGCACCGCCTCGACCGTCGGCGATCCGGTACGTACCGGCGCTGTGCCACGACATCCGGATGAAGAACGGGCCGTAGTGGCCATAGTCAGCCGGCCACCAGTCCTGCGACGAGGTCATCAGCGCAGTGAGGTCCTGCTTGACGGCGTCGAGATCGAGCGACGCAAATGCTTGGGCGTAGTCGAAGTCGTCGCCCATCGGGTTGGACGCCGGTGCGTTCTGGTGGAGCATCCTCAGGCTCAGCTGGTT
>JANOJN010000024.1:0-2144 GCA_031418775.1 Acidimicrobiia bacterium
GATCTGCTGCTCGGCCTCGCCGAGCGTGACGCGGAGCGGTCCGATGTGTTCCGGGCGCTGGCTGTGACCTTCCGCACCCTTGCGACGCGCACACCATCGGCCCTTGAGGATGCGGTGCTGGACGCGTTTGCGTGGACGGAGTTCCTGCCCGTCAAGGATCGCCGCGCGTTCCTTGAAGAGTTCTCCCGCACACTCACTGCGTCGGCCGAGATGGATACCTACGAGCGACTCGTGCAGGTCGTGCGGGAATGGCGTGCCACTGCGGAGGTGCATGCTCAGCCGTCTTTGGCGAGACGCCTCCGACGGTCGGTTGCCGTTGTCGATCGGGGAGCGGTCCGCGTCCCGGCGAAGGCCTGAGCGGTGCCAAAGCGACGAGAGCGCGTCGCTCCGCCACCCGCTTCGACAGGGTGGGACTTCCGGTATGGGACGAGCGCAGCGGTGGAAGGATGGGAGCAGATCTGCTCTGCTGCTTCTGCGAATGCGAGGGTCGCGTGGGAGACGCTGACTGAAGATCCCCGCACCCGTACCGAACGTCAGCATCCCCTCCGTGGCGATCTCGGTTCCCGCGACGTGTCGGGCCAGACGATGGAGCAGTGGCAGTACGAAGTCACTTCTGGCGGCCGGCTCTGGTATTGCATCGACGACGACCGACGAACCGTATGGCTCATGGATGCCATGGTTGGCCATCCCAAGGCCACCGAATGAATCGTCGACTGATAGTAAGCGCACATGTGAGAACAAAAGTGAGAACATCCGCGCGGATCTCAAGGGTCACAGGCGGACATTCACTGTCTCTCGGTGCTAGTGGGCGTCCTGTAAAGGTGCAGGTCAGCAGTCACTTCCGGTCACGAACGGACACCACCGGATTCTTACGCGCACATACGACCGGCTGACTGGGGGTCAAGAGGTCGTGGGTTCGAGTCCCGCCAGCCCGACGAAGTACCTGTTCAGAGCCTATGTTTTTCATAGGTGTGCTTACTTTGTCTCGGGGTGAAACAAATTTGAGAACATCCGCTGTTCTCAATGGTCCCTAGAGGTTTCGGAAACTGGACGAAGGGGAGTCCGATGTTCACCTTCCTACCGACGGGCATGGTTGCCGATTCGGCGACTGTGTAGAACGGTCTCGGTCGATGGTGTCGATCTCGGCTTGTTGGCGTAGATCGTCGCAAGTGGGAAGGAGTGGTTCTGGCCGCAGCGGTCGAAGTGGAGATGGGTGACCTGCTTCACCGTCGGTGAACCGGCTCAGAGTCCGGCGAGCGCATCCTCGATGGTTTGATGCGTTCGCAGGACGGTGTCAAGCCCGCCGATCTCGACGAGGCGCGCCGCACGAGAGTCCGAAGGCATGACGAGATGTAGCGCGGCCGCCTGCTGTGCCAGCCGATGCAGCATGGTGAGCGCGGCACTGTCGAGATAGGTCACGAGGGTCAGGTCGACGATGCACGCACGGGCCTGCGCTCCAGCGGCAACGATCGTGTCCCCGAGGCGCTTGGCGTTGGAGCTGTCGAGTTCGCCCGAGATTCGGGCAATTGCGGTGCCGTCTGTCGTGTCAGTGGTCACTGTTGCGAGTTCTTCTATCTTCATCGGGAGCCCTCCGGGAGCACTAATTCTTTGGTGAATCTGATGGTGGTGCCGTGGTCTGTCTCGTCGACCGTCATGTCGTCCATGAGTAGACGGATGAGCGTGAGACCCCGCCCTCGCGCTCCGCCACTGTCAACCGGGCGCTTCCATTTCCCGTGATCGGCTATTGAGAACGAGAAACCGTTTGCGCGGTAGTCAGCGCGCATATCGATGGGCCGACCTTCGACATCGTTGCCGTGTTCGACGGCGTTGGTCACAGCCTCGCAGACGGCCACCAAGCAGTCATCGGAATCGTCCGCATGGAGTCCCGCTTTGGCCATCCACGCCCGAAGCTCGCCTCGCAGCGCAGCGAGGTGACTTGTGTGCGCCGGAAGCAGACGGCGGAAGGGGACCATGACCGGTTCGAAGCTGGCGCACAGCACCGCAATGTCGTCGTTCTGGTCCCCGCCACTCATCATTTCGGCGATCAATGCCCGGGGCAGGTCGTTGATCGGCACCTTTGTCTGCTGAAAGGCGGAGCGCAGCAGCGCGATCCGCATGTCGATGTGCTCGGCCCGGCGCTCCGT
>JANOJN010000025.1:0-4264 GCA_031418775.1 Acidimicrobiia bacterium
CATAGCCAGGGAACGAGAACGACCGACGTGGTCCACGACCGATCGAAACGAGGAGCGTCCCGAATGCAATGAGCAGGACCGCGCCCGTGGCCAATACTGCTGAGACGCTTCCCGTGTACGCCATGGCCTGCTGGGCACTGAGGACGACGGCACCCGCGGCGTCGTTAGCCACCGGCACGCCCTTGAGCACCTGCACGCCAAGTACAGCCGGTCCTGCAACCACCGTCGCAACTGCAGGTGCGGCGCTCGCCTGGGAAAATGACATGGTTCGTTCCTTCAGCTGCCCTTCCTGACCGTCCGGTCAGGGGTGAGCGAGCTCTCAGGAACGACATTACAACCACTCTTCGTGGTTGTCAACCACTGAGAGTGGTATCAAGGGAGGGCAAGGAGCGCGACGAACAGGAGCAGGAGGCCGAGCGCCAGGCCGCCGGCCTCCCGGTAGAGGAGCCACCCCACCGCCGGAAGACGGCCACGAATCGGCCCCGGCGGCCTAGCCGCACGTCCCGATTCCAGTCGACGGCCACCCTCGATGGCGTTCATCACGACGATGCCAACGACGGCGACCGCCCAGCTCAACGATGCGAGCGCGCAGAGGAGTTGGTACCCGAGGACGGACGCCGGGCGATCAAGCAGGGCGGCGCCTGCGGGAACGAGAACGAAGGGGACGTACGGAACAAGCATCCGTATCGGAACGGGCGAGTGCCCGTCGACGTTCTTCGGCGTCACGGCGAAAGAGAACTGCGTCGAGGTGACGGCGCCGTTTCGACGCTTCCGAGGCTCCGCCACGGACGAACGCACGGCGTCGAACACACCGCGGATCATCCACGGTTGGCGGACAAGTCGAAACAGCGCCGCCTCCCAGGACACGACCTTCGTTCTGCGCGGACGGAGCAGGCCTGCATTTCGGCACAGGAACGTGAGGCTGACGAGGAAGAAGCCCGGAGGCCAGGCGTGGAACCAGAACTGGGAGAGCGAAACCGACATCCACGGTGTCGACAGGAGGATCGCCAGCGGACCGAGCAGGTTCGCCACAACCAAGTAGCCGGCGCTCAAAGGGTAGTAGAGCAGCGGGATCCGGATCCGCCAACGCTGTGCAGGACCAACCCCCGCCCGAAGCTGGGGCCAGTAGATGCGCCGGACGTTCTCGAGACTCCTCGACCACTGGTACTCCTGGGTCGCCATCGCCATGAAGGTCTCCGGACCCTTGCCGTGCGCCTCGGCGTCGATGGCGAATGCGCCACGCCAGCCGGCCGCGACCATCATCACCGACGTCATCGCATCCTCGGCCAGCTCTGGTCCAACGCCGCCGATGTCGAAGAGTGCTTCGGTCCGGACGCTGTAATGCGATCCGATACAGAACGGCACGCCGGCACGCTGGGAGCCCGCTTGCACCAATCCGTGGAGCGCCGCCTCGGCGAACAATCGTCCCCGCGCCGACCACGATTCATCGGCGTCGACGTCGCAGATGCTGGGGGCGGCGACATAGCCGACAGCGGGGTCCTGGAACGCCCGAGCGACTTCTTGAAAGTAGTGCGGAGCGCAGAGATGGTCGCTGTCGAAACAGCTGACCACGTCGTACAAGTCGTACCCGTACGTATCGAAGAAGTACGCGAGATTCCCTTCCTTCGAACGGGTGCGCCGAGGCCAACTCGCGCGGTGATAGCTCGCTTCGCCGAATCGGGTCGACAGTCGGACACCCGCGGCCAGACACCATGCCTTTGTCTCATCGGAAGGGTGCTCGTCCGCCAACCAGACGTCGACCTTCGCTGGGAGCATCACCGCTGCCCGAAGGGCGTGCTCGAGCGTCTCGCGGACCATAGCCCACGGTTCGCTCGGCACTTTGGTCACGACAACGGCCATCGCCAGGGGCGTGTGGATCCTCGGGGGATTCACTGCGGCGGCCGACCACGACTTGAGGATGAACCACGACGGCCACAGGATCAGGTACCAAGCGGCGGCCATGGACGGGGCGAGCCATCGAAACGCCAGCGGATCATCGACCGAGGTGCCCCACCACGCGACCGCTCGGAGCACACTCGCCGCCCACAGCACAACGCCGATGCCGAATGCCGATCGGCGCCAACCCGTCACCAGCGGCCGGTAGGAATCGGCGGAGAGACTCCGCGCGACAAGGGGACCGCTGAAGGCACCGAACGTCCGGTCCGAGAACGAGATCGAAACCGGCGGTGCAACCGAGGGGTCGAAGGCGAGGCCGACCTCCCAGGGTCGACGAATGTCCTCAGCAAGTGTCATTACGTACTTCCATCGCAGAAGCCCCTTGTCCGCTTTTTCGGCGGACAGCCCGGAAACCTTGACGTTATGGCCCGATCCCACGTGGATTCCTCCCAGCGGCGGCGGAGGCGCGAACATACATCCATGAGCTCTGCCCCGTCCTCGACCGCCGGCTTGCTGACGGAGATCGACCACGTCGCCATCGCCGTCCACGACCTCGAAGGTGCAATCGCGTATTACGCCGAGGTCTACGGCGCCACGGTCGACCACCGCGAAGTGGTCGAGAGCGACGGTGTCGAGGAGGCGCTCCTGAAGGTGGCCGAGAGCTACATCCAACTGCTCACGCCGACCCGACCCGACTCGCCGGTGGCGAAGTACCTCGAGAAGAAGGGGGAGGGTCTGCACCACATCGGCTACCGGGTTGCCGATTGTGCAGTCGCACTTGCCGCTGTCAAAGCAGCCGGGGGCCGGACCATTGACGACGCGCCACGCCCGGGCTCACGCGGGACGACCGTCGCCTTCATCCATCCGAAGACGACGTTCGGCACCCTCGTCGAACTCGTCCAAGACAACGGACCGACGCACTGAGCAGAGAGGCCAAGGGCGCGGCCCATCGGCCGCGCGTCGGATCGGGACCATCTGTTGGAACCCTCAGACGCGATGCGCCAGCAGGTCGCGCATCGAGCGTCCGGCGGACAGCCCCTTTCGTTCGTAGTTCGTCACCGGACGTTGCGGGTGCGGTGGGGCGAACCCACGGTAGGCGTTGGCAAGCAGCGGCTCCTGCTCGATGATCCCGGCCATCTGCTCTGCATACGGCTCCCAGTCGGTCGCCAGTCGCAGCTCACCACCGACGACGAGTCGTTCGGCGAGCATCTGCGCGAAGTTGGCGTTGAACAGGCGCCGGTGCGACTGATTGATCTTCGGCCACGGATCAGGACACACCAACTGAATGATCTGCGCGCTTTGCTTCGGGATCATCGCGTCGATCACGTCGAAGGCATCCGCACAGATCACGCGGACGTTGGTGATGAATCGCTGATCAAGCTCGTGGGCAAGCATTGCCAACCCGTTCTCGTGCGTCTCGATGCCGAGAACGTTCGCCTCGGGATGCGTCTCCGCCAGAGCCAACGTGGTGTGACCGGCACCGAAGCCAATATCGATGAGCAACGGTGCACCGCGGGCAAACGCCACCGACGGATCGATGACCGACGACCTCGCGTCGATGCTCAGCTTCGGGACGAGTACCGCGAGTGCATGTTCCTTCTGCGGGCCCCGTCGGCCGCGGCGAATGGTGAAGCTCCGAGCGGCGCGATCACCGGAGGGTCGTCCCGTGAACGCCATCTGTTCGGAGGCTGGTTCTCGCACCCGACCAGTGTCGCGTCCTCCCGCGCCCGTATGCGCCCGATCAGGGCTTCTTGCGCCGGGACTTCGCTTTGGGCTTGATGGCCTTCGGGGCGTTCGATGAGCTACCCGGCGCACGAAGTGCCAGCACCGATTGGCTGCCCGCTCCACCGGACGCAGCCTCCGCCTTGATCACGTCACTGAAGTCCGTGCCGATAGTGACCGGACCCGTTGACATGTTCTCGCCGTAGGTCGCGCCCCGCGTCATTCCGACCTTGATCCACCAGGTGCCCTTCGGCGCGTTCGCCCACGTCCATGCATTCAACCCGCGAATGACCGGCGCGGTGCCGATGCGATCCCAGGGTCCCTTCGGTGATTGCGCGGCGAAAATCTCGGCGGTGGTGCCGTCACCGGGGTTGTTGTCCTGGAACACGATGTCGGCGGAGGACACGCCGCAATCATCCGTCGACAGCCACACCTGGTCGACCGGCGTCTGACGCGGCTTGTACGGCTCGGCAATGTCCACCCGGAAGGTCTTCACCCGCAGCCCGGGACGGCTCCAGCCGAGTTGCCCCTTTGAGGTGGTGTCGTTGATGTTCAACGGCGGCGGCTCGCTGCCGTCGAAGGGCGTCGGGTCGTTGAGGTCCACACTGATCGTGGTGTCGTTCGGATACTCGACGATTGGGGCCGA
>JANOJN010000026.1:0-1733 GCA_031418775.1 Acidimicrobiia bacterium
TCTGACCCGGCTCGACGATGGCTACTCGGTCGCCGCGGGGCTTGCTCCGTTGGCCTCTCGGCTTGCCTTTGTCGAGGGCGTCGGAGTGTCGAAGCCGGATTTCTCCCACACCGCGATGATGACTCGTTGGTGGCAGGGCGAGTCCGACGGGTCGGGCACGAGTCGAACCGGGTTCCTCGGTCGTTGCTGTGACCTCCTGGACACGGGTTCACCGGTCGTCGGAGTGAGTGTCGGTGGTGGAGCTACCCCCGCCTTGCTCAGCGCAAAGGCTCCGACCGTGTCATTACCCGGACTTGATTCGCTACGTGAACTTACGAATGATCGCGACGACCGGATGCGTGCGACCATGGGCTCGCTGACCGACGGAGGTGGCGAGAGCGGCGGTCTCGACTCGGTTGACAGCGATCTGCTCGCCCGGGCCCGGTCCGGGCTGTCTTCCGGATTGACCTTGCTCAACGGACTGGGTGGTATCACCGGCAAGTCGTCGAAGTACCCGGACAACAACCGTCTCGCTTCGGCTCTCGGGCTGGCTCGCGAGCTCGTGTCCCTCAACGTCGGCGTCCGGGTGATCCACGTGCCGTGGGGATCGTTCGACACCCACACCGGCCATGCGTGGGCCCACCCGGAGCAGATGCGACAGCTCGGTTCGGCGCTCACCGCGTTCCACAACGATCTGGTCCGCAGCGGCCTGAGCGATCGTGTGCTGGTGGCGACGACGAGT
This sequence comes from Acidimicrobiia bacterium, assembly GCA_031418775.1. Taxonomy (GTDB): domain Bacteria; phylum Actinomycetota; class Acidimicrobiia; order Acidimicrobiales; family JANYDT01; genus JANLQX01. The sequence goes on from JANOJN010000026.1 coordinate 722, forward strand.
GAGTTCGGTCGACGCCCGCAGGCGAATGCCGGTGGTACGGACCACGGCGCGGCCTCGACGGCGCTGGTGCTCGGCCCGGCCCGGCCCGGCCGTCATGGTGCGCCAGTGAACTTCGGGCAGCTTGACCAGTCCGGCAATGTCGCGGCGACGGTGTCGATGGCGGACTACTACGCCACGCTCGCGGCGTGGCTCGGAGTGCCGCCGGGAGAGGTCCTGTCCTCGCCGGGCGCGGTGCTCGGTTCGCTGGGCCTCACGTAGGTCGGCCTCATCGGAGGTCTCGGGAGCCTCCGTCGATGCGACGTCTTCGATCGTCATCGGTTAGTGGTTTGTCGCCCATTTCGCGGGGGACGCCTTGCGGCCAGGTTCGCCGATGGCGGCGTCCTCGTCGTTCCGTTAGGACGCTGGCTAGCGGTTCCTCCTGCGTCCCCGCCCTCGACGAACCTGACTCGCAATCCGCCCAACTCAATTGGGCGACACGCCACTACAGCCAGCCGTTGCGCTTCAGTCGCCGATACGTGATGAAGCTGCTCGCCCCGATCGTCAACAGTGCGAGCGGGTACCCCCAGGTCTGTTCGAGTTCGGGCATGTGCGCGAAGTTCATGCCCCAGACGCCGGCGATGAGCGTCGGCACGGCAATGATCGCAGCCCAGCCGGAGATCGCCCGCATGTCTTCGTTCTGACGGACGCTGATCTGAGCGAGGTTCGCCTCGAGAGCGGCGGCGAGAAGATCCCTTGACTGTTCGAGGCGCGACTGGACGCGAAGCAGGTGATCCAGAACGTCCCGGAAGTACGGGGCCACGGTCGGCGGAACCTCCAAGACCGAACGAGTCTGCGACGTCGCCAGACGTGTCATCACATCGACGAGCGGTACGACGTTGCGCAGGAAGGTGAGCGTGCTCCGCTTCTGCTCGAAGATGAGTTCCGCGGCGTTGTTGGCTCCGGCCATGAATACCCGATCCTCGATGCTGTCGATGACCGCCTCGATCTCGTCGCAGGCATGTTCGTAGCGATC
>JANOJN010000027.1:0-29701 GCA_031418775.1 Acidimicrobiia bacterium
GCGAGAATGAGGCCGAAGAGAGCGCCCGCGTCCTCAAGCAGCAGCACCGGCAGCTCGGGGATACGGGATTTGCGGATGAATCGCCACCGGGTCATATCTGCCTTGAGCGGCCCGACTCTCGAGGATGGCGGTACGGAAGGAGTAGATTTCCAACCCGATGGCAACGACGAGAATGCCGAGGGCGATCCAGGGTGAATCGATTTTATGCGGGTTACGAAGCTTTTGGAATCCTTCGTAGAGGGCGAACATCGACCCGCCGCTGAAGAGGATCAGCGCGACGACGAACGACCAGAAGTAGCGCGTCATCCCGTAGCCGAACGGATGGCTCTCGTCCTGGGACTTCCTGGCCTGGCGACCGCCGAGAAGGAGGAGGCCCTGGTTCGTGGTGTCAGCGACGGAGTGCCCGGCTTCGGCAAGGAGTGATGCGGATCCGGTGAGCAGGAACCCGACGAACTTGGCAATGGCAATGCCGAGGTTGGCCAGCAACGCCGCCAGGATGGCTTTCTTCCCGTGCCCACCGCCGTGCCCCTCGGCCGTCACCGGGACGTGCGTCGTTTCGTTCATACAGGGGAGATCACTCTTTCGACGCGACCGCGTTGGGGGTGACGTTCATCTTCGGGACGTAATCGGCGACCGCAACATCCGTCTTGTCGAGACGCACCCTCGCCCGGAGTTCCTCGACGCACGTGGAACACGGGCCGTAGAACTCCTCGTGCACGGACAGCCCGCACCGCGGACAGGCGAAGTCGAGAAGCGCAAGGGTGTCCACGGCACTCATTGTGGTGCACGCGTCCGGTCGTCGCAGCGTCTTCCCGGCGTCGAGTGCGGCTGAACACCTCCGAGCAGCGTCGGGAGGTGTTCAGCCCCCATATATGGGGGCAACCTCTCTCCCAACGCGGTTACAGCGAGGTGACTTCGGCGGCTGCGGAGATGCCGACGCGCTCGGCGTTCTCGACGGCTTCGAGGAGATGCATGGCGATGTCCTGGACGATCACGTCGTCGCGACCGTGACCCTTCACCCCGTCGTCCATCATGATGTAGCAGAACGGACATGCGGTGGCCACGCGGGAGGCCCCGGTGTCGAGGAGTTCACGCGAGCGCTCGTCGTTGACCTTGGTGCCGGTGTCCTCCTCCATCCACATCCGCGCGCCGCCGGCGCCGCAGCACATCCCCTTGGTGCCGTTGCGGGGAGCCTCGACGATCTGGATGCCCTTGAGCGAACCGAGCACCTTGCGGGGCGCCTCGTAGACATCGTTGTGACGGCCGAGGTAACAGGAGTCGTGGTACACGATCCGCTCGTCGAGCGAGGCTCCGGCGAGATCGAGACGCCCATCGGCAATGAGGGTCTCGAGCAGCTGGCTGTGGTGGACGACCTCGAAGTGACCGCCGAGCTGGGGGTACTCGTTGAGCAGCGTATTGAAGCAGTGCGGGCACTGCGTGATGATCTTCTTCACGCCCATGCCGTTGAGGGTCTCCACGTTGGCCATGGCCAGCATCTGGAACACGTATTCGTTTCCCGAGCGCCGCGCCGGGTCACCGGTGCACTGCTCGTTCGGGCCGAGCACCGACACGTCGATGCCGGCACGCTGCAGCAGCTTGACCGTGGCCGAGGTGACCTTCTTGTTCTTGTCGTCGAACGAACCCGCGCAGCCGACCCAGTAGAGGTACTCGCTGGTGAGCGGCGAACCCGGCTCGGCGACGGCGACATCGAGATCCTTGGCCCAGCCGAGACGCTCGTTCTGGCCGATGCCCCACGGGTTGCCGGAGTTCTCCATCGACCGGTAGGCGTTGCCGAGCTCGCTCGGGAAGTTCGACTCCATCAGCGACAGGTAGCGCCGCATGTCGAGGATCTTGTCGAGGATCTCGATGTGGACCGGGCAGTTCTCGTCGCACGCCTTGCACGTGGTGCAGGCCCAGATCTCCTCGGACGTGATGCGCTCGAACACGCTCGAGGTCTTGACCTTGAGCTCACCGTCGATGGAGACCGGAGGCGACACCTGCCCGCCGTTGGGACCGGTCAGCGACATGACGGTCCCGATCTTCAGGACGATCTCGCGCGGGTCGAGCGGCTTGCCGGTGGCGTGCGCCGGGCACACGGCGGTGCAGCGTCCGCACATGGTGCAGGCGTCGGTGTCGAGGAGCTGCTTCCACGTGAAGTCTTCGATCGTCGAGGCGCCGAAGGACTCGAGCGAGGTCTCCATCAGGTTTGGCATCGGCCGCATGGCGCCCTTGGGCCGCTCACGGTCCTTCAGGTACATGTTGAGTGGCGACGTGAACATGTGGCGCAGCTTGGTGATCGGCAGGATCACCAGGAAGGCAAAGAACGCCACGACGTGGAGGCCCCAGAAGAAGCGGTGCCAGTTGGCCAGCCCGGAGACTCCGTCGAAGGCGGCGCTGATCGGGTAGCCGACGTAGCTCCACTTCTCGAACGAGGGGCGGCCCACAAGAGCGATGCGGGCACCCTCGGCCAGGAAGCCGGAGACGCCGAGGATGAGGAAGTTGATGAGGATGACCGCGTCTTCGGGACGGTTCTTGATGCGGATGCGGTAGACCCGCTGCACGTAGCGGCGGTACATCGCCCACAAGATGCCGCCGATGAACAAGAGCCCGGCCGTCTCGCCGAACGCGGCGTAGCCCCGGTACACGTCACCGTGGAGGAACTTGAGACCGTTGGGCAGTTGGTGGTCGATCTCGAGGACGGTCGTCACGGCGAAGAGCCCGATGAAGCCGAAGTAGATCATCGAGTGCATGAGCCCGGCACCGCGGTCACGCATGAGCGTCTGCATGTAGACGCCGGACCGGAAGTCGGCCATGCGGCGCTTGGCGTTCTTCGATGTCGTCCGTCGGTTGTCAGGCGCGCCGCGCTCCCAGTTCTTCACCCGCTGGGAGAAGAGCCAGGCACCCGTCAGGAAAAGGATCGGAAGAACCGTGTAGAACCCGGCCTTGACCGCAGCGGGGATATTGGCGAAGACCGGGCGTTGGATCTCCGAGTCACCGTGCCACTGGTTGATGGTGGCGGCGATGCCCGACCCGGCGGTAACGGTGGCCATCACCCCGCCGACCACGAGCGCCAACACGCTCGGCGAGAGCCGCTTCTTCTTTGGTGTCGTGGACGCGTCAGCCGGCGCAGTTGTCATACGGACGCAAACGGTAGTCGTCGGCGCCTCAGGGGCGTGAACCGGCTGGCTGCTAGACACGTCGAACATGACCGGATCGTCGTCCCCCGCAGCGGAAACCGTCGAGGGTCGACGATTGGTGATCGGCGTCGCCGGTGGCACCGGTTCCGGAAAGAGCACGGTGGCCGACCGGGTCATCGACAAGGTTGGACACGACCAGGTGTCGGTGATCGCACTCGATTCGTACTACCTCGACCAGACCCACCTTGCTCTGGAGGCGAGGGCGGCAGTGAACTACGACCACCCGGAAGCCTTCGACTGGGAGCTCCTGCGCGTCCACGTGCAGGCCCTGATCGACGGCACACCGGTTGACGTCCCCGTCTACGACTTCTCGACGTTCACCCGCACCGATCGGGTCGAGACGCTCCAGCCGGCACCGATCGTGGTCGTCGAAGGCATCCTGGTGCTGTGGGATGCCGACCTCCGGGCGCTGATGGACCTTCGCGTCTTCGTCGACGCCGATCCCGACGTCCGATTCATCCGTCGACTGATGCGCGACGTTGCCGAGCGAGGCCGGACAACAGAATCCGTGATCAACCAGTATCTCGAGACGGTTCGTCCGGCACACCTCAACTTCGTCGAACCGTCGAAGCGCTACGCCGACGTGATCATCCCCCACGGCGGGAAGAACGAGCCCGCGCTGCAGATGTTGGCGGCCCGTGTGGACGTGTTCAGCAACGCCTGGGTGGCGGCCGCCGAGTAGGCGGCACGAGCAAAAACGATAGAGGCGGAGTGGGACGAGATCGTGGACCGGTTCGGGTGGACCGCTCGTCGTCGACAGCTCCTCGACGGCTTGCCCAGGAAATCGAACTGCTCGCGGCTCCGGGATGTCAGCGAGGGTGGCTGAACGGGAGCGCGGGTCGGTGCGCGGCTGTCTGCCGTGATCGAAATCGACTTGGAGCCCAACTACGTAAGTGACAACGGTTGCGCGCCGCGTCGTTCGGGACGCTTCGACCGGAACGATGGCGTCGACCGGGCAGTCGCGGCGCTCGGTGTGTTTGGGTTCGGTGGTGGCGGCCTCGGTCGCCGCCACCTACTCTTTGCCCAGTGCCACCGCGGGCGCTCGACGCCGGGTTGTTGTCCCGACGAAAAGGGGACAACCGCCCGATGCGCTCCTGACGGCCGATGCCGGATGATGACGGCGACCAAGGAGGATTCCATGAAAGCAACCATCACCAAGGCGCTCGCCGCGGCGGCGCTTACGAGTCTCGTGTTGTCTGGATGCGGCACCGACAAGACCGAGCCGAAGGCCCAGGAGTCGGCAGCGACTACAACCTCGAAGGGCGCCGCGGCGGCGTTGAGCGCGACCGACACGGCGTTCTGCGATCAGGTGGAGCAGGCCGATGGCGGCTATCAGCCTGGGTTCGACGCGATCTTCGACAAGACCCCCAAACCTACGATGGCGGACTGGGCTGCCTTCCTGCCCGGTCCGACCAAGGAGTTCGATGACCTGTTGACCAGGCTCAAGGCCCTCCAGCCGACGCCGGACCTGTCCGACGAGTTCGCGGCCGCTCTCGGCGCGATGGGCACAGTTTCGAAGAGCTACCACGACTCCATCGCGGCGGCGCGCGACGGTGACGAAGCGGAGTTCACGCGTCTCGAGGACGAGAACCAGGGAGGGAACATAGGTGTCATGACAAAGGCGATGGAAGGGTTCGGCGCGGCGTGCGGGTTCCCGAGCGGATCTTCCTGAGCAAGAAGCCGGGCTCTTCGCCATGGCGTTGCCTGTGGACAACGAGACACGCCGGTCGCTTGTCCTGGGTGCGGTGGTGGCCGTTTCGGTCGCCATCGCCGCACTCGGCGTCGCGGTAACACGGGCGCTCGCCGGCGCGCGGGCGTCCCGGATCAGAACCCTTACGGAGGAGGGGAAAAGCGCCGCTGACACTGACGTGGCCGCCCGCCGACTTCTTGTTCGGAGGCGAATTCAATACCGTCCCTTTCGTTCTTGACGGCCCGATCCGGGTCCTCTCGGAGACCGTTTCGACCCCGAACGGAGCACAACGCCGCGGCTCGAGGTCGCCTTCGATCCATGTACTGCAGGGTTTTCGAAGGCCCCGACCTGGACTCGAAAACCGTCCCCTTGCGCCCGCCCGACGGCTTGTGCACCAAATTTGCACCATGAGCCCCGGCGACCCAACCCGCTCGACCGGAGAAACGACGAAACCCCCGCCGTAGCAGGGGTCACAGAGAGCGGATGACGGGAATCGAACCCGCATTCTCAGCTTGGGAAGCTGATGTCCTACCATTGAACGACATCCGCAGCGCAACGCAGTGTAGCGGTGTCGTTCGGTGGATCCGTCAGGGCGAACTGTCCACGACGGGCCTCCAGACGAAGCGTGGTGGACCGGTTTGAACAATTCGGGAACCGCTGTCGTATCCCCAAGGCAAATCGTTTCCCTCCGAAGGAGTTCTGCGATGAAACACAACCGACGTCACTTCGTTCTTGCGTTGGCCGTTGGCCTCGCTGCACTTCCGGCAACGGCATTCGCCGCCGACGGCGGCGACCCGGTCACGCCTCCGTCGTCGGTCGCCGCGCCGTTCACCCTCGGCGGTGCGTCGAGTGTCGCCCCGCCGGCGTCGGTGGCTGCTGCTGCTCCGGTCACCGTTCCGATGCTTCTCGCCGAAGGACGGACGGCGATCGCCGCCAAGAAGTGGCCCGATGCCATAGTGGTGCTGAAAAAGGCCGAAGCGCTCGACCCGAAGAACGCCGACGTGCAGAACCTTCTTGGCTTCTCAAGTCGGAACAACGGCGACTACACCAGTGCGCTCGCGCACTACGCGGCGGCCCTGAAGATCAACCCGAAGCATGTCGGCGCCCTCGAGTACCAGGGTGTGGCCTACGTCCTGCTGGGTCAGACCTCCAAGGCCCGCGCGAACCTGGCGTCGCTGCAGAAGATCTGTGGAACGACGTGCGTACAGTACAAGGACCTCGCCGCGGCCCTGAAGGCGGCCCCGAAGAGCAAGAAGAAATACTGACGGTCGCCGTCGGGTCGGGTAGTCCGTGCAACAGAAAACGCCTCTGGAGGTTCAAACCCTCCAGAGGCGTTTGTCGTTTCCGGGTTCTTGCGAACGAGGTTGTAGGCCGCCGGGGTCTCGATCCCCGCACCAACAGATTAAAAGTCTGTTGCTCTACCGGATGAGCTAGCGACCCGCCGGACAATGTAGACGACCGTCGCAGCGTTTCCGGTCGGCGAAACCGCCACACTGGTGGTGTGGGAACCAAACGGATGCTGGTGATCGAGCACGAGGCGGACTCCGGCGCGGCAATGCTCGGGGACCGTGCGAGGTGCCACGGGATCGACCTCGATGTTCGCATCCCGACGGCCAAGAATCTTCCCGAGTCGGCGGCGGGATACGACGCCGTCCTGTCGTTGGGGGCCTCTCCGGGAGTGAACGATCCCGATGTGGGATGGTGGCTCGATGCCCACCTGGATCTTCTACGCGACGCCGATCGGCGCGGCATCCCCGTCTTCGGCGTGTGCTTCGGGGCACAGGCCCTCTCGGTCGCGCTGGGTGGGAGGGTCGAACGGGCATCCATCCCGGAAGTCGGGTGGTACACCGTGACAACGGTCGATCCCGACCTCATCGAGTCGGGTCCGTGGCTGCAGTGGCACGTCGACTGTGTGGCTGCCATCCCTCCGGGCGCGACGGTCCTCGCGGTCTCGCCGGTCTGTGTGCAGGCCTTCGCGGTCGGGCCGCACCTGGCGGTCCAGTTCCATCCGGAGGTCGGGATCGCCGAGGTGACGTCGTGGAGCCAAGGCGACCCGGGTGGGCCACCGTCGGCGGGTACGACATCCGAGGACATCCTGGCGCGATTCTCGGCGGAGGCCGACGGCGCCCGCGAGCGGGCCAACCGTCTGATGGACCGCTTCCTCTCGGGCGCCGGAATCATCGGGTCCGACGGGCGGTAGCGCGGCCCTGTCTCGGGGGTCGGGTGGCGAAGCGTGCAGCGGATCGCCCTGCGGGAGAACGCCTCCCAACGGCGTTGGGAGGCGTTTTGCCCCCATATATGGGGGCAACCTCTCTCCTGGCCGCGCGCCGGTCACTCGTGTTGCGAGCAGTCGAGCGCAGCGAGCGGCGCAGCGCCGGGCAGGTTTGGGGGCAACCTGTCTCCCAACGATCAGTCGGATTCGGTGATGGTGACGGAGTTGATGACGACGTCGGTGTTGGGGCGGTCGCTGCGGTCGGTCGGGACCTGCTGGATGGCCTCGACGACGTCGAGACCCTTGATGACTTTGCCGAACAGCGAATACGAGGGAGGGAGACGGATCCCGCTAGGACCGCTGATGACGAAGAACTGGCTGCCGTTGGTGTTCGGACCGGCATTGGCCATAGCCAGCGAGCCGAGCTCGTAGCGCCCCGGCTTGGGGAGCTCGTCGGCGAAGCGGTATCCCGGTCCGCCGCGACCCGAGCCCTCGGGATCGCCACCCTGCAGGACGAAGTCCTTGATGATGCGGTGGAAAATGATGCCCTCGTAGTAGTGATAGCGGGCCAGGAACACGAAATTGTTCACGGTCAGCGGCGCACCGATTGGATCGAGGGCGATGCGTAGCTCGCCCATGGAGGTGTCCATGACCGCTCCATAGGTCTTCGCCGCATCGATGCACATCGGCGGCGGCGCGGCGAACTTCTGCGTCTTCGGGCTGGAGCCGTCAGCGGCCGGGCAAGCGGGAGTGGACATGACAGAACCTCGTTCTGGTTTGAGGGCGAGTGGCGAGAAGGTAGTGCGCGTTTCGGCATCTCGGTGACGCGTCGTCCCGAAGGGCGGATGCGCTCAGCCTGATGTGGTCTTCGATACCTGTCCGGCGAGACCAGGGATCCGCTTGGCGTCTTCGCCTTTGGCGGTGATCTCGATGCCGGTGATGGTGATAGGGCGCTGTGGAGCGAGTTCCTGGCCGTCGGGGGTGGGCTGCACCCCAAGGGCGTCGATGGCCTCCAAGATCTTGGTGCCCTTGACGACTCGGGCAAAGACCGTCGAGGTGTTCGGAATGTTCTCGCCGTTCTTGCCGGTCACGATGAAGAACTGGCTGCCGTTCTGGTTCGGCCCGGAGTTCGCCATTGCCACCGTCCCGAGCTGGAACTGGGCGTTCGGGGAAAGCTCATCGGGAATCGTGTAGCCGGGACCGCCGGTGCCGTCGGCCTTCGGGTCGCCCCCCTGGACGATGAACCCCGGGACAATCCGGTGGAAGGTGAGGCCGTTGTAGAAACCTTTGCGGGCGAGGAATACGAAGTTGTCGGTGGTGAGCGGCGCCCGCTGCTGGTTGAGCTCGATGGTGAATTCGCCCTCCGAGGTCGTGATCACGGCCCGGTACTTCGCCTGCGGATCGATGCAGCCGACGGGTGCGGCGGAGAACGCTTTTGCCGTCGTCGGGGCATCGTCGGGTGCCGGGCAGGTGGGAGCGACTGCGACCACCGGCGGGACCGTGATCGGTGCGATCGTCGTCGAGCCGGCCTCGGTCGCATCGACGGCCAGTTCGACCGAGGCGGCCGTGGTCGGGGCGACGATGTCCTCGGTGGTGGGGGCGTCCTTGGCCAACGAGAACGCGCTGGCGACACCCAGGCCGAGGATGCCGATGACGGCCCCTGCGGCGAGGCGGCCGCCGATCCCGGCACGGTCGTCTTCGACCTCACGTCGCCCGTTCTTCACGGACCCGACGCTACTGGCCGATCACGGCGGATCGGTGGCTTCTCGTCCGGCCGCGCCGGTTCGTGAGCAGTATCCCGACGACTTTCACGTGCGTTGACCGGGCTGGGGAACCGTTCGCGAGTCCGGCCGACGCGAGCGTTGGTGCGAGGTCTCCCGGGTGCGCTCGGCGACGACCGGTAGCATGGCCAAAGCATCCGTCCACGCAGCGTGCGCACCTCCGGATCCCTCCACATGGTTCGACGAGCTATCCCTTCTTCGCGATCATCCGCCTGGCGTTGGCTCTTGCCGGTGCTCGGTCTTGTCGCGCTCGGGATTCCGGCGAGCGTCGATGCCCAGGAAGTGCCGGCGGACCCGGGTGTGACGACGGTGCCGGTGACACCCCCGCCGGTGACGATTCCCCCGTCCACCGCGGCTCCGGTTCCGTCGACGTCGCCCGTGGTGGCGATTCCTCCGCTGATCGTGCCGTCGGCCGAGGAGTTGGCTGCTGTCTCCTCTTCGACGCTCCTCGCTCAGCCCACGACCTCCTCGACGTCGACAACCACCACGGTCCCCGAGTCAACGACGACGACGACGAGCATCGTGATCCAGGTCTTCGACGACTTCAGCGAGGAAGTGAGCATCGACGACCAACCGCCTCCGTTCAAGCCAATTCTCCCTCCGCTCTCCGTCTCCCTTCCGCGCAACATCGTGCTGGAGAAGGCCCTAGCCAAGCTGAGCGCCCAGCAAAAGCGCATTGTCGACGAAGCGCAGAAGCAGGCCGACGCAGCAACGGAGCGCATCGCCGTCGCGCAACGTGAACTCGATGCATTGCAGATCCGAGAGGACGAGTTGAAGGCCCGGCGCCTCCGGCTCAGCCAGAAAAAGGAGGCCACCGCGATCAAGATCCGCGCTCGGGCGCTGAGGATCTATGCCGGTGAAGGAGTCGCCGACCTCGACCTGCTGCTTCGCTCGGAGGACGCCAACGAGTTCGCCCGCAACATCGACATCATCGGGGTCGCTCAGCGACGCGATGCTGCTCTCTTGGAGGAGTTCCGTGACGACGAGCGCCAGATCGACGAGAACGAGGCCGCTCTTGCGGCCTTGACCGAGCGCAAGCGAGCGGAGATCGAAGGCCTGATCATCGAGCAGGAGGTGCTCGGTGAGTCGCTGGCCACGCTGCAGGAACAGTTGAGCTTCGTGCTGAGCGGCCAGGCGATCGCCCTGGGTGGTTTCGTGTTCCCGGTGGGGGCGCCGTTCAACTTCGCCAGCACCTTCGGCGCACCACGAATGACCGGCACGAAGTACGAGCACACGCATCAGGGCAACGACATCTTCGCCGCGGGAGGCACGCCGATCTACGCGACCAGTCGTGGGGTGATCGCCCGCAAGGCAGTGGCCGTGCTCGGTGGGAACAAGCTCTGGTTGGTCGCCGCCGACGGCACCCAGTACTACTACGCCCACCTCTCGGCGTATGCGGAGGCCGTCGAGGACGGCACCGTCGTCGAGGCCGGACAGGTGCTGGGGTACGTGGGCGATACCGGGAACGCGCGTGGGACTCCTCCCCATCTGCATTTCGAGATCCACCCGGGTGGCGGTGCGGCGATCGATCCCTATCCGATCCTCGACGCGGTTCGTCGCTCCGACGCCGGTCGCCTCCTCGACGCCTCACGGGCCCTTTCCGCCACGACGACCACCACGCTCCCTCCGGGAGCGGGAAATGCCGGGATCGGAGTCTCGATCGAACTCGCCATCGTGCCGGTCGACGCCTCCGCCGCCGGCCCGCCGCCCACCACGACCGTCGCACCGACCGCCTCGACGAAGCGCTGAGCTCGAAGCCCGACCCCAGCAGTTCGGAGAGGTCTATTAGGCACTCCTAAGTTCAGGGGCTATCATGACCTCATGAACATCTTTCGCTCGCGCCGGTCACGCGGGGCGTTCGGCGTCCTTGTCGCCGTATCGGCCCTGGGTGCCGCGGCCCCGTCGGCCTCGGCCGCCTCCATCGGCGGCACGTGCCCGAAGATCGACGCGACCGCCACTGCGGGCGCCACCCGACTCGTCTGTTCGAACACCGCGAAGTCGGGAAAGCGGCCGAAGCTGCGCTGGACCGTGCCCTCGACACCGACTTCGGCCGAAGTGCCGGCATCCCCCAGCCCGTCGCCGGTTGCGCCGAAAGGCCGGCTCACCATCTATTCGGGCCGTACCTACGGCATCGAGGAGGTCTACAAGCGCTTCACGAAGGAAACCGGGATCGAACTCGACGTCGTCTCCGGGAACGATCCCGCCAACCGGTCCCGGCTGGCCCAGGAAGGCACACGCACACCCGCCGACGTCTATCTCACGGTCGACATTGCGTCGTTGGTTCGTGCCGCCGACGAGGGTCTTCTTGCCACGGTCTCGTCACCGACGCTCGTCGGCGCGATCCCCTCCGAACTACGTGACACGAAGAACCGTTGGTTCGGACTCACGCGTCGGGCCCGGGTGATCTACGTGAACACGGCCAACGTCGCGAAGGCCGACGTTCCCACGCGCTACGAGGATCTCGCCACCCCGAAGTGGGCCGGACGCATCTGCAGCCGTCCGTCGAGTCACGTCTACACCCAGTCGTTCGCGGCGAACATCATGGCCGCGTACGGCGAGCGGGCCGTCGGGATTCTCTCCGGCATCGCCAGGAACACGAAGTCGGAGAACTTCATCGACTCCGACACCCGCATCATCGAGACCATCAACGCCGGCGGCTGCGATGCCGGCATCGCCAACACGTACTACTTCTTCCGCCCGGGACTCAAGCGCGACAACGTGGCGCTCGTGTTCCCGAACCAGGCGGACACCGATCGGGGCGTTCACGTGAACGTCTCCGGCGCCGGTGTCGTCGCCGCCAGCGACGACAAGGCGAACGCCCAGCGCTTCGTGGAGTGGCTGGCGACCGATGGCAGCGCCGACTTCGCCAACGGCAACGCGGAGTACCCCGTGAATCCGAAGACGGTGGTCCGTGACGATGTGAAGCCGTACACGACCTTCCGCGCCGATCAAGGCCGGATCGACGACTACTCGAAGATGCAGCCGGCGGCGCTGATCGTCCTGACCGACGCCGGCTGGAAGTGATCGCGTCCGAGCTGGCGCCGCCCGGCTCCGGCACGCCTCGATAACACCAGTCGTCGTGCAGGTCTTCTCTCGGTCGGCGCGCCTCGGGACGCGATCGCAGTCGTTGCGCTCGGCGCTCTGGTCGGTCGCTCTGGTCATCGTGCTCGCCGCGCCGGTTGTCGCCGTGCTGTGGTCGCTACGCTCGCCCGATCGCGAGGTCTGGTCGCTCCTGGCCCGCACCACCTTGATGCGCATGGTCCTGACGACGATCGGCCTGGCGGTCGGTGTAGCGGTCGGTGCGACGGTGCTGGGGGCGGGACTTGCCTGGCTGTGCGTCACGACGAGATTCCCGGGGTCCCGAGCGTTTCGCCGCCTGCTCGTCATTCCCCTCGCACTTCCGGCCTACGTGAGCGCATTCGTCTGGACCGGTCTGCTGCAGTACGCGGGACCGGTGCAGGGAAGATGGCGACAGTTGTTCGGCGACGACGCCTGGTTCCCCCCCGTGAGAACACCGGTCGGCGCAGGACTGGTGCTGATCCTCTCGCTCTACCCGTATGTGTACATTGCATCGCTGTCCGCGCTGCAGGAGCAGGCGTCGGCCTTCTGCGCGGCGGCTTCGACGCTGGGGGTGCGTCACCGGGCGATCTTCTGGCGGGTGGCCTTGCCGGCGATCCGACCCGCGCTCGCCGCAGGTGCCGGTCTCGTCGCCATGGAAACCCTCACCGATGTCGGCGTGGCTCGCGCCTTTTCGGTGTCCACACTGGGCGACGGAGTCCTGCGCGTGTGGTTCGGCCTCGATCGACGAGATGCAGCGGCTGAACTGGCGAGCATGCTGGTCGGCCTTGTCGTCCTGCTCGTCGTTGTCGAGCGACTCACGCGTGGGCGTCGTCGGTTCACTTCGCGCGCAACGTCCCCATTTCCGGCAGACCCGGTCGTCCTCCGCGGGCGAGTGGCCGCGGCGGCGTCGGCCCTCTGTGCGTCGACGTTCCTTCTCGCAGCAGGCGTCCCGCTCACGACCCTGACCGTCTGGGCAGTTGATGCGAACCGACGAGGAGGCGAGGGAGCTCTGGACAGAACCTATGTGCGCTTACTACAGACCAGCCTCGAGCTCGCTGCATGGACCTCGGTCGTCTGCGTCGTGATCGGCAGCGCGCTCGTTCTTCTTGCTCGGCGGGACCCGTGGCGAAGGTCCGCCGGCTGGACGGCCCGAGCGCTCAGCCTGGCCTCGATGGGCTATGCGGTCCCCGGACTCGTGGTTGCCGCCGGTGTGCTGACCGTGCTCACGTGGATCGACGGTCGCCTCGATTCGCTGGCCTCGTGGAACGACCGTCTCTACGTCCCCTTCTTGCTAGCCGGCTCGACCGCCGGCGTCGTCTATGCCCTCGTCGTAAGGTTCGCCGCCGTGGGGCGGGAGAACATCGACGCCGGTGCGCAGCGGATCGACCCGCGCCTTGAACAGGTCGCCGCGACGCTGGGTGCAGGCGAACGGCGTCGTCGCTGGTCGGTCACGATGCCCCTTCTCCGACCCTCGATCCTCGTCGCCGGCCTCCTGGTCGCCATCGACGCTCTCAAGGAGCTCCCGGCCACCCTCCTCCTGCGTCCCCCCGGCCGCGACACGCTCGCGGTCTTCGTCTGGAACATGACCAACGAGTCTCGTTGGGACGAAGCGGCGACGCCGGCACTGACCATTGTCGTCCTCGGGCTCCCGCTCGTGCTGTTCGTGCTCGGCCGGGCTACCGCACCGGCGGGACGCCGATGAGCGCCGACTCCGTTCACGACGTCGTCGTCCGGGCGGAGAACGTGTCGAAGCGTCACGGCTCGATCGAGGCGGTCGCGGACATGACCCTCCACGTCCGGTCCGGTGAGGTCGTCGCGCTCCTCGGCCCGAGCGGCTGCGGGAAGTCGACCTTCCTCGCGTCCGTCGCCGGGCTCGTCCGCATCGATGGTGGCACAATCGTCCTCGGCGACCGACCGGTGAGTGGTCCCGGCCTGCACGTCGCACCGCAGGATCGCCGCGTCGGACTCGTCTTCCAGGATCACGCACTGTTTCCCCACAGGACCGTGGCGGACAACGTCGGGTTCGGTCTGCACGCCATGGGGAGGGCGGACCGTCGGTCCCGTGTCGGCGAGATGCTCGAACTCGTGCAGATGACGGACAAGGGGCATCGCTACCCCCATGAGCTCTCCGGTGGGGAGAGCCAGCGGGTTGCCCTCGCCCGAGCGCTTGCTCCGTCTCCGGACGTACTTCTGCTCGACGAGCCATTCGCCAGCCTCGATCCGACTTTGCGCACCGATGTCCGCGACGAGGTCCGCTCGCTGTTGCGGTCGGTCGGCATGGCCGCCGTGATGGTGTCCCATGACATCGAGGACGCCCTTGCCCTCGGTAATCGCCTCGCTGTCCTCCGCGCCGGGCGGATCGTGCAGATCGACACACCTGACGTGATCCACCGGAGCCCCGTCGACGAACAGGTCGCGAGGATCTTCGGGCCGGTCACGGCGCTTCCGGTGACCGGCACCGAAACCGCACCGATCACGGTGCTCGGACCGGTGGCCCCTCGCGCCGTGCTTTCGTGGTCGTCCGGTCCCGTTGTGCTCGTGCGTCCTCACGACGTCGATGTGTCGGCCTTTTCGGGTTCGACCGGGACGGGAGCTCTCGGGACGGTGCGCGACCGGCAGTTCGTCGGCCATGGCTCACGGCTGGTCATCGCCCTCGACGGTGGTTCCGAGGTCATTGCCGACACGCCCTTCGATGCCCCGTTCGTCGTTGGCGGCCGGGCGGTCGTGGGCAATCGCGCCGCGCCGCCTCCGGCGGCCGGGTAGCGTTTTCGCCCCGTGGCTCTCATCGTGCAGAAGTTCGGCGGATCCTCCGTCGCCGACCCCGAGCGCATCCGGACCGTCGCCGACCACGTCGCACGGACGGTTCGGCGTGGCAATCAGGTGGTGGTCGCCGTCTCCGCCATGGGCAAGACCACCGACGATCTCATCCGGCTCGCCAACGCCGTGCTCACGAACGCTGGGTTGCCGACCGAGAAGGCGACGAAGAAGGGCGAGGTCCCCGCCAAGGGCGACAGCCGCGAGATGGACATGCTGCTCACCGCCGGCGAGCGCATTTCCGCCGCGCTGCTGGCAATGGCGATCGACGACCTCGGTGTGCGGGCGGCGAGCTTCACCGGGTCGCAGGCCGGGATCATCACCGACACCAGCCACGGTCGGGCGAAGATCCTCGAAGTTCGGGCTGACCGTCTGCGTGAGGCGCTGGCCAGCGGCGCCGTCCCGGTCGTGGCCGGCTTCCAGGGCATGTCGACTGACCGCGACGTCACGACGCTCGGACGAGGTGGTTCCGACACGACCGCCGTCGCGCTCGCGGCGGCGCTCGACGCAGACGAGTGCGAGATCTACACCGACGTGACCGGCGTCTTCTCGGCCGATCCCCGCGTGGCGCCGAGAGCACGTCGTCTCAAGATCATCTCGCACGAAGAGATGCTCGAGATGGCGGCGAGCGGTTCCGGTGTGCTCGCCCTTCGCGCCGTCCAGTTCGCCGCCACCCACGGCGTGCGTCTGCAGGTCCGTTCCAGTTTCACCTGGGAGCCGGGCACCATCGTCACTCAGGAGGATCCGTCCATGGAACAGGCTGTCGTCTCGGCTGTCACCCACGACACATCGGAGGCGAAGATCACCGTCGTCGCCGTACCGGACCGACCTGGGATCGCCGCCCGGCTGTTCCGCGCCCTCGCCGATCGCGGGGTGAACGTCGACATGATCGTGCAGAACACCTCGCACGACGGCACGACCGACATCTCCTTCACCGCGCCGAAGGCCGACCTTGCCGCGGCGATGGAGGTATGCACCCCCATTGCCGCCGAGATCGGCGCACGGGAGGTCACGAACGACTCCACGATCGCCCGAGTGTCGATCGTCGGTGCGGGCATGAAGACGAACCCGGGGGTGTCGGCCACGATGTTCGAGACGCTGTCTGCGGCGGGCATCAACATCCAGATGATCTCGACGTCGACGATCCGCCTCTCCTGCGTGATCGATTCGAGTCGGGTCGAAGACGCCGTCCAACTTCTCCACAACGCCTTCGGCCTCGACGTGTAGCTGGGCTCGCTGGGAGAGAGGTTGCCCCCATATGTGGGGGCAAAACACCTCCGAACGGCCTACGGAGGTGTTTTGCCGCAAGTGGGCATTCATGGTCGGGGTCGGGGGGTCGGCGGGCGAACCGGAGAATTCCACTGAGGACGACTTGGTGAGTCGCCCCAACCCGGCTGAGTCGAAACCCTGCGCCTGCGCGCCCACCTGCGTGGGAGACTTGACGGCCCGCAGAACCCGGTCCGGGCGAAGGAGAACGAACACAATGCGCATCGGCATCGTCGGAGCAACGGGCATGGTCGGAGAGGCCATGCGAGAGATCCTCGAGCAGCGGAACTTCCCGGCCACTTCGGTCCGGTTCTTCGCCTCGGCGCGGTCCGCCGGCAAGAAGCTTCCGTGGAAGGGCGGCGAGATCGTCGTCGAAGACGCCGACACCGCCGACTACTCCGAGGTGGACATTGCCATCTTCTCGGCCGGCGCCACCGCCTCGAAGGCTCTGGCCCCGAAGGTTGCCGCTCAGGGTGCGGTCGTCGTCGACAACTCCAGCGCATGGCGGATGGATCCCGAGGTCCCGCTCGTCGTCAGTGAGGTCAATCCACATGCGATCGATCAGGCGCTCGCGGGGCGTCGGATCATCGCCAATCCGAACTGCACCACCATGGCCGCCATGCCAGTCCTCAAGCCGCTGCACGTCGAGGCCGGTCTGATCAAGCTCATCACCGCCACGTACCAGGCGGTATCGGGAGGCGGTGTTGCCGGCGTGAGCGAGCTCGAGAATCAGGTGCGCAAGGTTGCGGATGAATCGGCCCGACTGGCCCGTGACGGCTCGGCCGTCGAGATACCGGCTGCCGTCAAGTTCGTGAAGCCGATCGCGTTCAACGTCCTGCCCTATGCCGGCGCGTACGCCGCCGATACGTACGAAGGTGACGAAGGCTGGACTGATGAGGAACTCAAGCTCCGCAACGAGAGCCGCAAGATCCTGGAGATCCCGGCTCTCAAAGTCGCCGGCACCTGTGTGCGCGTGCCCGTGTATACCGGCCACTCGCTGTCGATCCACGCGGAGTTCTCCCGCCCGATCACCGTCGCGCGTGCGCTGGAACTGCTCGGTGCGGCCCCTGGCGTGGAGCTTCTCGACATCCCGACGCCACTCGAAGCGGCCGGCAAAGACCCGTGCTACGTGGGTCGTGTCCGCAAGGACCCGACGGTCGATCACGGTCTGGTGCTCTTCGTCTCCAACGACAACCTGCGCAAGGGTGCCGCGTTGAACGCGGTCCAGATCGCAGAACTGGTTGCTGTGCGTTTGACCGCCAAGCCGCTTCGGGCATGAGCACAGCAGAACTGGTTGCGGCTCGTTCGTCGACGAATCCGCTCCGGCGCTAGCGGTCACGCGAAACCACTAAGGTAAGCGCGCATGCGAGTCGCGCTTGTGAACGCGACCTGCTCGATTGCAATGGTGGGCTCAAGGTCGTCAGACATCCGACGCGCGTCGGATGGTCGGCGCTGGTGCTGCTCGACGGTGGTGCCGTGGTCGCCATCGGTAACGCCTGTCCCCACCACGGTTCCGAGCTCACGGCCGGCTACCGGCGCAAAGGGACGATCGAGTGCCCGCTTCACGGGTGGCGTTTCGATGTGTTCACCGGAGCCTGCGCTCACCCCGGGTGATGCGTTGATCCCAACCTACGAGGTGACGATCGAGGAAGGCATCGTCTACGTCGAGCTGCCGGACTGACCCTACGCGCGCGTACTGAACTTCCGGAATCGGATCCACAGCATGGCGTCGTAAACGAGCTTCAGCGAGCCACCGATGACGAGGGGCCATCCGAACGAGCTCTTCGTCAGGAGCCATCCGCCGAGCCAGGGCGTGCTCGCCGTGGCGATGCTCCGGGGCAGGTTGGTGAACGCCGCCGTTGCACTTCGCTCCTCCGGCTGGACGAGCGACATCACAAAGGCAACTCGCGGCGGCACATCGAGCTGCGACAGCAGCGAACGGCCCGCCAGACAGAGCACCGCCAGCTGCGGATTCGGCGCGAACGCGGCAGCGATCAGCAGAACGTTCGCCGGGGCATGCGTGAGGGCCATTGTCTCGACCATGCCGAAGCGCGCCGAGAGCATGGGTGAAAGCAACGCCGATGCCGCTGAAGCGAGCGACATGAGACCCAAGACGAGACCGATGCGGCCCAAGGTGAAGTCGAATCGTTGCGCCAACCAGAGGGCGATGAGCGAGTTGACCACCATTCCCCCGCCGGCCGAGTCGAGGGCGAAGACGGCTGTCAGCTCGTAGATGATCCGGCGTGACGGTCCGAGTCGGCCCGGATTGCTCACCGCGCCCGACTGTGCGCGTCGGCTCGTCCACAGGTAGATCGGGAGGACGACGAGGCCGATGATGCCGTAGAGGACCGCACCGAATGCGATGCCTCTCGTGCTGCTGAAACCGAAAGCACGACCAACTCGGCTGATGGGTCCAGCGAGGAACGCGCCGAGCGCGGCACCGGCTGAGGCAACAAGCGCAAAACGGGCGAGCGCACGAGTCCTCGCAGGTCCTTCGAACCCTGAGCTGACGATGGTTTGTTCGGCGGGGAGGAACGCCGAGACGTCGCCGCTCGACGGATTCAGCGGCCCGATCACCGAGACCACGAGGAGTACGGCGAGGGTGCCCGACGCGGCGAACGTGAAACCGGTGACGGCCATGAGCACCGACATGCCCATGAGCACGATCAGCGGACGGAGCGTGCGACTGAGTCGGGTCACCAGCAACAGACTCGTCGCGGAACCGAGCAGCGTCGCAGTCGTGATCAGCCCAACCGTTCGGCCGTTGAATCCGCGGGCGAGAAGCAGCGGCGCCAGGCTCGCTGACATGATGCCGTCTCCGACCGCCCGCAGGCCGCGGGTCGCAAGGATGGGCCTACTGGTTGTTGCGGAGGCCCCCGTCACCCGGTCGTCAGACCGTTCGCCCGCTGGGCGTCGCCATCGTAGTGAACGGCCCCCGCCCGAACGACCACCGCGGCGATGGCCAACGGGATCACGAGCATGCCCATGGCTGGCCGCAGCGACCCAAGGACGTCGGAGGCAGCCCCGACGAGTGGTGGCCCGGCTGCACTGCCGAGGGCGAGGCAGAACTGCAGGGTCGAGAACGACGCGCCCCGAATCGATGCGTGAACAACATCGGCAACGGCGGCGGTGAGATTCGGAATGGCAACGGCAATTCCCACGTTGGCGAGACCGTAGAACGTCGCCTGCGTCGCGACGCCGGGGAGCGCGACCATCAGCGCGAAGGATGAAGCGCCGCCGAAGAGCCCGAGAGAAGCGAGCCGGAGACGCCAACCCGGTCGGGTGTCGTGATAGCGATCACCGAGCCGGCTTCCGACGATGATGCCGATCATGATGCCGGTGCCACCCACGCCGCCGGAAATGCCGCCGGCCGCGTCCTCGGCCAGAGCGTGGGTCTTCTCGAAGTACTTCGTCGACCAGAAGAACAACGCGCCCAGTCCGAAGAACAGCACCGGAAGCCCGACGACGATGGAGCGGTAGGTGCGGATCGACCAGAGGGCCCGGAGCCGGGTTCGGATCGAGCCGTCGGGAAGGGACGAGCGGGGCCCGTGGGGAGCCAGTTCGGCAGCTGTCGACCCAGGATCTTGGTCGGGGACTCGCCGTCGTTCCCGGTCGAGCAGGTCGCCCAGCCCTCTCGCCGGCTCGATGGTGCGCCACGCGAAAAGGGCGGCCGCGAGTCCGGGTAGCGCCATCACCGCGAACGCCGTCCGCCAACCGAACGCGCTGCTCAAGCCCCCGCCGAGACCGATACCGAGCGGGAGACCGAGGTAGTTCGCGAGTCGTTCGAAGCCGTAGGCCTTTGCGCGTCCCGGTGCGGGATGGGCGTCGGCGATCAGACTCGCCGCCGCCGGGTTGTTCAACTGACCCGCGGCCCCAAGTATCGCCCGAGACACGAGAAAGAGCATGAAGACCGGGGCGGCCGCGCTGCCAAGGGCCACGAAGGTCCAGAGCACGGCGCCCCCCGCGAGGACCGTGAGGCGCCGGGCGTTGTCCGCGAGATGGGCCGAGACGACCGCAACCGAGAGGCTGCCCACGATGGCCGCCGTAGGGATGAACCCGGCGGCGGTATCGGACAGATCGAAGGTCTTCTGGATACTGGTGAGGGCGCCGCCGACCATGCCCGTTGCTGTCGTTTCGAGCAGCGCAACGAACGCGCAGACGCCGGTGATCCGCCATCCGAGTGGTGCGCGAGAGTGAAGATTCACTTCGCCGAGGTCGGAACGCTCGGCCGTGCGTTTCCCGGTTTGTCGAAGAGCCGAAGCGGTGCTCATGCGGTCACCGTACAGATGCACGGACTGGTCGCACACTTCGGGCATCCGTTGGCATACCGGGCGACGGCTTCGGTCATCGAAAGGTCCAGTTGGTTCGCGAGCGATGCGACCCAGGCGATTACGTCTCCGAGTTCGTGGAGCTGTTCCTCCCGGGTCCCCTTGCGCGCCGCCTTCGCCAGCTCGCCCACCTCTTCAGCCAGCCACGCGACGGAGGTGGCCTGACCACGCGCTCGGTCCTGCGCTCCGTAGGTCACCTCGATCATCCGCTGGAACTCGTCGAATCGCACGCATGCATGCTCGCAGAACGAGCCCTGCGACGAACGCGTACCTCGTGGCGAGTGGCGAGTGGCCGAGCGGCGAGCGGCCGCAGCCCGATCGGCGAAACGTCGACCCTTGCCGGACGCGAAACCGCCGCCCTCCGGAAGGGGCGGCGGATTGGTCGGGATGGGGGGACTTGAACCCCCGGCCTCCACGTCCCGAACGTGGCGCGCTACCAAGCTGCGCTACATCCCGTAGCGGTCGAACACTCTAGCGGGCCGCTCGAGGGTGCATCAGCGAGCACATCGTGCCGCGCCGCTGCTGCGGCTCAGCGTGCGGTCGAGTCGGGCGTTGCCGTGTAGTTCGTCGACGCGTCCGATTGGATCGTCTTGTCCAGGAAGGTGCCGCCGGCGAGCAACGCCGTGGTGGCCCGGCGGACCCGGAGCGGATCGAGTGGTTTGACCAGGTAGCCCTCGGCCTTGCACTGTTGGGCCAGGAACACGTCCGACGGTCGATCGAGCAGGATCAAGACCGGCACGTGCGGGAGTCGTCCGCCCGACTCTTCGTTCCGCAGGTCGTACGTGACGGCCATCGCGCCCATGTTGGAGATCTGCGAGTCCAAGATGACGAGGTCGGGTGTCTTCTCGCTCACCGCCGCTCGGACCGCCGCGCCGTTGATGAGGTTGCGCACGGTGGCGTCGGCCGGCAGCGCCGACCCGACTTCCTCGTGGACCCAGGGGGCATCGGCGGCGATCAGCACATGCGGCACGGCGTCCACGCTACCGGCCGGCAGTCCGCGTCGGTGCATTGCGGCTGAACACCTCCCAGTGGCGATCGGAGGTGTTCTGCCCCCATATATGGGGGCAACCTCTCTCCCAAGGTGGAAGGGTCACCCGTGTTGCGGGCAGTCGAGCGAAGCGAGCGGCGCAGCATCGGACAGGCCGAGGGGCAACCTCTCTCCCAAGGTGACTACGCCGGGCGGCAGAGGGCTTGGGCGATGGCTGTCAGGCCTTGGAGGTCGTGGACGTCGACGGGGGCGAGGGGGACGTCGGCGAACACGGCATTCGGACCCACTGCCGTTCGAAGTGGTACGAGCACGCGGCGGTGGGCGTCGGCGCGGGCGTCGATGGCGTGCGCCCGCATGACCGCGGTGCGAAGGGGGCCCGGCGTGGGCGGGACGGCGGGAAGCGGATCGATCCGAGGTTGCATCCTGTTGGCCACCACGGCGTCGACCTGGAGCCCCATCTCCCTCAAGGCGCCGGCGAAGAAGACGGCCTCCTCCACCGTCTCGGCCCGCGGCGTCGTCACCAGAATCCACGCGGTCCGTTCATCGCGCAGGAGCGCCAGGGACTCCTGCGCCCGCTCGCGGAAGCCCTCCTCCATCCCGTCGAAGGCCCGGAAGAACGCGACAGCGTCGCCGATCACCTCGGTGCCGACGACCTTCCCAAGTGCCGCGAGAGCGGCCTGGGCGGCGACACCGACAACGCGCAGACCGCGCCGCGCCGGCGCCATCATGGCCCGGAAAACGCGGTTGTCGAGGAAGCGGGTCAGGCGTTCGGGAGCGGCAAGCACATCGAGCGCGTTGCGTGTTGGCGGAGTGTCGACGATGACGCAGTCGAACGGCTCGATCGGGCTGCCGTCGAGGCCACGCGGAGCCGTGACCAGTTCGTGCAGCTTCTCGACGGCCATGTACTCCTGGGTGCCCGACAGCGCTCCGGAGATGTTGCGGTACAGCCGGTTGGCAAGGATCCGTTCGGCCTGCTCGGTCGACGGTGCGTGCCGGCGGATCAGATCGTCGAACGTCGCCCGGGCATCGAGCATGAGCGCCCAGAGCTCACCTGAATCCGCCGCGGCGGCCTGGGCCGACGTTGCGTCGATGGGCGCCCACCAGTTCGCCCTGCGTCCTTCTGCCGCCACGGCGCTCCGCACGGTGTCGAGGTCGACGCGCTGCGGCTGGTTGGCGAGCGAGTCGAGACCGAGCGCGTCGGCCAGGCGTCGGGCGGGGTCGATCGTGACGACGGCGACCCGCCGTCCACCGAGTGCCGCGGCGAGGCCGAGTGCGGCGGCCGTGGTGGTCTTGCCGACGCCTCCCGAACCACAGGTGACGAGTACGCGTCGAGTCGCGGTGAGTTCCGCCAACGAGTGGTTCATGAGCGACGTCCGGGGAGGTCCGCCAAGCGGTCGGAATGGGCCAGGGAGCCGGTCATGACCCGCTCTCGATCTCGGCGAGCGAAGCGACGAACGCCTCGGCCAACCCGGCGAAATCGACGGCGTCCAAGCGGGTTCCGACGCGCTCCGGGAGGACGATCTGGGGAAGCGGGAGCGCCGCTCCCAGACGGGCCAGCTGCTCGTGTTGGGCTTCGGCGCGGGTTCGTTCCAAGCCGAGGGCGACCGAAACTGCCTCGCGTTCAGCGGGGTCGAGACGCGCCAGCGCCCCCGCTGGCACGACGGGCGGAATGTCGAGCACGGCGTTGACCACGATGGGCGTCAGGGCGACACCGACCTCATCTTCGAGGGTGAAGGCCGTTTCGATCGTCTCGTTGACGGGTGTCTCCTCGGCGAGTGTGACCAGGACGACGCGGCAGCGATCGTGGTCGCCGAGCACGGCCATCACTTCATCGGCTTGACGGCGGATGCGTCCGTTGGCCACCGAGTCGGCGAGCGCCCGGGCGCTGCGGAGGAACGTGACGGCATGCCCCGAAGCGGGTGTGTCCAAGATGACCAGGTCGTGCCGGGCCTCGGTGACGAGCTGCTTGACCTTCCCGAGCACGAGGAGGTCCTTGATCCCCGGTGTCGCCGTGGCGATCACATCGACCACCCCGTTGGACGCCAGCTTGCGGGCCAGTCGTCCCATGCCGTGGTCGGCGAGGTATTCGACGAGTGCGTCGTCAGCGGTCAGGGTCCGACCGGACACGGTTCCGCGTCCGGAGGTCGGGTCGCCGCGCACGAGAACCTGTTCGTCGTAGGAGAGATCGGTCACACCGAAGGCGGCCGCGGCACCGTGGCGGCCGTCGACGTCGGCTATCAGAACGGACCTGCCGGTCGACGAAGCGACGTTGGCGATCGTGGCGGCCACACTGGTCTTGCCGACTCCGCCCTTGCCGACGATCAGCAGGAGGCGCACGGTGCTGAAGAATTGCTCGACCTCCATGTTCCTCTGTGCCTCATCCTCTTCGTTTGAACCGCGCCGTCTCGTGCGACGCTCGATGCCTACTGACCGACCCGAAAGCCTTCCCGTGCGCTTCTTCACGCTACGTGCCCCACGCCGCAACCTCCGTTCCGGTCGCCCCGGTGGGGGAGCCGCCGTGGCCACGATGTCCATGGTCCGATTCGGACGGCTGGCGCTCGGCACGCTGGCCTTGCTGGCTGTGTGCTCGGCGTTTGCCGGCCCGGTCGCCTCCGCCACGACGACACCACCGTCGGACACGGCGGCCGCCGACACCACAGCGCCGGCCGCGTCGTCGTCGAAGGGCGTCAACGTGATCGAGGTGACCGGCTACATCGATCCGATCATGAAGCGCTTCATTCTTTCCTCGGTCGACAAAGCGGTGTCCGACGGGGTGGAGGCGCTGGTCATCCAGCTCGATTCACCGGGTTCGCTGCTGCCCCAGCGCCAGCTCGACGCGCTGGAGAACGCCCTGCGCAACGAGAACCGCGTTCCCATCGCCGTCTGGGTAGGACCGCTCGGGGCACGGGCCAACGGCGGGGCGAACCGCCTCGTCGCCGCCGCCGACGTGGTCGGCATGGCACCCAGCACCCGCATCGGCAACTCCACCCCGACGGCCGCCGGGGACCCGCTCGTCGGACGGCGCTACACCCAGAACGAAGCGGTGAAAGCCGGGTTGGCCCAGAGCAACGCGCCCGTGCTGGTCCAGTTCGTCGGCGAGTTGGACGGTCGGACCATCGGCGCAAGAACGCTCGACACGGCCTTCCCGGCGACCGAGGCCGATGGCAAACTCACCGCCAAGGTCAACGGGGTTCGGTTCGCCAAGCTCGGCCTGCTCGATCGGCTGCTCCACACCGCGGTGAATCCGTCCGTGGCGTATCTGCTCTTCGTGATCGCGCTCGCGCTGTTCGTGTTCGAGTTCTTCACCGGGGGCATCGGCATCGCCGCCTTCGTCGGGCTCGCCG
Source organism: Acidimicrobiia bacterium (assembly GCA_031418775.1). Taxonomy (GTDB): domain Bacteria; phylum Actinomycetota; class Acidimicrobiia; order Acidimicrobiales; family JANYDT01; genus JANLQX01. The sequence continues at coordinate 24,681 of JANOJN010000027.1, forward strand.
CGTTCGTACTCGCCGCGGCCGGCCTGGGGAACCTTCCGACCCGCCCGTTCGGCGTGATCATGATCACCATCGCCATGCTCGGCTTCGCCATCGACGTGCAGGCCGGCTCGCCGCGTTTTTGGACGGGCGTGGGAACCGTCGGTCTCGTCGCTGGGTCGTTCACCCTGTTCACCGAGGGTATTCGAGTGCCGCTGTACATGATCGGGGTCATGGTCCTCATGACGGTGCTGTTCATGGTCAACGGCATGCCGACGATGGTCCGTACCCGATTCGCCACCCCGACGATCGGTCGTGAGGCGATGATCGGCGAGGTCGGCACCGCCGTCGACGGGATCGGCCCGGAAGGCGTCGTGCGCGTGCTGGGCGCACCGTGGCGCGCCCGGACCAATCGGGCCACGCCGATCGCCGCCGGCGCCCCGGTCCGCGTCGTGGCCGTCGACGGGCTCCTGCTGGAGGTCGAACCCCTCGAAGGTGGGGCGAAAGACGCCGGTCACTGACCCATCCGGTGATGACGGTCGGCCTGCGCTGACCGCCTTCTGGCAGCGGGAACGCCGCTGCGTGGTTGATCCTCGAGATTTCTGTTCCTACCCCCTTGTGTCGGGCGTCACACCAGCGTTACGCTGTTCAGTGACCGATCTGGGGAGAGGGTCCACATGCTGCAGAGCGCTATGACCGTGCAGTCCGTTGCCACCTGGCAGGCACGCGCTGCGTGCCGGGGGCCGCAATCGTCGATGTTCTTTCCGCCGAACACGTTCGAGCGAAAAGACGACAAGGACCGGCGTGAGTACAACGCCAAGGGCATCTGCGCCGGTTGTTCCGTACGCCAGGTCTGCCTCGACTACGCCATCTCGATCCGTGAGCCCCACGGTATTTGGGGCGGGCTCACCGAAGGGGAGCGCCGAGCGGTCATCAGCCGCCTCGCCGGCTAGCGGGGAGGCCGCCGGAACGCGGTCGGTCGCCCAGTTCGCGCGCAGCCCGTGGGCGGGATCTTTCTCTAGAAGCGCGCCATCTCCTACGCTCGTGGTGTGACCATCGACACCATCTCCGGCGACGGCTTGCCGAAGGCAGTGTCCGGGCAGGACATCGTGTCGGTGGCCGAGGTGCGCGTCGATACCAAGATCGTCCACTACACCGTCGGTGGGACCGGCCCCACGGTGTTGTTCCTGCACGGCTGGGGGCTTGGCCATCACGCGTATCGGGGCGGTCTCCGCCGCCTCGCCCAGATCGGCTTCCATGTCGTTGCGCCCGCCCTCCCCGGCTTCGGGGGTACCCCCGACCTCGAACCGGGCAATCGGACGTTCGTCGGCTACGCCCGGTGGCTGACCAGGTTTGTGAAGGCGACCGGCATCACCCCGATGATCATCGTCGGCCACTCGTTCGGCGGCGGGGTCGGGATCCGGGTCATGGCCGACAACCCGGGATATGCCCAAGCGCTAGTCCTCATCAACAGCGTCGGTGGCGCGTGGCGAACCGATGGCGGAAGTGAGAAGCCAATGGCCGAACGCCCGATGTGGGACTGGGGACGCGCGATCCCCGCCGACGTCGTCGGACTTCTCGGGAGTGCCGGCTCGATGCTGCCCAGCGTGTTCCAGGATCTTGTGCCGAACGTGCTTCGCAATCCCTTCGGCGTGGCCAAGGTCGGGCGACTCGCGAGGAACGCCGACCTTGTCGCCGCACTCCGAACGGTCGCCGAGCGGCGGGTGCCGATCACGGTGGTGCACAGCGACCGTGACGGGGTCATACCGGAATCGAGTTTCGAGTCGCTGTGCGCGGCGGCCAAGGTTGAAGGACACACCGTCAAGGGCATCCACTCGTGGCCGCTCACCAGTCCGGCACTCTTTGCCACGTTTGTAGCCGAGGCCGCCGCCCCGTTGCGCGGTCGCGCCGCAGTATCCGCGTAACTCCCACTGCATCGTCGCTTGCCATCGGGACGAGGTGCCCTGGGCCTGCGGCATGCCGCAGGGCATTCGTGGACCAGGCCAGCCCCTGACGAGGTCAGCGCGGTCGTCGCGCTCCCGTCAGGACGTGGACCGGCCGGATCGCGCTGACTCGTACACCCGCTCGTAGCCGTCCGCCATCACCTCGGCGGTGAAGCGTGCCCGCCAGTCGTCACGTGCTGCTGCACCAAGCCCTGTCCGGACTGCGTCGTTACGGAGTGTTTCGATGGCGGCGGCGACGCTCGCCGCCGAAAGCTCACATGTGAGGCCATTGCGTCCGTGCTCGATTGCGTCAACGAGGCCGGGGAGCCGATTGGTGATCACCGGGAGGCCGTGGCGCATCGCTTCGATTACCGAGAGAGGGAGGCCCTCGTAGTCCGAGAGGAGAACCGCAGCGTGGGAAGACGCGAGGTGCGGGTCGGCATCGGCGTAGCCGACGAAACGAACGCGGTGAGCCAGGGGTTTCGCCAGGTCGACCAACCGGTCTCGATTCGCGCCATCGCCGACGAAGGTGACGCTGACGTCCGGGAGTCCTCGGAGCGCATCGATGAGCACGTCTTGCCGTTTCGGCGAGGAGAGCCGCGCCACCATCACCAGCTCGAGTCCGTTGGTCTTGGCGGCCGGGGATCGGGGTGCCTCGTCGCGGTGACCGACGCCGTTCGCCACGAGATGAAGGCGCTTCCTCGGAACGATCCGAAGTTGCTGAGCGAGTCGTCGTTCGGACGAGGCGACACACACGACGTGGGCATCGGTCCGGGCCGCGATCCACTCGCCGACGAACGACAGGATTCGTTGGCGGTTCGATGCGCCGCGCTGAAACGGCCAGCCGTGAGCGGTGTACACCGCCGCTACGTCGAGACGGGACGCCGCGAGTCGGCCGACCAACCCGCCCTTTGACGAATGCGTATGAACGAGATCGGGGTCCAACACGCGCAGCGTCGCGCCGAGACCCCGGACGGCGAGACGATCTCTCGTCGGCGCGATGGCATGGACCAGGTCAGGCTCTACGGCCACCGCGACTCCAGCTGAGCGGAGTTCGTCGGCTACCGGACCGACCACGCCCGTGATGACCGAGACATGGTGACCGCGTCGCTGCTGTTCGAGGGCCAGCTCGCGCACCACTGTCTGCGCGCCGCCGTAATCGCACTTGGTGATCACGTGCACGATCCTCATCGTCGTCTCGTGCCCCGATGCACTAGTGGCCCTGACGACGAAGCACCGACCGAATGGTTCGGCTGAGGATCCGGAGATCCAAGGTGAGTGACTGTCGCGAGATGTAGAAGAGGTCGTACTGGAGCTTCTCCATCGCCGCCGCTTCGGTTGCTGCGTAGCGGTACTTGATCTGCGCCCAGCCGGTGAGGCCGGGGGTCACGAGATGTCGAAGGTCGTAGGCGGGCTCTTTGCTCCGGAGCTCGTCGACGTAGTGCGGTTGCTCGGGACGCGGACCGACGATGGAAAGCTCGCCGCGCAGGATACACAGCGCCTGCGGAAGCTCGTCGAGGTGGGTACGTCTGAGGACTCTACCGAACGGCGTTATCCGCGGATCGTCGGGACGCGTCCAGGACAGGTTGGCGAGGGAATCCGCGCCGGTGTGGTCGGGCCGCATGGTCCGGAACTTCATGATCGTGAACACCGCGCCGTTACGGCCCACTCGCTTCTGGCGGTAGATCAGAGGGCCGCGATTTCCGAGAGCATTTCCGACGAGGATGAATGGGATGATAAGTACACAGACGACAAGGGAAATGAGCACGAAGATGACGTCGATGGCCCGCTTGGTGTGGCGATACGACGGTTGGAGCCGCTCCCTGACGTCGAACAGCAGCGCCATCCGTGAGAGCTCGGCAACGGGTAACTTTCCGAAGTGGCGCGCGTAGAAGTCCGTCATAGTGGACACGGCCACCCCTGATCTATGAAGGGCGGCCGTGGCGCGGTACACATCGTCAAGCCGGGCCGCTGACTCGCTGAGAACGACAAGCGTTGCCTCGCAATCGCCGGCGATCTCGGTCAGGTCGCCCAGACGGCCGGAGTCTGTTGTGACGACGTCGACAAGGGAGAACGCCACCTCCGGAACCGGAAACGAGGTCGAGGAATCGAGGAGCAGTGTTTCTGCATCTTCAGGTGACAGCACGGCGAGGACGCGGTCACGCCGACGCTGTTGTCGTGACCCGAGCACGCTGAATGCGCCGAGGGCAAAGGTGAACGCCGGAACGGTTCCGGCGGCCACGAGGATGACCCATCGGGGCAGCAGGCCGGGAAAGACCGTTTGCACGACCAGCCACGACCCGGTCGCAACGGCGGAGGCGACGATCGCTGCGCCGAATGCGGGCTGCATCTCCTCGGCCTCGTCGGGCAGGCCAGCGGTGTGCGCTGCGAGCCAGTGGAGAGACGCGAGCGCCAGGTAGGCCCAGACGCTGTTCTGGGAGCCGAAGCGGTAGGGGCGATCGCCAAGATGGGAATGCACGACCCCCAACACCAACACAAGGCTGGCGATCCCCGGAAGGAAGACGAAGTGAAGGAAGCGGCGCACGGTCCCTCCAGCGTTGTCGAAATCGAGTCGCCGCGTTGGCAGTCGTCACCACCACAGTTGTGCCTTCCCGAAGGGAGGTTGCGGATATCCCCCAGTTCGTTCGCTGCGCCGAGTACGACTGGTGAGTCGAAAACGACGAGTGGCTGACGGATGAACGGTTCGATGAGCGAGCTATCGAAGATGACGGTCGTGAACGTGCTCCTGCAGTCGTTCTACCCCGCTCGGTTTCTCGAACTGAGCACGCCGCTGACCGGCCATGAGTTCAGGCGGACCCGCACCGAACTGTGCGCCCGGGCGGACCTCGCAAAGTATCGAGTGCATGACCTCTCGGAAGCCGGCGGCGGGCCCGACGATGCGGATATCGAGGACGGTTCGACCAACTCGGACCACCTCCTCGACACCATGTTGCGATGGCTCGGGAAACGCCCGAAGTACGACGTGATCCTCTGCGATCCCTACCACTCGTATTCAGACTCGCTCAATGACCTCCGAAACGCCTGGATCTTGCTTGTCCCTGGCGGGACCCTCGTCGTGCACGACTGCAATCCCGCCACGGC